>NZ_JAXHDF010000003.1:0-389459 GCF_037071985.1 Pseudogracilibacillus sp. SE30717A | reverse complement strand
ATATCCTCACTTTTCTCCGTTTCCTAAACAAATATCTATATACCGATAGCTTTTTAACCCTCATTCCACACTATTTCCGAATATCCTGTATTTTTAATGTCGAGTGATTCTACTATCTTATCTAAAACGGTCTGTATTTTCATTCTCCATTGTATGCTTTCTGTAACTCCGCAAGTTCAAGCTTATTCATTTTAAGAGTTGCCTGACTAACACGTTCAATTTTTTCTGGTGTGCTACTCCCTCCCATCATCTTTTCCATTTCTCTTGGCACAATCTGCCAAGACACTCCATACTTATCTTTCAACCAGCCGCATTGCTCGGCTTCAGGAACCGCAGACAACTTATCCCAGTAGTCATCAATCTCTTCTTGTGTGTCGCAATATACCATAAATGAGATTGCCTCGTTGAAACTAAATTTATGATCTTGTGCACTGTCCATTGCAGTAAACCAGTGGTTCTCAAGCATAAAATCAGAAAACATGACGGTTCCTTCTTTGTCGAGTTCCATGTCCCCGGGATAGCGAGCAATCAGCCCTTGCTTTGAATTCCTAAATACGGATAAATAAAAATTCATCGCATCTTCTGCTTTACCGCATTTATCACCGACAAACATGAGCGAGGGCAATATCGATGGCCTCTCATCACCTTCTGGATTGGTAAGGATTAACTGCCACGACAAACCAAACTTATCTTGAATCCAACCATATTTCTCACTAAACGGATACTTATCAAGTGGCATTAGCACTGTACCGCCTTCGGACAATTTGTTCCAAACCTCAGTTAATTTTTCACTCGCGTCTATTTCCCGCGATGGATCAAAATTAACCATGAACGACACCGACGGATTGAATTTGAAAAAAGGCCCTGCATTGATCGCCATAAACTTCTTTCCCCACAACTCGAAAGAGACTAAATTAGATTCGCCTGATGGTGTTTCTTTGAGTGTTGTTACATTTATAATTCTTGAGTCTGGGAAAATGGAAGTATAAAACTCAGCTGCTTCATTTGCCTCTTTGTCAAACCATAAATGCGGAACGATGTTTTGATTTACTTCTACCATTTTAATTCCTCCTTTTTGATTTTAATCGTTTTAAAGCTTATCTAGCAATTCTTCAAGCCAAAAGACTATCAAGTCAATACTAACAAAGGGGTCGTTCCCTATCAACAGAGTAAACTCTTATGATCTTTTATTGTTTTAAGGCAGGTGATCACTTTCAAGAAATAACGAATCAGTTTTGTGAAGAAGCCGGGTTTACACCTAACAGAGGTTGATGAATTTGCGGCAGTTAACAGCTCTGTCCAAAAAGGGATTTGGGTTCGTTCTTGACGAAAGAAGAAAAAATAAATGATTCTTCCATCCGATTAATTCCAATTGAAGAGCCTGTGTGCCAAATTCGTTTCAATAAAACCTAATTCGTTGTGTACCTTAGGGGTTCCTCGATCCTGATATTCGAGTGAAACCTAAATTAGCTTTCAAAGACTCAAAAAACTGACTCGACATCTGTTTTACGTTTTTTCCATTAGATTTCACCTGTTTCTTCGTTTGAAAACTTTTCTCTCACATATTCTTTTTGATATTCCCATTTTTCATTGTAAATAATTATACAACCATAGCATTGTATAAATTTACATCAGGGTAAATTCATTTTATTTTCAGATGGAGTATCTAATACAGTAAGAATCGATCAGAACAAGAGCAACAAGGGTGGATACATTAACGATTTTAATAAAATTGGATTTTTTTAACATTGGACGCCCTTGTTAAACAAGGCGTCTTTTTGGTATTAGTTTTAGATGGTGCCCATCATATCTGGATAGTGCCTTCTTATTCCAATAATGCGTTTTTGAATAAGCACATTGTTATTGTATAAGGCGTTTTGTTATATTAAATTTAACTTTTCCCTACAAACTACTTGCACGTGACGTTACGTCACATGGTTTAATAATGTTAAGAGGTGATCATGTGTGTGAAAAACTGTACTCTGTTGGTGAGTTGGCAGCATTGTCTGGAGCAACCATCAGAACTATTCAGTATTACGATAAAATCGAGTTGCTTGTTGCAAAACGAGATAAAAATAAAAAACTTAGGTACTATACACAAAATGACTTATTAACCCTTCAACAAATTCTCTTTTATAAAAAGTTAGGTGTTCCACTCAAGGAGATTAAAAACCATCTTGTCAATGTCAATAATAAGCACGATATAAGAGATATTTTAAAAGATCAAGCCGAAATTCTTTTTCAAAAGGAAATGGAAATCAAAATGAATATTGCTATTATCGAGGCCATTGTTGCAACCATTGATACGGGTCATTCAAATCAGGACTTGGAATCGATGATGGAACTTGCACTTAAATTGAATAAAGAAACGATTCTCGATTATTCTACTGTTTCATTTGACCAAAAAACAACTGAACTTTTTAAAGAAAGGGATCCCAACTATAAAGAAATCGTTGAAGTTTATTGGCATTGGAAAAAACTTATTTTGGAGGCCACATCGCACAAAATAAATAACGTTCCTTACAAAAGTGATACGGGTTATCAGTTAGGAGAAAAATGGTTTGAATTTATCGAAAGAGCGACAGATCACAATTCTGAAGTGATTGAAGCTTATACTAGCGGTTTGGAACAAAGTCATCAATGGCCGGAAGAGGATCTGTTTTTATTTAATTTCTGTAATGATTTTATTGATGGTGTATATAAATATTATTGTGAGAAAAAGGGTGAGAAGAATTGATAAAATTAAACAATTTAACGAAAAAATATGATCAAAAGACAGTTGTAGATCAATTGAATTTAACATTTAAACCAGGTGTGGTGACAGGGTTTTTAGGACCTAATGGTTCGGGTAAATCGACAACAATGAAAATGATTATTTCACTCGTACATCCCACCTTTGGGAAAGTTACCGTGGACAATAAAAGTTATCGTTCCTTGGCTGAGCCGACACAAAAAATTGGTACATTAATTGATCCTTCGGCTATAGATGTTAACTTAACAGCACGTCAACATTTATCATTCATCTCAACAGCCGCTAATATTGATAAAAACAGAGTTGAGGATATGTTAAAAACTACAGGATTGGAAAAAGTACAAAATAAAAAAATAAAGTCTTTCTCTTTAGGCATGAAACAACGATTAGGAGTTGCAACTGCTTTAATAAGTAATCCCGATACAATTATTCTTGACGAACCATTTAACGGTTTGGATGTAGATAGTATTAAGTGGCTTCGGAAGTTATTTAAACAGCTTGCAGATGAAGGGAAAACTGTTATTGTATCGAGTCACCTGATGAGTGAGATACAAGCCGTAGCCAATCGTATTATCATTATTGCGCAAGGTAAACTGCTTGCAGATATGACCATTAAAGAAATGAATCAAAAAAGTTTAAATTCTTTTGTCTATGTTGAAGCAAATGATTTGGCTAAAATGACTAAGGCTTTAAAAACAAATGGTGCTGAAGTGGTGCAAAAAAAAGATAGTTTGGAAGTACGGAATTTAGATTCAAGAGAAATTGGTCATCTTGCTAGTGAACATGATATTGTCATCTACCAGCTCAAAAAAGTCCAACCTACATTGGAAGAATTATTTATGGAAATAACCAAAGGGAAAGCCGATTACGTATCACATAAGTATGAAAGGGGGAAAAACAATGAAGCACTTAATCAAGGCTGATTTTAAGAAAATCAATTTTCTGTCAAGCCATCGAAATTATTTAATAGTTTTATGTTTGTTGAGTATATCTTTTGGTTTAATTTTTTTATTTACCCTTGGAGTGACTCAGGGAAAGAATTTAACTGAACTGCCAGCTATGGAAGTCATTGATATTTCATTGCTGGGGATGGATGTTGCGGCCATCATGCTGATTATTTTTACAGCAACTTTTATTTCCAAAGAGTTTTCACATGGTTCCATCCATACATCTTTGGCGATTATGCCACTTCGTCAAAAGTTCTATCTCTCTAAATTTTTTTTTATCATGATTTTATCTCTCATTATAAGTATAACCTTGACTTTAATCATCTTTGGATTAGATCAAATTGTCCTTCTTGCAAATAACATGCATACAGTTTCACTCAACAATCAAGCATTGCTGTCTAAACTGATTGGGACTGTCATTCTGCCGTTATTTTATAGTTTATTAAGTGCAGCTGGTACATTTTACTTTCGATCAGCTGCCGGTGGAATTATGTTCGCACTTGGCGTTATGTTCCTACCTGCTTTAATTAAACTGTTCCCGGCTGGTTTCTCAGACATGGTTTTAGTGTTGCTACCGGAAAAGTCATTGCATGCCCTTGCTGAAATGGGTACTCTCACATTTAATGGTCAGTTGATGAGCGCCATATTAATCCTTTTGTCATGGATACTCATTTCAAATATCCTTGGATTGTGGAAACTAAAAAATGCTGATTTCTAGTAAATTTCATAAAGAAAAGATTGTTTATATCTTACTCCAAGGGAAAAGCCATTCCCATATTTTATATTGGAAGCGTTTGAAAAATATAGAACGAATTTTAATACTTAATTCACCAGTAATTGATATAGCTGCCAGAAATCTAATTTATAATTTGTAGAGTTAGGTCTTAAGAATATGTGATTAATTAAATATAGAATATCTAATAAAATTAGCACATCACCTCCTCAACTGAGAGCCAATCGTACCGAGTGGCAAATCTCTGTGCATTTAAAACTTTTTTAAATATATCTAGAAGAAAATCTATGTATCTTCCACTGATTATATTTTTTAAAAATGCATAAATATAGTCGGAGCCTATTTTACTAGGCACCCGACTATACTTTTCTGTAAGGATTTCACTATTCCTGTTCCTTCAGTTTCTTCTGGACTTCTGCAGGAACATCCTCCCACTTCACTTCATCGTATGAAGTAACTTTATTTCCTTGTTTTACATATAGTTTTAAAAATGCTCCTTGACGTAATTCCTTTTGTGCGGAAAACTCCACTTCTATTGCTTCCCCTTTTTCATTAAATGCTGTTTGCTTATATAAATAGCTAGTCATCACTTCACCAGTATCTAGCTTATCTTCTTGTATTTCGGTCGATTCTATAACTTCTACATATACATTATTCTTCCCCATACGATTAAAATCTACTGTTGTCAATAATACGGCTCCCACGACTAGTAATAATACTAAAATACCGATAAAACCAAATAGTTTTTTCAATTTAATTCTCCTCCTGCATCGTTGTTTGATAAAATCCTCTTACGGTAATGAAATAATAAATGATGTAGATGAGTGTGTATGCGAGCATCCACCATAAGATCGGCTTCCATAAATTCATTTGCAATAAATTTGAAAAAGCAATTAGAGCGACAGCCCCATGCATTAATCCGAGGATTAATGGTGCGACAAATACGAAGCCCATTTGATAACGAATCGTTTGCTTCATCTCACGTTTGGATACACCAATTTTGTAAAGAATCCCGTATTTACTCTTATCTTCTTCTGCTTCTGTCATCATTTTAAAGAAAATAATGCTTCCTGTTGCTAATAGGAACACTAATCCTAAGAAACTTCCAACAAACAATAGAGTGCCTGAACTTTTTAATGATTCTTGATAATCACGAATTGCACTTGAAAAATTCTCCGTACCAAGGGAAGAAGCTAATTGCTCAGATAAGTCTGCGTGCTTTTTATAATTATCAAGTTGAATGACATGATAATCGATTGCTTTATGATCTAATGCTTCAAACTGTTCATCACTTAAGACAAGCATGCTTCCTGACAGCACTTCTATATTAACAATAGATGTGGTGTACATTTTACTAATCTGATACGGATTGCCATCCACTAATACTTCTTCAGTCTTTTCTGACCAACGTTCGTCGTAGAAAGGGTCTATCAATAATGCTTCTTCTTGTTTATTGTTTATTGATTCAATATTATCCCAGTCCAACGCTTGCGCAAGCTGTTCAAATGTTGATTGATTAATAATATTGTATTCTCTATCCATTTCTTCACTAGAAACACGTATATTTTTCACTTCAAAATCAATAGCAACTTCTACCGACTCATCTGAGATTTCATGTTGTGACCCTTGCCACATAAAGGAAAATGGTGCAAATGATTGAACAGTTTTATCGGTGTTATAATACATCCCAAACACCGCACCACCAGCTGTAATCGTTGTTGCGCTTAAGATAGTGATAATTGTTAATGTCTTAGCATTACCACGAATACGATAGAGAAGCTGTGAAACTGTCATCACATTAAGACCTTTCCAAGCCCAACCTTCTCTTTTTTTCAATTTGGTTAAAACATAAACGAGCACACTATTAAATAATAAAAAGGACCCAATAATCGTTAATCCAATGATTAAAAGTGGTGTAGCTAAACCTAGATGGTGCCATACATCTGACGTCATCAAATCTTGTAATGCCATCCAATAAGCTAGAATTAAGGATAATAGACCTGCCAATGCGATGATTAAACGTGACTTCGGTTTTTCTTCTCCTTTATTAGCAGCTTGAAACAAATCAATTAATTTAAATTTATAAATAACACGATAGCCAAGTAATGAAGTAACTAGGAAGATAGCGAAAAACACAATAGATGTTTCAATAACGGCCTGAGACGAGAAAGTAAATCCTAGTTCCATCTGAATTCCCATCAATTTCAGTAAAATAGCTAAGAAGAGTTGAGATAAAAAGAAACCAAGTCCAATCCCTATAATTAATGAAATAATTCCAATCATCATATTTTCGAAAAAAAGTAGATAACCTATTTTCTTTTTTCTTACCCCTAATAAAGAGTACAATCCCACTTCTTTTTTTCGTTTTTTCATAAAAAACGTATTGGAATACAAAATAAAAATCGCCACAAATATCATTAACACGAAAGCAGAACCACTCATAATACCTCTTATTTGTCTGGATGTTTCTGCTAAGCCACTTAAATTATCACTATATTTTAATGTAGCAAAAGTAAAATAAATAATAATTGAAAACACGGTTGCTCCAATATAGAGAGCATAATGTTTTAGATTACGTTTAATATTTTTAAGTGCTAAGTCAAACATTGTCATGCTCATCACCGCCTAAATTTGCCAATTCATCTAAAATGAGTTGAAAAAACTCTTTGCGTGTCCGATTACCACGAACCATTTCTTTCGATAATTGCCCATCTTTTATAAAAAGAATTCGTCGGCAGAAACTTGCGGCATAGGCATCGTGTGTGACCATCATAATTGTAGCTTCTTGTTCAATATTTAAGGAACGCAGATTTTCCAAAAATTCAGTAGCTGATTTAGAATCAAGTGCTCCTGTCGGCTCATCCGCAAATAATAGTTTAGGCTTCGTTACTAATGCACGAGATGAAGCGGTCCGTTGTTTTTGTCCACCTGAAAGTTGATACGGATATTTATCTAATAGATCTTCAATGCCAAATGTTTTGGCTATAGAAATTACCTTTTCGTTAATTTCTTTGGCTGGCATTTTAGCAATTGCAAGTGGTAATAAAATATTTTCTCTTACCGTTAAAGAATCTAGCAAATTATAGTCTTGAAAAATAAATCCTAAATGATCTCGTCGAAAGTCTGCCAACTTATCTTCTTTCATCTTCGCAATATTATCTGCTTCGATAAAAATATCTCCACTCGTTGGGGAATCGATTGTTGCCAGTACATTTAATAATGTGGATTTCCCAGCACCAGATGGTCCCATTACACCGACAAACTCACCTGGTTCTATTGAAAATGTTATATTTTTAAGAGCCTCAAAAGTATTCGTGCCTTTCCCATATGTTTTTTCTACATTGTTTACTTTTAATACATATTCCATTTGTTATGCACCTCTTTCGTATACATTTACTATACATCGTCAGCCTTACATGAAATACACGGCATCCTTACAAAATCCTTAAATTAAGTATTACTAAATAAAAAACTGTTATGATAAAGAGAGGTAAATAGGATATATAGTGAAAGGATGTAAAATATGGAGGAACCACGCATATTAATTGTCGATGACGAAAAAGATTTATGTCAGCTGATGAAAACTACGTTAGAAAAGGAAGGTTTTTCCTTAATAGAAACGGCCGGTACCGTACAAGAAGGTTGGGAAAAATTCGTGCGGTTCTCACCTAACATTGCCATCTTAGATATCATGCTTCCAGACGGTGAGGGGTACGATCTTTGTAAAAAAATCAGAGAAACATCGCGCATTCCGATTTTATTTCTATCTGCCAAATCAGATGAGGTGGATAAGATACTTGGGCTCGCGATAGGTGGGGATGATTACATTACCAAACCATTCAGCCCGAAAGAAATGGCTTATCGTGTAAAAGCTCAGCTTCGGCGAGCCGGTGTTTATACAATGGATCCTAGTGCTCAAACTGCGGAAAAAACAGTTGGAATATTTACGATGAACGCTGAGGAAACAGAAATATGTAAAAATGGGCAACGCTTGGAGTTAACAGCAAAGGAAGTCGGATTAATGGCTTGCTTTCTTCGCCACCCTAACCAAATTTTAAGTAAAGAAACGCTATTCCAGACTGTTTGGGGAGAGGACTTCTTTGGAGCTGATAATACCTTAATGGTACATATTCGACGGCTCCGTGAAAAAGTGGAGGATTCCCCATCAAAGCCAAAGCATATTGTCACAATAAAGGGGCTAGGTTATCGCTTGATCCCAGAATAAGAAGCTAGAAAAAGGTGAGATCGATTGAAATGGAAAATTACGCTACGATATTTACTATCTATTCTTAGCATTGTTATCATTGTATTTGTTATAAATACAATCATTTTCCTTGGATTTCTTTACTTTCAGGGTGCGCAAGAGACCAACCAATTTGATAGTAATTCCATGGAAAACTTCACTCGTACGTTTCAAAAATATTTATATATAGAAGACGATGAACTACTTGTCTCGTCTACCGGTCAAGAAGCTTTAACCCAATACGGTGCTTGGTTACAAATCCTCGACAAAAATGGGAATGTTCTCCATTCCTATCATGCTCCTGAGGATGCTACTGACCACTACAGTCCCTTTGAACTGATTCATAAATACAAGTATATGGATGATAAATTGAATACGTATTTTATTGGGGAATTTGAGAATTACAATTATTTAGTAGTTGTTCCTAATTCATCAGAAAGACGTTTTGTTTTAATGATTAACGGACAAAAGACGCTGCTCTATATTACCCGATTTCTAGGAGCAATCTTTATTATCAATTTAGTCATTGCTACTATTGTAGGATTTTTATTCAGTACAATATTAACGAAACCTGTTGATCATATAATTAAACGAATTCATTCTTTAAAGGAGCGGATATTTGAAGCAGAGAAGCCGAAGCGACCAGGCATATTTAAGCATGTCTTTGCCAATTTGAACGATGTGGCGAATACAATGAAAGATTTTGAGCAGGAACGTCAAAAACTAGAAGAGATGCGTAAAGAATGGATTAGCAATGTCACACATGATATTAAAACGCCACTTTCTTCCATTCGTGGGTACGCAGAATTGTTGCGAAGTGAAGAACTTTCGGATGCAGAAAGACTAGAATATACAGAGGTTATTGAACGTCAATCTCTTTATATGAGAGAGCTTCTAGACGATTTTAATTTAACGATGCGATTACGGAACCAAGAGCTACCTCTGAACCTACAACAGACTAACATGGAACAATTTGTTCGGGAATTGGTCATTGATTTATTAAATGATCCACAATTTAGTTCGAAGGATATTCGGTATAACAGTCAGACTACGACATTTTATTGGGAAATTGACCAACATTTAATGAAGCGTGCTTTACTTAATTTTATCTATAATGCATTACTTCATAATGAAGATGATGTCGAAGTCGATGTTTTTGTAACAGATAACCGTATTATAATTTCAGATAATGGAAAAGGTATTGCTAAGGAAGAACAAAGGTTCTTATTTGAGCGTTATTACCGTGGCACGAATACGAGTAACGTTCATGGAACAGGACTTGGTATGGCTATCTCACGTGATATCGTTGAAGCACATGGAGGCACTGTTCAATTAACAAGTGAAAAAGATAAAGGAACAACAATCGAAATAAAAATGGAAAATTAAAGGGAACAAAAGAAGTTTTTTATCTATTGAATATGTGAATCCCCATCACTTAGTTAAACCTTACAGTTTACTTGAAGTGGTGGCTTCTCGATTTTTATTATGTGTGCAAGATGCAACCGAAATTTAACCCACCCGTTTGAAACCGACTAAAATAACTTCCAATCCATAAACATATTGTTAATCATAGAATAACTTTTTCAATTCAAAAAATTTCCATCGTTTATATGAAAAGTAAAAGAGCAAACTAATAATGTAATCATGTGGATACAAACCATTTGGATGATGTGCATCCATCCAATAGAATATACCTTTCAACAATCGTCCCCAATTGTTGAAAAAGAGTATGCTCATAAATAATTCTACGCTCTTTTCCGATTACCCAAATAAAAATCCCTACCAAATTATTTTTGGTAGGGATTTTGGTAAGGAACTATAAACGCACCGAGCTACATCTCATCCTTACTAATATTCCATTGAGCAAATTTAACGATTTGATCCATTGAATTACCGAATGCAAAGCGATACAAATCAGCTTGTTCTGTATCAAAATAATAATCGGCTATAACAGTTTCTCCAGGCTCAATCATCTGATTTTCCATTGGTGTTCCTTTATCATCTTGAAAAAAGTCTACTCTAAACGCTGGGAATAATTCAATATCATCTAAATCCTCATCACCGACAGTCGGTTCAAAAATAGAGTCAAGTGAGAAAGCTTTCTCATCGATATTTTTTATCGTCACGTTTGCTTTAAGAAATATTTCATTATATATCCTCTCACCTTCAACTTCCTCCTCCTCTACTGATTGAAAGTCGTTTAAAGTGATTTCATACCGATCATTTTCATCAAGAACACCACTGATTACAGTACCTGTCTCGCCAATTTTCAGTCCTTTTTGATGTCCACTACCAATGATTTCCCACTCATCTTCATCTTTATCATCATTCTTATCGTCTTCTATTTGGTTATCTTCTTCATTTTCTAATCGTTCTTCCGATTGATTATTTGTTTCATTGCTTGCATTTTTTGTTCCATTTTTATCACTGCAAGCTGTTATAAACAATATTGATATGGATACGGATAAAAACAAAATTAAAATTCTTTTCATTACAAAAGCTCCCTTTTTCGATTACGAATATTAATGCAGTTGGTAGATTATCACAGGATATTATATCATTATACTATCCTGCCTTATAATTTAGATTAATTTTTCTTGTTGATAATTACAGTAACCCTTGCTCCAAAATTATCGACCGCATTCACTTTACTTTAAATGATTAAATAACTTATAACTATTGAAAAGAGATTGAAATTGATTAAAGTCAACATTTCTTAAATCATTTATTCCTGCATGTTTTAAAGCTTTATTAAATTGATTTTTTGTAAACAATTTTTTATATTCTTTGTTAACCCACTTCATCACAAAGTATTTATATATTTTTCTCTCTCTGGATGACATTTTTGTTGATTTCCTTTTTAACATGATTAACGCACTGTCCACTTTAGGTTTTGGATGAAAATAGTTTCTAGGAATTTTTGCTAAAATAGAAATGTCCACCTCTGACATCAGGAGTAATGCTAGTGATCTATTAGTATTTAATAATCTTTTAGCAAACCCAAATTCTACAATTAAATAACTTATCGTAGCCGTACTTTCGAAAACTATTTTTCGAACAATACTTGTACTTATATTATAAGGTATATTACCGTATATTTTATACGGTTTTTGGTTAGGAAACTTAAACTGCAATATATCTACATTGGCAATTTGATAATTAGAATAGTTTAAGAGCTTATTATGTGTTATATCGCATAATTTAGGATCAATTTCTATTGCCGTTACATAATTACACCTTTTTACAAGCTCCAAAGTGAAATGACCCTTACCTGCTCCTATCTCAAAAACATTATCTTTAACGTTTAAATTTATGCGATTTATTATTTTTTCTAAATAGTATTTTGAAGTAATAAAGTTTTGACTGACTTTTATATTTTTTTTGTTCATTATAACCTCTCCAATAAGGTTACAACGAATTAATTTCCACTATTCATTATAACCTTTTATTTTTCATTTGGTTGATAATGAACTGTATCTATTACAAAAATACAAAAAATACCCATGTCTATATTCTCCTTCATTATTTGGTCTAGTTGACATTAATAATGAAGGTTATCAATTACAAAAATAGAGTATAAACCCATTAGAATTCCTCCTTACATTTGTAATATTACCACAAATGAATAGATAATCAATTGAACAATAATTAATCGATTTTTATCACCTATTTATGCAATGATTCAATCAACAAACATACTATATTGAAATACATAAATAAAACATTCTCTACCAAAAAAATCTTTGTAGGGTTTTTGGTAGGGAACTATTTTACCTTTTTATCCATTCAAATTAGGTAAAATAGTTGTTGTCAACTTGCTTACTAATGACCTTACAAAGTTTTCAATAACAAGGAAAAATTATCACGGAAACGTTTACAAATACTAAGCAAAAGCATTGAATGCTATATATCTAAAAAATATCAGTTACTAAAATCCAGGATAGCCAACGATATTGCATGAATTTTTTATTCGATGTTCTTTTTTTGTGTCAATTCCATATATTCATTAATCAACTTATCTAATTCTTGGCTAATTTGAATAGTTAACGAATTATTCATACCATTTTCGTCACTGATACGAATCATTTTTAATTTTAAAGCTTCAATTTTTTTACTTAATTCCTTTTCCAAACCTATTTAACTCCTATTCTTATCTCACATGATACACAAATTCTAGACTATTATTGTCTATCACTTATTTCAACAAAAATGCTCCCCTAAAAATCGAAACAACGTTCAATAATTGCTTCATTTATTCAAAATATAATATCGGTTGTTAATTCATAAAGAAAAGTAGGCATATATACATAATTATTTTGTTGAAAATCCAAGGTTGATCATGATACACCACTATCAAGGATTAGATTACATCTAAGAAATATAAAGCCTATTTCCCCCCTATTACCAAATATTAAGAATTCCTTAAGAAATTCATTCGCCAATCGATAAGAATTGGTTGTTATGTTAAATGTAACCTTCAAAATCATGGTGGAAGGGGGATTTATTTTCACTTTAAATTGTTCATGATAGATTAGCTCAATATGATACAATCTGAAGAGAAATGAAACGGACAAACGTTTCTATGAAGGGATGGACGAAATGAATATTTTAGTATGTGACGATGAGAAAGAAATTGCTGATGCAATCAAGATATATTTGGAGAATGAAGGTTATACGGTATTCAAAGCTGCGGATGGGCTTGAAGCAATTGCACAGCTTGATAAACACGATATTCATTTAATTATTATGGATATTATGATGCCAAAAATGGATGGAATAAAGGCAACAATGAAAATTAGGGAGGAACATCATATTCCACTAATAATGTTGTCTGCGAAATCTGAGGATTATGATAAAATACTTGGGCTTAACATAGGGGCAGATGATTATGTGACAAAGCCATTTAACCCCCTTGAATTAATTGCTCGTGTAAAATCACAATTAAGAAGATATACTGCACTTGGCAGTATGGAAAAAAAACAACATATCCATCAAACAGGTGGACTGATGTTGGATGATGAACAGAAATTAATCACAGTGGACGGAGAGCCAGTCTATTTGACACCTGTACAATATAAAATATTAAGATTTCTCACAGTGAATGCTGGAATAGTATACTCTATTGAAGAAATTTATGAAAAAGTTTGGAATGAACCATCCTTTCATCCAGAAAACACGGTCGCTGTACATATTCGTAAAATAAGAGAAAAAATTGAAATAAATCCAAAAGAACCGAAATATTTAAAGGTGGTGTGGGGAATTGGGTACAAGGTTGAAAAAATTTAGCCACTCAATTTTAGGAAAAACAATTGTATTTCTGCTGATGATTGCCTGTGTAGCAGGTACAATTCATGCAGTATTCAATATTTTTAAAATAACGAATGGAAATATCGAAATTATTTTTGAAAATAGCTACATAGAGAGCAGCTTCTTCAAAATGGAAAATGATCATACGATCAATCAACTTGCTCAACTTATTGATACATATAAAAGCGAGGAAAACATTTTAGAAGGTAATACAATAAATAATGACGAGTTAGAATTTCGAATAGAAGAGTTGTACTGGGATAGAGAAGATGAAGCATATAATGAAACAGAAACGACTGATAAAATTAGGGAAGAAATGATTGCTGAGGAACTAGAAAATTTCCAGATGATTGTAAACAATCTTGAAAAGGAAAAGGATCGGCTATATTATGCGACAGATGGCGAACATACATTTTCCAATACAAAACAAACGAAAAATGAACAATTTGAGAAATATCCAATTCATTATATTAGTGAGGACTATGATTCGAAGATGTATCCTAGTAAATTAGAACAGTACGATCCCTTTTATGGAGGACAACATATTTATCGGTCATCTAACCCTGAAAATACGAAGATATTTGTAGGCTATACGGAAAACTATGTTGATACATTTTCAAGTGAGTGGAATGAAAAAAAGACGGCTGCCATGAACAAACTCTATTATTTACTCGTTTATGTTACAGTGTTTTTCCTAAGCCTTCTTTATTTGATTGTTACGACAGGAAGAGTTTCTTTTAAAGATAAAATAGTACACATGCATGTTATTGATAAACTTTATGTTGAAATTAATATTATACTGTTACTTGTATTAACAGGAAGCTGGTTTGTGGCTATGAATGAAATTCAACCTTATTTTGGGACGGTGGGTTGGATAGTCTATTCCATTACATTATTATGCGTAGCTATATGCACTTTATTATTATTATCACTTATTAGACATATAAAAAATAAAACATTTTTCAGTCACTCTTTATTATACATTGTGGTGCGTTGGTTTTATCAATTTGTGAAAGATATTTATGATAGTGGTAGTGTTGGTATGAAAATAGTAGTTGTCGTGATTGTATATCCCATTATTACTGCAGCGACATTATTCTTTTTTCCAATTACAATCGGAGTTGCGGTCTGGCTTGCGCTTAAAAAAGTGAAGACTTTCAATAAAATACAAGCTGGAGCCAAAATGATGAGAGAAGGAAATCTACAGCACCATATTGATATTGATGGAGATGGGGAGTTTGCGACACTTGCATCAAATATTAACGGGATCAATGAGGGCTTTAAACAGGCGGTCCATAATGAATTGAAAAATGAGCGCATGAAGACGGAACTTATTACAAATGTATCACATGATATTAGAACACCACTTACTTCTCTAATCACATATACAGATTTATTAAAAACAGAAACAGACCCCGAGAAAATTCAGGAATATATTGAGATACTAGATCAAAAATCAAAACGACTGAAATTGTTAACAGATGATTTATTCGCCGCCGCAAAGGCTTCGAGCGGGGATATACCTGTTGATTTACAGGAAATTGATATTGTTGCTTTGGTAAAACAAGGGATTGGTGAAGTAAGCGAACATATTTCCACAAAAAATCTTGCATTCAAATTTAATTATCCAAAGGAGAAGATGTATGTCATAGCAGACGGGAAACTACTATGGCGCTCCATTGAAAATGTTTTATCTAATATTTTTAATTATGCACTAGAGGGTTCAAGGGTATATATCGACATTACCAAAGAGAGTGATAGAACTGTTATTAGTTTTAAAAACATTTCCAAATATGAATTGAACATTACTGAGGAGGAATTAATGGAACGATTCAAACGAGGGGATGAATCGAGATCTGGACATGGAAGTGGGCTTGGGTTATCTATTACGAAAAGTCTTATTGAAAACCAGAACGGAAAATTCGAAATAAATATTGATGGTGATTTGTTCAAATCAATAATATATTTACCGACAGTGGAGAAAGATGATACATCTAAAATGAGATGATAAAAAGGATCCAAAGTTTTAATCTTTGGATCCTTTTCGGTGTTTACATAGTAATAAATTTAATAAGAAAAGCAAATGACTCCATTCGACGACCTCATTTCTAAAAAACCAAGTCAGTCTAGTAAATTCTTGTTAAATAACTTTATCCGGTTGTAGCACACCCATATTACTTTTTTCCAAACATACTGAACCTATTCTTATTTTTAAAGAGATTATTTATGCGACTCATAAGAAAACACATCGATTTCGTAGTATTCTAAACCCTAAGTTTTTTTCTAAATACTGTTCAACCTTTGGTATATCGTCCTTATCATAAACATTCACCCATAATGTTGGAACAGTTTTCCCTCTGTATCTTCTCCACCTATCTTTGTACTTTGAACATTATATTTATCCCATACCGAGTTCACTATAATATTAGAATATCCTATTGTTAAACAGTTTATGGAATAGAAAAATATTAGAAAATAGTCGGTACCATTCCCCCATCCATACGGATTGGAGAACCTTTAAATGCGGATGCATAAGGACTGCACACAAATGTCGTCAGTCTACCAATTTCTATCGGCTTGATAAATCGTTGTATTTCAGATTGAGGTAGGTTTGTAGTCATAAATTCTTTCTCTTTTTCTGAAAAAGTCATATCTGCATTAGGGTATATACCCTCAATTATTTGATGAACATTTTCAGAGAGTGTCGGTCCTGGCATGATTGTATTGACTGTAACTTCTGTCCCTATAGTTAATTTAGATAAGGTTTTTGACAATGACAATAGCATTGATTTTGTCATACAATACTGAGGCATTTGTCCTGAAGGCATGATTGCTTCTTCACTCGCAATAAAGATAATACGACCGTAATCATTTTTTAACATTTTTGGTAAATAAAATTTAGATAAACTATTTGCAGCAAGAACATTCGTACGGAAGTATTTTTCCCATACTTCATCGTCAATGTCCTCATATTTCATAATTTCATAAATACCCATATTGTTAATTAAAATATCAATAGTGGGGTATTTTTCAAATAAAGCTTCTCTTTGCCCCATATCGACAATATCTGCTGTCGCATTTTGTGGAGAGGTAGTCGGGAATTCCGATTTTATTTTATTTACAATTCGTTCTACCTCTTCATAATTTCGTCCATTAATTAATACATTGACACCTTCTTTAGCAAGTTCAAAGGCAATTGCTTTCCCTATACCTTTTGTTGATCCTGTAACTAAAGCTGTTTTATTGTTTAATCCCATATCCATAATAGATTTCTCCTTTACCTTTTATGATTTTAATAAATACGCTTCTACCCTTTGAGGTAATAATTAGTGTAAGAATGTGAAAAAATTAATTCTAAGCCAAATCCAATTTATCGATTAAGTACCTAAATGTTTAGTACGCCAATTAAAGGGAGTATCACCTGTCCAAATACGGAAGGCACGGTAGAACGAGTTCTGGTCTTCATATCCAATCATGAAGGCTACCTCTTTAATATCGAACGCTGGGTCTGCCAAGTACTCTCGTGCCAACTCATGTCGGACTTGTGTCAAAAGATGCTTGAAGCTCGTGCCTTCGTCAGTAAGACGTCGCTGCAAGGTACGATCGCTCATTCCCAACTCACTTGAGACAGTCTGAATGTCAGGGCGCCCCCCTGATAAGCTACGTTTTAAGATCCATTTGACCATTTCGGTAATTGAGCGACTGCTTTGCTGCTCATCCAACGATTTGTCCAAGACGGGAGTCAGAATCTTCAGCAACTCTTCGTTGTAAGAGACAAAAGGGAGGTCCAGATCTCTCCGATGTAATGTTAACCTGTTACTATTTGCACCAATTCGTATTTGGCAGCCGAAGTAAGCTTCAAGTGCCTGTATGTCGCCCATCGACTGCGTAAACTCGACAAATTTCGCTATTAACGGTTGACCTGTGCCTCGACGTCCAAGCTCCAAGAGAAATGCCAGAGTGATTCCAACCAGCATAGGTGGACCCGATTGCTCAGTATTCAACCAATCTAGTTCAATTGTACAGTTCTCATCTCCCTCGGTGATACGTAAGCTTTCAGGGGGACACATTTGTTTGTACCGTGCCATTCGGTTTAGCGCGTCACGGTAGTCACGAGCATGGTAAGTCGCTAAGACTGCAGGTGGGTAATGTGCTGTTTCAAAGACAGTCGTAAGCTTGATAATTCCTTTGGCAATGTCATCAATAAGATCCGAATATGCCTCCCAAATCGCGAAATATTGGTCGTTGGTGACAACTGGATCAGTAATAATGGTGAGCGGTAGTTGTGCTTTTCGAGCCACGTCTTGAGGGGCAATCCCTAATTGGTGTATGCCTGCCCAAAATCCTGCCGGGATTTTAATACGAGTATTAGACTTCATTATGGGTCCTCCTTTAGCTATCTCACATTCACTAGTTTTGGTTGTGATTGTGTTCTGCCTAGTTAACGAGACAGATATTATTTTACCTATTCAATGTAGCCTTGTAACTAGCAAAGGGCGACATTTTACTAGCCAACTACGTCGAATAAATCCGTTAGTAATAAATACCATTAACGCACTGAAGCTGCCGTTTATACAGTCAGCTTTATAACAGACACCCTAAATTATCCTATTTACCAAAGTGTTTTTTTATTTGTACCTACATATCAGAAAGCCACCCATTTATAATCTTGGACTTAAATGGATCTTTGCATTAAATTAATTTACCCGATATCAATATGACTATACTTCACAATATGGCTCGGTTGTGGAGGAGTAAGATTCCGTCATAATTGTTTTATAGGTTTATAAAAACAAACAAACTGTATCGAATAAAATAGTGCAATTTGCACCTAATCAAATATTTGTTGAATTCTGTTACTAATTCCAAAACTTATCATGCAATACGAATTATTGAGGAAATGAGGTGTGCAACAAATGGAACATATCCAATTATCTCTGTTTTGGAAATCGTCATGGGAGCTTTTTCTTCAAATACAAATAAGCCTTTCCCACTTTACTAGCTGGTTCAGTTAATATCTTTTCTTTTGGGTATGAGGGGAAAGAAAAAGAAGGTTATATACGATAACTTACCCCATTAGAATGTGAAAGTTTGATGGGATTACCAGAGGGCTGGACAGCTTTTGGAAATAAGGGGGAAGCCATTAGTGATTATGTAAGATATAAAGTGATTGTACCATGTGCTGAATATATATTTAGGAATGTTTATAAAAAGCAACTATTCAAGTGTAATGTTTTGGTTACTCACACTTTTTTAATGGGTATTCGGAAAACAGTATGGAAAATAATAAATAACCGATTCTTAAAATATAAAAACAAAAACAGAACAGCACATAAGAATAATGAAAGAAAGTGCTATCCTGTTTACTCCACAATCACACCCGTTAATGGAAAAATGGGAATCCCTGAAAAAGTGAGATAGTAATAATTAGTGTGGATAAAGTACCAAAAGAGGTTAAAATAATGATTTTTCGGTTATTCTGCTTCTTTGAAGGTTTGATTAGTTCATAAATCGCAGCAATCCATATAAATGCAGATGCAATTACAATAATACTCATAGTCATATCACGTACATCCTCTTATCTTTAATTTTTACACCTTATCAGTAAAGCATTTGCCAATAAATGGCCCGTTTGTGGAACAAAGGACTATCTTACTGATTTATTATTCTATTTTAACATATGAGTTCCACACTACAATCCGAATACCTTTTTAATTTGTTAGATCAATGAATGGAGTCGGTTTTCTTGGAAGAACAAGAAAAAAGGTGCTGGAATGGATTAATAGCCATGAGTAATTAACTACCATAACAACAAAAGCACAACATATTTTCGTTATTCCTCTTCTAAAATAACTTCATTTTTTTCGATTTGTTTAAGAATTTTTTTCCATTCCTCTTTTGAGAATTTCGGTTCATCAGATAATTTTACCGAAACTAATTCATAGGAACCTCCTTCTGCTTGTTCTTTACTCTCATTACTAGAATTTACTGCTATTGCTTTATCATTTCGTTCTATTACACCACCTGCATACGTATAAACAGCTGTAGACGTACCAATTATTCCAACGGCAATCATTGCTGTTAATGAAATTATCTTGGTACGCTTTTTCATTTTTTTCACATTCATCATCTTAATCAATCTCCTTTTTAATTGCTTACCGTCACTGGATAAAGAAGAACAGAATCGAACAGGCAATTCTTTTGAATCTCCTATTACGTTTAAAATCGTTTCGCCATAACGCTTTCTCTCGGCATAAGACATGTCTTTGACTACCTCTTCATCACAAGATAGTTCACTCAATTTATGAATATACCTACGAAGAACATAAATTAAAGGATTAAACCAATGCAAAGCATTTGCGCCTAACACAAGCACTTTAATCCATAAATCATTATGTTTCAAATGAATCAACTCATGATGTAAGACCATAGACATATCCACACCTGCACTATTCTCCTGCGGGAGATAAATAGTCGGTTTCCTCAAACCTACCAGAATAGGACTCTGAATAACTGGACTGTAAGCAAGACCAACATTCTTTTTAATACCAAGAGCGCCCTGTATCAAAACAAGCTGTTTAGCTATCTCCGTATACTGGGAAACAGGAGTACAAGTATGTTGTATTTTCTTTAAAAATCTAAGATAAGAGTATACCTGCCATCCAGCAAAAGCTACCACTCCCATTCCCCATATAACTAAAAGAATAATCGAAATGTCAGTAGAAACACTAGATGGTGTGAATTGCCAAAGAGAAACATTCGATACAATCGAATTCCATTCCTCCAAATCTGATACGGATGTATGCGCACTCAAAGGGAGAAACGACCAAATCCATTGAAGAAGAAGTCCTATAGGTAGAAAGAAAAAAACAATAGCCATCTTCCCTATTCTATAGTGCCATCTAACGGAATTAGCATTTGGTAATAATAGGCGCAGTACAAAAAGGCAAACAACAATGATGCTTCCTGTAACAGTCAGGGCAAAAAGTAGTTGAATCATCATACTCATAAACACCACCTACTTTTCCGAGAACCATTTTTTAAGTTCTTCAATATCTTGATTTGAAAGTTTATCACCATCATATAAAGCTGAAATTAAATTTTTTACTGAGCCTTGGTATAATCCATCCAGTACACTTTTAGTTTCCATAAGCTTGTAATCTTCAAACGAAATTCGGGGTATATATTTGTTTGCTCGACCATGCCTTGTAACTGACAACGCTCCTTTATCCACCAAACGCGACAAAAACGTGGAAATAGTCTGTCCCTTCCACTCCTTTCCTCGTTGTGAAAACAAACGTAATAATTCAGTCGAAGTAACTGGTGGTGTACATTCCCAAATAACCTCCATCACTTCCATTTCAGTATCCGATAACTTTTGAACCCTGTTCACAGTGAACACCTCTTTAATTTTCATTATGCGTCCATAATAAATCTATCCACTACATTTCGTAGTAACACAAATGTACTACATGATATAGTGGATTGTCAAGTGAATTTAAGTAAATAAAAATCTAGAACATTTAAAGTATCAAACTATCCAATCCTTAATTTATTAGATGCCTAAAAATGTTCCCTACCAAAATTCAATGAAAAAACAAAAGTCCCTACCAAAATTTTTTCTTGGTAGGGTTTTTGGTAGGGAACTATATTATTTTTAATGTATATTCTTCATTTTTGAGTAGGATAAATGCCTTTAAATAGGCATTCCCACTTCAAATCAAGTTAGCTCTTATTCCCAACCTACTTTCACGGTGCTAGATATAGAGCAATATCTTTGATTTTAAAGATTTTTCAAGAAGTATCAACTCATATAATATGATATTAAAAATTAAAATAACGCAATTTTAATGCAATAAATGCAAATTACTTCACCGGTTTAGCCGAATCTAGGCGGAGAAGATTTTATGCTTTTTTTCAATAAACAACGAAGTACTATTTACGAAGTGATCATTCAATATTGAATGTTGTTTAGGGGTTTATTTTCGTTATTAATTGTGATAAAGATTAAAAATCGGATTTGTGAGAAATCCAGAATTTTGTTAGTTCAAGAAATTTCTCAGCTGCAGGTGATAATTGTTTAAAGTCTGGAGCTGAGATTCCAATTGTCCGATAGACATCATCACTAATGTGTTTTGTACAAATCTGATCAAGATGATCGGGGAGAGTCATTTCGGGGATGATACTAATCCCTAATCCCCCTTGAACCATAGCAACTATGGAGTGTACATCCTTGATGACAAACTTTATGTTTGGTATTATGTTTTGATTTTTAAACAGTTTTCGTACATGTTCATCACATCCTTTATACGGCATAATAAAGGGATCTGATTTTAGCTGTTGTATCGATATTTTTTGATGCCTACTTAGCTCATGGGTGGATGGAAGCAGCAACTTTAAACGGTCGTCTTTTAGCGGATAAAAATCTACAATTCTTTTATCTTGTTCTAAGATAAAGCCTACATCCACTGTTCCTGTTTGAAGCCATTGAACAATTTCCTCGTACGATCCTTCCCGCAATTCTACTTCAATATGAGAAAATTGTTGATTAAATCGCCTTAGAATATGAGGCAACCATTTGATCGTAACACTCTCAAACGTTCCGATGCTAATTTTACCTTTTTGCAGACCGGTGATCGCCTCTGCTTCCAATTTCATTAGTTGTATTTGTTGTAGGATGTTTCGTATATAAGGAACGATCATCTCTCCGTTTGGAGTAACCTTGGCTCCCAAACGATTCCGAACGATTAGCTGGAAACCCAACGCAGCTTCAAGATTTGCAATAGCATGACTTACTGCTGATTGTGTTAACCCCAAGATATCTCCCGCTTTTGTAAAGCTTTTGGTTTCCACTACTTTTAGGAATACTTCTATTTGAATAATGGTCATCGGTACCCCTCCTAGCCTTTACATTAATTTTATTCATGTAATCAATTATAAACATTCGTTTTACAAATGAAAAGAACTATTTTATCGTATAGATAAACCTTTCTTAAGGAGGAATTCAAATGATTAAAAAGCTTTCTGACCAATCTACTGGTGTGATGTATACGGTTGCTTCGTTTGTCTCATGGGGCATCCTTCCCATTTACTGGTATTTCTTGCGAGAGATCTCTACTTATGAACTCTTCGCTCATCGAATTCTATGGTCTTTTGTTTTTGCTTCGTTCATCTTGTTTTTTATCAAGGGATGGCCGCAAGTGAGACAAGTGTTTGTCCATGGGAAGATGGTCTTTTGGACGTTCATTGCCGCGCTCCTCATCAGTACGAATTGGTTTATATTTATATGGGCCGTCACAACTAATCATGTCATCGAAGCAAGCTTGGGGTATTACATCAATCCACTTTTTAGTGTTGCACTTGGTGTCATCATCTTAAAAGAAAGGTTGAACAGATGGAAGGTCATCTCCCTATTTACCGCCACTGTCGGCGTTTTCCTCATGTCGGTTCAATTTGGTCAAATCCCCTGGATTGCGCTAATAATTGCTTTATCATTTGCGTTATATGGTTTGGTCAAAAAGATGGTTAAAATAGATGCTATCGTTTCAGTTACGTTAGAGACAATGTTCATCTTGCCTCTAGTACTATCCTTTTTGGTTTTCATTGAGGTGGAAGGAACCAGTTCACTCAGTCGAATTTCACTCGTGGAAACTCTATTGCTTTTAGGAGCGGGAGCCGTCACAGCATTACCATTGTTATGGTTTGCAAAAGGTGCACAACATGTTCCTTTATCAACATTAGGCTTCCTCCAATATATAAATCCAACCCTTCAGTTGCTTGTTGGCATTTTCATTTTTCGTGAAAGCTTTACTATTTTACATCTTATTAGTTTTGGCTTCATCTGGATAGCACTCGCCATTTTTTCCGTCTCACAATTCAACTTTAGGCAGTATTTTTCCTTTAAAATTCCACAAAGGAAAAAATGCTCCGATTAGTAAAAACAGTAGCCTTATCATTTTAAAGATGACTCCTCAAGTTCATGATTGGGGAGTTGTTTTTGATTTGATTATTATCGTTTTTGGAAGGGCTAAAAGGCAGGCTTTATAATTCTTGAACTTCATATATTATTCGTTTCACTTCACTATCATTAAACATGACAATGACCCGTTCCGCTAATTGTTGACGATGTTGGATATACTTTTTAATATGGATTGCTTGTACATCTTCTACATCCTCAATCGAAAGTTCTAATTGCATAAATTCATTCCAATGAATAAGTCGCCATGAACAAATATCAATATATTTTGGCTTCCTCCCTAGAATTTGTTGATTCAGTTTAAAGTCATCTAGTAACTCTGTAATATTAGGCATAAAAAAGACCTTCCTTTTTCCACAAATGATGTGAATAAAAGAGAGTCTTATTTTGAAATACAATTGTTGTGGATTAACTGTTATCCTATACAAACAGACAACGTACAAACCACTGATTCGACTGCCTTTTCAGCAATTTATCATTCGAAATTTAGCAGTCTACTCCCACTCCAAGTTTACAGGTGACGTCAAAACATTGTTACATCAACGTTTATCACACCTTCAATTTATTTTGGCGGGGATTCTGGCGGAACTTATTTTTTTACTGCTTGATTACCATTAAATGATACACCTGATTTTTTCGCGGTCTGTATGTTAATATTGCCCGTCATTTCTTCCGTAATCAGTTCGTCTACACCTGACCACATATGTGAATAATGCTTTAATGTAATTTCTGGACTAGAATGTCCCATACGCTTTGACAAAATTAAAACAGATATTGAATTCATTAATGAGATAAGATGCATGAGAATGTCGGAGCCCTTTAGCTTGAATACGATGAACATTTGAGAGCTTTGCATAACGTTGAATAATTCTAGCTAGCGTCGATTTAATCATTGGAGCTCCATCATAACTAAAAACAAAATCATCAATCCCTATCTCGGATAAGTTGCAAAAACTCTCTCTTTTCGTTTACGTTCCATTCATGTTCATCCGACAAAAGCATATCCGTATACCCCGAGATATAAAATAAAGGAGTCTTTAAGTCATGGGTGACGCCTGCCGCCCATTCTTGTCTCAATTGCTCAAACTCCTCCCGTTTTCGCTCATTTTCCTGAAGAGTCACGGAAAGTGAATCAAGGTTCGCATAAACTTCTCTGTAAAGACGGGTCAGAAAAAAGAAAATCGTTTTTTCTTAGCAAGAGTAAGAAACTCACCACTTGACAACTTATTCGAATTGAAGAAGTAGAAAAAAGAGAACACTTTTTTCACGAACTGGGTCATGTAGAATTCCATTCAGGACTTCAAACATCTATGTCCGAAAGTCTAAACTTTGTTCAGAAAAAAGATGCAAATAACTTTAGCAAGTATGCTCTAGTGCCTTATCACATGCTAGATCATATTGATTTTATTCAGAAGACAAAATTAGGGAAGTCGAAGAAACTTTTAATGTTAGCACTAAAACATGTGTGGATCGTCTATCGCAAATAAAGAGAAGAATAATAAACAATAATAACCATGTTCTTTGTTAACCCTCCCATATTCCACTCTCTTAAACAAAAAATAATAATACTAATTAGGATAGCTTACTAAGCTATCCTTTTATATATAGTCATACTCTACATCATATTTAACTATTTAACATCATATATAAAAGGAGAATAAAAGATGCAACATAAAGACAAGGAAAATTCGATTTAAAATATAGATATAGGTGGAGGTCTTCCCTCCCATATTTTTTATGCACTAAATCCATTGTAGGTTGCAATAAATACTTTGAAACTATAATTATATTTTATTAGATATTTGCTCGCTCCTTTACAGTTTTTCCACTTTTTTATACATAAAGTTATCAATTGTTACCTTTTTAAAATATTTTTTATCATCATACCTCCAATTAGGTACGTTTATCATTTCACTGATCGTGCCATTTTTCACTTCTATCAATTTACCTTCTTCATCTGTCGCTAATAAAAACATCATGTTAAATTTCATATCTGAAACAGTCGATAATATGGTATCAGCAATAAAGGTATCCCATAAATGAAATAAAAAAGATCTTTTCTGACGTTTCATCACAATATACACAACATCACCTGGCGTTCTTAAATGTTCCATTGCGTCTAATGCTTCTTTTGTTTTCTTATTCATATTTCTCTCCCTTTCCGACGACCTTCGCTAATTGTAATGTATCATAATGAAAACAATTCCAAGGAAACTTTATAAATTATTTATCTTCATCCTTTTTGTTTTACTTCAAGTAAAGATAAGCATAATCACATTAAACAACTTCATCATCGCTTGTTTTCCCATGTTTTAAAAGGTTGGTATCATGGACAGTAAAAAACTGATGGGTAAAAATATAGCATAGATAATAAAGAGAATCTGCGAGAAAATCATAATTCCCGATAGAAGAAACACGAAAATCGAAATCCCGATATTAAATAGAAATAAAAAAAAGACCATTCCTAAGCGAGTAGTGGTCTTTGTAATCGTTAAATTTTATTGTCATTGTCTTCAATTTCTGTTTTGACGGCATCTTCACGGTCTTTTCCGTTATTTGCATCAGGGCTAATGGAAACTACGGTTTCGACACGTTCTTCACCGATGGTTTCTTTGTCCGAATCATAAAACTGTAATAACATCCACAGCTGTTCCACTTGAATCGAATACAAGTTGTTTCGTATCATATCGACACTATCTTTTACTTGATTAATAGAGTTTGGCATCAAAATTTTGGTTCCTAAATCTAAACTAGCTTGAATAATATCTGCTGAAAAATCATTGATATTCGTAATGTATGTTTGCGTTTGCGCATAAGCGATAAAGGATGCAGACAAAATAAACACGACTAAAATGTTTAGGATCGCCCGATTCGCTTTCGTCGTTTCTCGTTTCATTAAGCCCGTATATGCCACGTGAATACCAATCACTAAAATAAAGATAAGTAAGAACCCCACATAAAATCCCGAACTATTAAAACCTCTTGCGGTGATTCCAGCCAATGTCTGCATATTCTTGCCAATCGCATCTGCTGTTTGTGAAATGAAATCGAGAGAATAGGCTTGTTGGATTAAATAGCCCTTCGCATTCGATAAATACAGGCTAATAATCCAAACAAAATTGGTGATTGTATATAAGCCATCATGACCAGTTTACTTATGCCATCATCCCAATTCCATGGCAACCAATCCCAACCCGTGTCCCACATAAAAATCGAGTTGGTAATGGTCAAGTGGGAATAAATATAGGGGAGCTAGAAACCTTTTTGTATCAAGGGTTTCTAACTCTTTTTATGGTATAGGCAATTATAAAATTTTGGACTGTGGATAACTCTACTAACGTAGAAATACTACATCCAGCTTCAGGCGCCAGTTACTCGAGTCATAAGCCAATCCCGCTGCGTCGCAAAAAATGCTACTTCGCGTGCTCGTCTTATGCTTGTCGCATCTAAGCAGGTGCATTGCGCTTTTGTTCTTTTTCATTGCACTTTTTTCATTTTATTTTCTTAAATCGTCTACAGTAAATTGAAAGTTCGTTAATTCTAAAATTATATAATTGATTGTGTTCACTTTTCAAAATGCTAATAATGGCAATATCATGCCATTTTCCCGTGCGATACTTGCACCAGTGATAAATGTTCACACCAATCAGATTAATTCAAACTCGCCTTTTCGTAAATAAATGGAAGCATATTCCGAAAGGATCCTTTACATATCCATAGCCTTCTGTATAAAAATCGCTTTTGTATTCTCTTAATATGCTTGAACCTTTTTCAATCATTCTGTCATAGACAGTTTTTGTTTCTTCCGCTGTATTAAAGGTAAGACAAATAGAAACAATAGTCCCTTCCGTAATAGGAAGACCTTCTGTATCATCAGCCAGCATTATTTTAATATTCCCAAATTGTAGTACGGATTGGTCAATTCGATTGTAATCATCTTCAGAAACACCTATCTTTGCTTGTTCTGGTCTGTCTTTCACTCTTTGCAAATAGACTGTTGTTGCATTAAAAATTTCTTCATAAAACAATCGTGCTTCTTCTGCGTCTGTCGTTATTAAAAAATAGGGTGATACTTCAAACTCCATTATAAATCCTCCTTATCATTTTGATATAATACAAGTATAAAATTTAATGGTGTCACTTTGCGGCACTTTAAGGAGAGTTTTGTATGAAAAAATCAATGCGATTATATCATATGATTCACTTTGTCAATACAAAGACCGTCTTTAACCTCTCTGATTTGATGGAAAAATTCGGCATTTCAAGGAGAACAGCGTTACGAGATATTCAAGAAATGGAAATGCTGGGCGTCCCCATATATAGTGAAGCTGGAAGACACGGTGGCTATCGAATCATCCGAGAAAGAAATTTAACAAAAATTGATTTAACAAATGAGGAAAGTAACGCTCTGATATTTGCCTTAACCAGCATTTCGAATATGAATTCACTTCCATTCAGCACCACCTATAAAGATATTTTTCATAAAATATACACCAATTCTACTACTGAACAAAGGAATAGCATTGATTTCTTTAAAAATAAAGTGAAGTATCATCATATCCATGTAAATAAGAGCGAGTTTGATGTAACTCCTTTTATTCAAGTAATGGCTAAAAAGAAATGGCTGCATATTACTTATGCTGATAGAAAAATGAACGGACTTTATTTCATCATCGGCTTTCTTTTTAAAAATGGACTTTGGTATATGGTTATTACAAATGAATCAATGAACTATACCAAGATTCTAAATGCAGAAAAAATTAATGAACTTCAAGAAATAACTGAAATGAAAGAAATACCAAAGATAACGATGGATAACTTTCAAAAGTATATGTTTCGTACTGATAATAAAATAAAAATAGAAATTCATTGTCAGGAGAGAGGTCTCAATATGCTAAAGAATCATCTTTGGGATAGCATAACGATTTCTCCCATAAACGATAATATGTATCTCTTTGAAACTTATGTGAATGAAAAGGATTTGAATTTTATTTCCTCTTTACTAAGTAAAATGGGTAAACATATTAAAATAGTCTCACCAGAACCTTTAATACAGCGAATAATTAACGAGTTAGAGGAAGTCTTAGCAATGTATCAGAATAGCTAGGACTTCTAATTTTAAGGTATGAACACTTTTTAAATGCAATGTATTTCTGATTAATGAAAAATCTACAAAGGCCAATAATATGAGTTGAAATCTCATATTATTGGCTCTGCGTCTCAGCGTCTGGCTCTTTAACTATGGCAATCTTATATTTTTTAATATTGACTAAACTTTCTTGTTTACATTTAGGACAGTAAAGGGGAAAGTTAATTAATATCGTAACTGCACAAACCTTAGTACGTGTCTTTGATTTACAAATAGGGCAAAATATCCATTTGCTTTTCTCAATCATATTATCAACATAATCCTTTCCTGAGTACATCTTTATGAATTTATTTCCTACAAGATTTAACTGCTAAACTAAAGTGGACAGTTTCTGCTCTCTATTATTTATCTAAGAAATAGAGTTGATTTTCTAGTAGAGTTAGAACAGAAAATGTCATCACCTTTGCTTGTTGTTGTCTCCTTTCGTTGTAAATATTGATTGCTTCATTCTTCAATACACGTTTACAAAAGGCATTAAATGCACAGCGAACTTGCCACTCGTTACAATCTGGTTCTATCATGCATTTCCTTTCCCTTCGCAACTGCAAAGGTGGGTGATGATTACCCTTTCATAACCTTCAACAAGATTTTCTATGAAATGCCAAATATCGGAGAGTATTTTTTAAGAAAAAAATAAAAACCCGACTGTATATCAAAGCAGTTGAGTTTAGATATTATTTTTTAATTCATTAAAGTCGATGGTGCTCCATAACATTTTTATTTAGGTAGAAAGAATATCTGATAAAAATAAGTCCGAGTATAACGAATAATCCACCAATCCAGCTTAAATTTACTATTTTCGTATATTGAATAATGATTCCTCCTGATGCGGAACCCAGCATCATTCCCACATTCATTAATGCGGTATTAAAACTGAGCACTGTTTCAGAAGATTGCGGTTTTAGTGAAATCAAGTAAAACTGCTTTGCTGGTGTCGTTGTCCAAGTTGCCACTCCCCAAAAAGCTAGCGTGATAAAAACACCGACCGTTGAGAACTGTGTAAATGCTAGTACAAACAAAGAAATGATATGAACACATAAACTGAAAGATATCGTTCGATTTGGTCCCCATTTGTCTACCGCATATCCTCCAAAGCGTGAACCAATAAAAGCAAAAGTACCTAAAACAAATAAAGCTATACTTGTCATTTCTATAGAAAAACCAGCAGTATGACTTAATAATGGAGCAATATAGGCAAAAACCATCGTATATCCTAAAATCCAAAAGATCGTTGTCATTAAACCAGTGAGGACTCGTTTATCTTTAATAATTTGTAGCTGCTGTTTAAATGGTAGCGATTGATTTCCGACTATAGCTGGCAGTAATTTATAAAGTCCCATTAATAAAAAAACTGTGCTAAGAGCAATGATTAAGAAAATATAATGCCAATCAAGATATCCAGCTAAAAATGTTCCGATAGGCACTCCAAGTACTAATGAAACAGTAAAACCTGTAATGACAGTTGCCATTGCACTACCTCTTTTTTCAGGAACTGCAATTTGAGCAGCATAATTGGTGGCAACAACGATATATAGCCCTCCACTCATTGCCATAATGACTCTAGATAACATAAGAATGACAAAATTATAGCTGAAAAATCCAACTAGATTTCCTAGAATAAATACAGAGATGGCATATAAAAGCACTTTTTTACGGTCAAATTTAGACGTTAGCATGACCAATACCAATGCTCCGATGGCATAAGATAAAGAATAAATCGTAATCAACTGACCAGCTAATGAAATAGATACATCCATTTCATTAGCAATAAGTTCTAAAATTCCAGAAACAACAAATTCTGCTGTTCCTGTCACAAAAGCTCCTAAAGCTAAAAGTATAATGATTAGCTGATTTATATTTTTTTTCATTTTGTACATCTCCTTATAATTGAAACGTTGTATTAATTTTAAGTCTCGTGTTAACATAAGTAAAATTGATATTTTTAATGAGGGAGGTGAGTAATTACTCATGACTATTGTGCGGTACGAAATCATTGCAAAAGTAGTCGAGCTAGGAAGCTTTACAGAAACTGCTGAAACATTAAATATGACTCAATCAGCCGTGAGCCATGCTGTTGCGAGTTTAGAGTCTGAATGGGGTGTCTCTTTATTAATTCGTGATCGCAAAAAAGGAATAACACTTACGGAGATAGGACAAAAAATCCTTCCCCATCTTCGAGAGATATTAAATAGAGTGGAAATCATTAACCAAGAAATTGCGTTAACAAACAATTTGGAAACTGGAATTATTCGTATCGGTACTTTTGCAAGTGCTTCTTCATGTTTATTACCTAAATTGCTTGGAAAATTTCAGAAAAAGCATCCTAAGATCGAGTTTAAGTTTTTTGAAGGAACTTATGAAGAAATCACGGAATGGTTGGGTTCAGGTATTATTGATATTGGGTTTGTTGTAAAAGGAAAATCTGATCCAGATTTTGATTTGGTTCCCCTTATTAAAGACAACATGGTGGTAGCTTATCATCCGGATCACAGATTCCACACCAGAAAAACAGTAAATATGGAAGATTTAAAGGAAGAATCTTTCATTATGCCGACAGGGATGTATCAATCACATGTTGAGGAATTATTTGAAGAAGCGCAATTGAAACCATCGATTCTTTTTGAAGTGCACGACTGTACAACCATTGCTAACATGGTACAAGAAGGACTTGGCGTTACAATTGGTCCAGAACTATTTCTAAAGACCCAACAAAATATAAAGGTTAGCAAACTAAATATTAATAATAGCCGTGAAGTTGTACTTGCCTGTCATTCTATTGCTAATGCTTCTCCAGCTGTAAAGGAATTTTTTCATGTTGCAAAAGATGTTTTTAACTGAAAATAAAAAAGGTTTAAATAGTCTCTATCTCGAATATCAAGAATGGAAAGCAAATAACTTCGTATTACATATTTGTATTCCTACTTTCATGTTAAGAAAATCATTACTACAACATAAAATTGATAGTATACCAGAAGCATACCTTTCATAATAAACATTTACAATGTTACATATTATTTGTAAAAATAAAAAGATTGCCATCTAAGGCAACCTTTTTTATTAAAAATTAACAGCATTTTATCAATCCTCAAGTACAAAAATAAATTCATTCTCCTCTACTTTATCCGAAACGGTAAATTCTTCATATTGTGTTGTATCATCATCTTTCACTAAATAAGCTTCATAGGTTACTCCAACTTTTAAATTTGCTTCTGTTTTTCCGTCTACATCAGTTAGAGTTAATATCATTCCTATATTTGGGGCTGATTCACCAGTTTCACTAAGAGTAATTGTAAAATCTTGCACTGGTGATTGGTCTGGTCGAACAATATAAATAAGCACTTTTACTTTCTCTAATTCTTTATTAGGATGTTGCTCCTGTTGTTGACACCCCACAATAAGAAAAAGAAAAATGATAGAATAAAAGATAATTCGCATGTCTTATATTACTCTTCTTCCCATTTTGAAATATTATAAAAAGCTGCTTGAGTTATACGAGTTCCCTTATTTGTTAGAGGAGACCCACTTGCTCCATATGCATGTATAACAATGGTGTTTGACTTGTTTCCGAATAATTTCTATAAACTGGTGAACCCTTTAACAACCAGCTGTATCAGCTTCATATCCTCTAATATCATCAAATACCTTATACTTAAGTAATTCATTTAGAATTACTAACTAATTTTTCCTTTTCTTCCACATTTCCCAGTAAGATTTCTGTAGAATATGTTTTTACATCTCGTTCCACTAACTTATCTTTAACAAATTCCTCAACTTCTATTTTACTTTCTGTATCAGAAATCTCTAAAAATAATACCGAACTATCTATAAGAATAGAGGAAGCTAAAACATCATATTTTTCCCATGTCAAATCAACTATATCAGATAAATGATCTTCATCACTTTTAAGAGATGCTGAACTGATATTTAAATATATAACCGAGGATATGATTACTACACCTAAACATATAAAAATTATTTTTTTCATAGAATCTCTCCTTTTATTTCAAGATAACAAAAATGTTCCCTACCAAAATTTTTTCTTGGTAGGGTTTTTAGTAGGGAACCATATTAAATTCATTGCATTTTCATCATTTTTGGTAGGACAAATACCTTTAAATAGGCATTCCCTCTTTAAATCAAGTTAGCCTCTTATTCCCACTCTACTTTCACTGTGTTAGATATAGAGCAATATCATTGATTATAAAAGGGTTTAAAGAAGTATCAATCCATATGAATTGATATAAAAAATTAAAATAATGCAATTTTAATGCAATAAATGCAAATCACAATTTAGAGTTATCACCAAAAAAATTTGATATCTTTTACAAGTTTCAATTGAAGAGCGTCTTCTTTTAATGAAGATAAAGTAAAAACAATACAATCAGAATAATATTTTTTGACCTAACGAACTTTATCAACTAGAGAACTTTTCTATATTTAATTTGATCAATATAGATCAGTTGATGTTCTTCCTTGTTTGATAGAACAAATATATCTACCGTTGTTCCCAATATTATTTTGTAACTGAATCCGCAAAATCCTTTTTAGCCTAATGAATAATATCTTTGTAGAACCTATTTCTATATTATTCATTCAATAAATCGCTTATAGTTCTATATTCCTACAACATCACCTATCTAAATGATACAATATACTAAATAAACTAAATAGGAGAAAAAATATGGAAATAGCCAAAAAAGAGATTTTGAAAAATGTATTATTAGAAAAAAACACTACTTTTTTATTTGGTGCTGGAGCCTCTGCTCCATTCTTTTCTTCACTAGGTAATTTTGAGCAGATACTATCCGAAGCTAATTTGACTAAAAATGGGAAAAACTTAATTAAAACACTGTTCTATAAAGTGTCTATTTCGGATAACTTATACCTATTAAACTATTTAAACGGTTATTGTTATTGCGGTGAAAAGACTAAATTAATGTTAAGTATTTTAAATGATTATACCCGATTCATTCATAACATTTTAGAATTCTTAAAAACGAGAAATAGTAGGGTATCTCCAAAAAGAGTTAATATCATTACTACCAATTATGATCTTTTCTTGGAAAGTGCCATTGAAACTAGTTTAGAACACAATGCTAGAATTTTTTTTAACGACGGTGCTAATGGCTACGTAAAAAGGATATTAAATACAGACAATTTTAATAAAACCCTTCTATATTCGGGTGTTTTTGATAATTACTCAAGCGAAATGCCAGTCATCAACTTAATAAAATGTCATGGTTCAGTAAATTGGAGAGAGTATTTAAAGAATAAAAAAGGTAGATCCAAAATCCAAATTACATCTTCGTTATCAACGATTAAAGATATAAATCAGTTACTTTCTAATTTTTGGAGTAAATTTGAAACGGATATTGAGAATTATATGATTTTAGCAAATCAAGAATTTTCATCTCCGTCAGAATTTATTGATTTACTAAATAATAGGGAAATTAACCTGAAAGAATTAATTGATGACATTAACGAAATTGCTAACTACTCTGAACATGAGCTTAATGAACTTGTTTCATTAATAGAAAAGCTTCAGATTGTCTTACCAACAAAAAAGAAGTTTCAAACTACATTAATAGAAGAACATTATTTTAATATGTTGAGGCTATTAAGCTATGAACTTGAAAAAGAACAGTCTGCATTAATAGTTTTTGGCTTTTCTTTTTACGACGAACATATTGCAGATGTTGTACAACGATCCCTAAATAACCCTAATCTCATTGTAATAGTAATTTGTTACCGTAATGATAACAAAGAAGAGATTATCTCAACATTTAACTTTTCAAGTCATTCAATACCAACAAATATTGTATTTATTAAACCTGATGACTTTCTAATCAATGAAATAGATAAAGATGATTTCAGGGAGCAAGAAGATTTCGATAAGTCTCAATACACCATAGTCGAATTAAATGAAAGTGTGAAAATTTATAGTCGTGAAGTCCAATTAATTAAGGAAGAATCTCACGATATTCCAGTCTTAAATTTTCACTCATTCAATATGTGTATAGAAGAAGACCTCCTAAACAGCTATCAGCCGTCTCATTCGTTTGAAGTAGGTGAATAACATGGATAATCTAGAAATTGGAATAGTTGTTGAAGTTAAAGGTTTTATAAGTAAAATTGCTACGTTCGATAATACAAATCATGCTACTTTTATTCATAATGGAAATCTTATTAAAAATGTAAGTGTAAACAGCTTTGTTATAATTTCCCAAGGGTTCATAAAGATTGTAGCTAGAATAAACTCTGAAACAATTTGGGATATCAATAATAACATTAAAGAATACAATTTAGACCAAAGGTTCTCCAAAAGCACTATAAAACGAGTGTTAGAAGTTCAGACAATAGGATATATTAAACAGAATAAATTTTATAGTGGGGCTTCATTTTTACCTATGATAGGTAATTTATGCTCTATACCAAACAACGAAGATATAAATAAAATTTACATTAACAATTATGCCGAAGAAACTAATGGTATATCCATTGATATAGGAAAAAGTTTAATCGAACAAAATATGATTCAACTTCCAGTTAATTTATTTTTCGCTTCACATATCGGTATTTTTGGTAACACAGGCAGTGGGAAATCTAATACATTACACAAATTATACTATGAACTCTTTTCATTGGATAATCTCCCCAATTTGAAAATGTCTAGCTCATTTTTAGTACTAGATTTTAATGGAGAGTATATCCAAGATAGAACTTTTGGAATTTCCAAAGGAGATAAGAATATATACGAATTAAATTCAAGTAAAGACAATTCGCATAAATTCCCAATTGAAACTAATACATTTTTTGATGTAGAAATGTTATCAATTTTATTTTCAGCAACTACTCAAACCCAAATGCCGTTTCTTTCAAGAATAGTGAGTGGAATGAACAATTATGGTTATGGTATGAATTCGTTATCTACTTGGGTTGTTTCTTTAATAAGTAGGGTTTTTTCTGGAAAGCCAAATGCAGATATTAAAGAAAGATTAGTTCATACCTTAAAATCTAACTTTCCTGATATAACAGAACTCTTAAGCCCTATTATAAAAGCACTAATTTTTTCTCGAAATGAGAAGGCTAGTTTTGCTATTATGGATTCACAGGATTACTTTGATGGTGATTGGTGTGAAGCTTATGAACAAGCCCTTAATATTCGGGAAATTGCATCATTTTTGGAACAGCAATCTATCGATTTATTTCAGGAATTTCAGATACGTTGTGAACTTCGATTAATCCACGATATGTTATATGGAAATGTGATTCCTGATCATATAGATCCCTTAATTAAACGTATTTATTCTAGAATAAATAGTATAAAAAAGTATATTAAATTGGTAAGAAATCATTCTGAACAAAAATTCTTGCAAATAGTATCTCTTAAAAATTTAAATCAAGATGCTAAAAAAATACTATCATTACTTATTTGTAAAATGTATTTTGATCAACATAAACGGAGTAACATAGATAACAAAAAAAGCCTTCACTTAATTATTGATGAAGCACATAATATCTTGTCTACTCAATCGGCGAGGGAGCAAGATAACTGGAAAGATTATAGATTAGATTTATTTGAAGAAATCATTAAAGAAGGACGTAAGTTTTCCTTTTTCTTAACACTTTCAAGCCAAAGACCAGCTGATATATCACCGACTATATTGTCCCAAGTTCATAACTTTTTCTTGCACAAATTAGTAAATGAACGTGATTTACAAATAATTGATAACTCCATCTCAACGATGGACAAAATATCCAAATCTATTTTACCAATTTTAGCACAAGGAGTATGTATTGTGTCTGGTACAGCTGTATCCATGCCGATTATTGTAAATGTCGATTATATTGAAGATGTCCGTCTAAGACCAAAAAGCGATACAATTTTACTTACGGATATTTGGTCAAAATAATAATGTAATTATTATTGTAATCATGTTGAGGTAAATTAAGGAAACAATATAAATTTAAATTGGTATAAGAAACCAATATTTGAAGGTTTAATATGGATAAAATTATTCCAGCTTTTAAAACAACATTATTTAATCCAGTATTAAGCGATGCCGTTGTTGATATGACTGAATTAGGAATTGACTCATTTCTAAATGAAGGAGTTTTCAAAAATATTCCCATAGTAAATGTAGTAAATAAAACAATTAGACTTAAGTTAAATTTGTGTTTTTATAAAAAGTCATGAATTAAATATATGGAGTTGATTGATGAATGTGGTGGTCTTTAATCATAAGTATTTTTCCAATCGTTATTTCTTTGACTTCTTTAGGTATTAGCATTTATGCTGCTCGAAAAAACGTTAGAGAGGAACGTTTTAATCTAGACTTTGAATTAGTAAAATGGTTTGGAAGCAGTACAAGAGATGACATTCCCAATTTTTTGTGGTTAACAATCATTAACAACTCAAAACTCCCATGCACTTTATTAGAAATTAATGTAGAAGTAAAAGACATTGCTGGAAATGTAGCTCTTGGTATAGGTAGGGGAAATAAATCTTTAGTTTCCACAACCATCACACGTAGTAATGGCAATGAAGATAAAAAAGAAAAATATAGTTTGGATTACCCACAAAACATTGATAGTTATAGTTCTGTAGGAGGCTATTTTCACTTCCATAGCTCAAACCCTTACTATGATTTTGAAGAGAGAGAAGCAAAAGTTACAATTAAAACCAATAGAGGAAATATCACAAAAGCACTATTTCTAGATAAAGGTAAAAATATTTTTAGAGTACTACAAAACTTTGATTCAGGAAATAGACAACCTCGTTATAGAGAAGACGGTTCAGAAATAGTTTATATCAATGATGGTATATAATTATAATCTAGTGAAATAAAATAAGGAGCTAAATTCCTCAAGATTTAGCTCCTTTTTCTTGTCTCTTTATTTCCTAATATTTGGTCAAAAACCCACTTCGGCAGGGAACTATTTGCGAAAAGATTGCTCTAAACAAATAATTTCGCCTGAAATCCATCTAAATCAAGACTAGTTGATGTAGATTCCCTTCCCTGTCATTCCCACTCCAAGTTTGCAGGTGACGTCAAAACATTGTTACATCAACGTTTATCACACCTTCAACTTATCTTGGCGGGACTTCTGGCGGAACTTATTTTTTTACTGCTTGGTTACCATTAAATGCTATACCTGATTTTTCCGCTGTTCGTATATTAATGTTACCTGTCATCTCTTCCGCAATGAGTTCATCTACACCTGACCACATGTGTGAATAATGCTTTAACGTAATTTCTGGACTAGAATGTCCCATACGTTTTGACAAAATCAAAACAGAAACATTAAATTCATTAATGAGATAGGATGCATGTGAATGTCGAAGCCCTTTAGCTTGAATACGATGAACATTTGCAAGTTTTGCATAGCGTTGAATGATTCTTGCAAGCGTCGATTTAATCATCGGTGTTCCATCATAACTAAAAACGAAATCGTCAATCCCTATTTTTGATTGTCGTTGTTTCCATGCTTGCAACACTTGTATCGTATCTTCATCCAAAGAAATGATTCGTTTTCCATCCTCTGTTTTTGTATAATCTTTTCGCTTCCAATTACTTTTATTTCGTAAATACAAGGAATGATGGACCCGAAGTCGCTTATTTTTAAAATCGACATCATCCCACCATAGGGCAGCCCCTTCACTAACCCGTATGCCTGTCATGAAATACGTCCACAACATCACAAAACATAAGTGTTCATAAAAATCATCCAGACAGATTGTAGAAATTACCTTCTCAAATTCTGTTTTTGTCCAATAAGGAACAACCGCTTTTCCTTTAGGAATAGCTTTCACTTTTTTAGATACATTTACTTCTAGATATTGCATATCAACTGCCATATCCAGACTTTTTCGAAACATCCCAAATACCAAACTTGCATATGCTTGGGAATACCCAGCTCCTTTATCAGAAAGTAACCAGGTTCGATAACGTTGGACATCTTCTACAGTTAGAGAACGAAGTTCAATGTTTAGAAAACGATCTCTCATACCTTCTAACGTTCGTTTACGAACATAAAAAGTACTTTCTTCCACTTCTGTTTCATATGCGGGAATATACACGGTATCCATGAACTGACCATAAGTCATATGATAATTTCCATAACCATTTGCTTGATGGTATTCATTTTTCACCCGTACTAATTCTTTATAGGCTTGTAAAGCAGAAGTAAACTTTCTTCCTTGTTGATTGGTGCGTCCTTTTTTTCGGAGTCGTTTTCCAGTAATACGATCCGTTCCTAACTCCGTTTCATAAAAATATTGGCCATTGTTATCAATATAAACCCCTACATATTTGGTTTTAGCCATGACTGTCTTCCTCCAATTCTAGTTCACAACCTAGAATCGATTCGACTGTCATTTTTGGTACACGCCCTAAGCGTTTATTATTATAAAATGGATACCCTTTTTGTACCATGATTTGTTTGGCTTGTCTAATAATTCGTATCGAAGTATATTTAGGATATCCAAGTTGAATTAAATCATCTTTTGTAATCAGTTCCTTCATTAAATATATACCTCCCTTTCACTAACAGAGGAATACATACTAGAAACAACGATAATTTAAAACTATTAAAAAATCAGACGGCTGTTGGTGCAGCTCCACGGGAATTTCACCCCTGCAAGTATTCTTCCAGCTCTACTCATAGCTTGCGACGCTTTGAACGCACGAACCATGACGGTAGAGGAGTATCATTATCCTTACTAATGAGTTATCGCCAGCAATCCACCACGATTGCCCTAGATTCATAGATAATCGCTCATTTCTTTCGAAGGTCATGGCGTATGAATCAAGTAGCTCATCATCAGTAGAACGTATCTGATTTTCGGTCTATACTGCACGGCGTTATATTCCGTGCTTTCTTTATCAAAGAACAATATATGTGAAAGGGAAAACTTAACCATGTAATCAAATCTTGAAAGCTAAAATGCCCTGCATAAGCTTCGAACGTAAACGATCATGTGTGTCTACATCAATGCCCCAATACGTATTACCACGCTCATCATAAAGTTTACGCATAGACAAACTTGCCATATAGCTTCCATAATGCAAAATAACGTAATTCATCGCTTCTGGATCACCCTTATTTGCAGCTAAAATAATTGGATACGGTAATAAGCCACATTCGTTGTCTTTTGTGTTAGCATCAATCATCCCAGTCATCTGCATGTTCCTCCAAAAATCGCTTTAACCTTTTAAAAGAGCTTGTCCGTCTATACTGAACCGTACTACGAGGAATCTCTAGTAGTTCGGCTATTTCTACATCTGATTTATCAAAAAAATAGTATAGTAGGACTGTCTTACGCTTTTCTATTGGCAAAGTACGCAACGCTTCAGCGAGTAATTTCGGAGTTATTTTCTTTCCAACCACTTGAAAACTTTGTCCTTCTTCTCCTTCATATTGCTTATCTAAGATATAGAGTTGATTTTCTTCTTGTGGTGTGAGATCAGAAAATGTCATCTCCTTTGCTTGTCGTTGTTGTCTTTCGTTGAAAATATTGATTGCTTCATTCTTCAATACACGTTTACAAAAAGCATTAAATGCACAGCGAACTTGCCACTCGGTACGATCTGGTTCTTTCATGCATTTTCTCTCCCTTCGCAACTGCAAAGGTGGGTGATGATTTCCCCTTTCATAACCTTCAACAAGATTTTTTATGAAATGCCAAAAATAGAAGTGAAAATTTCAAAAGATATCTTTATTAGGCACAAAAAAACCAACTGAACATAAGCCAGTTGGTCATAAAGATTGATATATTATTAGACATTGTTTGTTGGCACATTACAGCTCTAATCATCCCATAACAATCCAAGATTTTTCTTGATAAATCGATTGAAATCCAATCAAGATAAGTATAAATAAACACGGCGATAACCTCCTTTATACCGCCATGTCCTTTAAAAAGAGCAAACTTAATACACCTTCCGTAATCCTATTTTTAAAAGGAAAAACGACGGTTTTTTATTTTGTCACTTTCAAAACCGCCGCTTGTATCTTAGTTGTATATCGTTTTTACTCTAACAAACAACGGTTCTTCTGTTGTAATAGTGGGTGAAGAAATATACCGTATAATCAAAACATTAGCCCCCATCGTCCACTGACCCTAAAGATAGTTCGTACAGTTTTTCGTCAATGCCTGAATCCTTTGAAATACTGATAAATGTCTATTTACAACTCTTTACTATTTAGTATTTTCCAAATAGTTAGCTGCAACCTTGTTTAGAAAATAAGCGTAACCCACTTGCCACTGCTCAAGCATATTCCTATGAAAATCATCAACGATAAAAAGCTCTGTCTGATTTAGAAAATCTTGTGGTGTTGATGGATGACCTAATTTCTTCAAAAAAAGTAGATGCTCATTTACACGGTCCAAGACTTTGGGATCATTTACTGAAAAACCTTCTTGTAAGAACCGGATCATATCTTCATTAAATGACTGTGCTTCCACAGCAGAATCGTTCATTGATTTTACATTAATTGATTGATTCGATAAATCGAAATCATATTCTTTTTCCAAATGTTCTTTTTGCTCTTTTAAGGCTTCTTGCCATTCTTCTTCCGTCTCAAAACCTTTAAACATTGTTTCCATATCTAAATCAACTCCTTCCTTAGCACTTTTAATAGAAGAATTGATCGTCTCGATCAATCCTTTAAACCGATCGATTTTTTGTTCTAATAAATATTTTTGCTGTATCAATGTATTTTCTCTGTCGATTTCTCCATCTAATAATTTTTTAATTTCTTTGAGAGGAAAATCCAGTTCCTTGTAAAAGAGGATTTGCTGTAGTCGTTCTACACCTTTTTTTCCGTATAAACGATAACCAGCTTCTGTAATTTCCTCCGGTATCAAAAGACCTATTTTGTGATAATAGTGTAGTGTCTTCACTGTTGTATGAGCTATCTTTGCAACTTCGTGAACGGTGTACATCTCCTTTCCTCCTTTCCATGTACTTTATACTAAGGTATCCTCTAAGGTAAGAGTCAACATATTCCTTTCACTTTTTTCGTTGAACATCATACGTGAACTTACAAAAGAAAACAGCAATAAAAAGACTTAAGACAATCAGCAAATAGTAGTTCATTGCCAATGAATGGTTGAATGTTGATTGTGATGCTCTGACTACCCAGTCAACTGGATTTATCCATGATATAATACTTATCCATTTTGGCAATAAATTGCTTGGCATAAAGGCTGACGATAAGAAAATCAACGGAAATGATAAAAACTGCATCACAGAAATCATTGTTGAGTGCTTCTTGGTTAGAACCGCAATTCCTATAGAAATAGTTCCAATTATACAAGAAAACAATGCTGGAGTCATAAGAAAAATGATTGGATGAATGATTCCTGATGGTAGTTTAAAACCCAGAAAAAAGCCAATAACCACTAATAAAAAAGATTGAATCATTTGGAAAATAAAAATATAAACTAAATCACCAGCAATAAAAAACAAGTTACTCTTAGGTGCTACTAAATATCGACTAAATATCCCTTCTCTTATATCATCTAAGGTGCTCATACCTAGATATATTCCGCCAAATAAAGCATTCATAATTAAAATTCCGGGTAGGATATATGCTACATAACTTGTATTGTCAAATCCAGAAGTAGAAAAAACACTTGAAAATATCGTCCCAAATAACACAAGAAAAATCAAAGGTTGGAACATTGAAATGAGAATCCCTATAGGATTTTTAATTAATGGTGTCAGTCTTTTTTTTACTAATAATAAAATTAACGATATATTGTTCATTATTTAGCCCCTTTCTCTGTGAAATTTGCCAAATAAACATCATTTAAAGTAGCCTGTTTTAGCTCACTAAATTCTATTTCGACTTCATTTCGAATTAAAAACTCCAATAATTTAGATATAATTTGCTGCCCCTTGCTACCAATCATTATTAATGATCTTGGTTTGATTGTATAATTGACGACTTCTACAAGATTTGAAACGTACTCATCTAGTTTTTGAATCATTGAGGAATTTAAATTACTAAAATGAATTTCAATATGATCAGCTGCAAGTTTATTAATTAGTTCCTTTGGTGTTCCAACATCAAGTATTTTTCCGTTATTAATTAATGCAATATCAGTTGCTACATTGTTCAATTCCTCCAGATAATGTGTCGTTACAAAAATTGTGGTTCCCTCCCTATCAGAGATATTTGAAATGATTTGCCACAATATATTTCTAGACTCAGGATCTAATCCAGTTGTAGGTTCATCTAGAAAAAGAACTTCCGGTTTGTGAAGTAAACTTATGGCAATATCGAGTTTCCTTTTCATTCCACCCGAGTATGTACCAACTAAATCATTAGATACCTGATTCAAATTAAACTCTTTTAACAGGTATTCTCCTCTATCCTTTATTTTCGAAGTGTTCATGTCATTCATTTTTCCGGCTATTAATAAATTGTCCCACGCTGTTCCTGTTGTAAATATCGAAAGTCCTTGGAATGTTATCCCAATCTTTTTTCTAACCTGTTTCACTTGTGAAATAACATCTAAATCTGATATCGTTACAGTGCCTCCATCAGGTAAGGACAAAGTAGCTAGTAAACTTGTTAATGTCGACTTACCTGCTCCATTTGGACCAATTAGTCCAAAAATGGAGCCTTTTTTTATTTTGAGAGACATCTTGTCTAACGCTATTTTTTTGCCGAATGTTTTACTTACATCATTTAAAGTTATTTCATAATGAGCACACATATTGTTTCCTCCTTCATTACTTATAAAAGGAACTATAAACTATCCTCTTAAAGGAGTGTCAACACTAAATTTACTTTTTTAAAAATTAGTTCAGTTATTTTGTCAAAACAGGAAAATAGACTTTTTCAACAGTCAGTATCAAAGATGGATGCATCTATTTTTGATAAATGTCTTCTTAATAAAAAGAGATATCACCCTATTATCAGTGATACCTCTTCACTCCCAAAATCCTTAACCCTCTTTCCCGTTCGGGGGGATTTTGACAGCAAATCTATTAAATTTTAATGGAATCCATGCAAATCCTAGTTTAAAGTTATCACTCCGAATACTTATTATCTCCCTCAAGAATCAATTCAATTGGAAAGTCTCCTACCATAAAAAAATCGAAATATCAAAAGTAATAAAAATATGGAAACTCGATCTGTACTATTATAATTATAATAGATAGATTTAAAATCACTTGAATTATTCACGAACAAATGACACTTTAAGTTGTACTACTTAAAGGGTGAAACATTAGATTAGTAAGATAATTGAGAAGGATTTTAGGAAGGATTAAAAGTAAACAGTCCTTTTGATGGAAAATAAAAAACATAGATGAAATCCCTTATGCACTAGTAAACACTGAGTTCTGCCTAATAGATCACTTCAAATAATTGCAGTTTTCCTTTGCGCTCTTCCTTACTATTCCTTTATAGAGTAATAAACCATGCCATCAGGTAATTTAATATTTGGCACCCATAATTTCTTTCCATTCCACCCTTTTTTTCCAGTTACTTTATACATAGTTAAAACAATTTGATTTTTAAAAGAAGCACCTAAACGTCTATCATTTGGCGATAATAATGTTCCCGTTCCCCTAGCAATATCTCTTTCACGTCTTACAATTATTATTCCTTGCTCTAAAGGGTTATCAGCTATATATGACATTATGAATGATATAAATTCTTCACTTGACCAATCATTTTGTTCAGAGGCGATTGCCTCTATTATTTTTATCATCATATTTAAATTGATAGAGTTATATTTATCGTTAAACGGCTCTAGCATAGAATCCAGTTCTTCAATTGACTTATTTATAGGGGCAATTGGAAAGTAATTTACACCACCACTAAGTAACGCTAAAGATTCTTTTGATATCACATTAGATCGTGTCGGCTTTAATCCTTTTGGATAGTACATCTTCACATCATCAATATTGTGATATTTCTCAATCTGAGCAATTATTGCGTTGTTAGTATCATTAATATTCGAAAATAATTTAGCGACTAATTTTGGCATAAACACTCTTATTAACCCAGGGTCACGATCGTATCCAAACATTCTAGAATGCTGCCACATCGTATCTGCTTGTGGGTTTTTTGCTGTACGACAATAGTAGATTGTTTGTAGTTTCGGAAACGTAATACCCCTTCCTAAGCTGTTTCCACCCACTATTACATTTATCCCCTTCTGATACTGTGTACTTTCTGCATACGCTGATTTCGAATTGATTATAAAAATATTCACCTGATCATTTGATAAGATTTGTTTAATAAACTTATATATAACAGGAAATTCCTGGATATCAGTTTTTGTTTGTTTTAACTTTTTGTAATTATCTTTTAAAAATTCTATTGCCACTTCCTCATGAATATTTGAGTTAAGTTCATTGAGGTAATCCCCAACTTTTTCAGCAAAAATTTGATGTGAATCGGTTTTCATACTTGGATGAATTACAAAGTTACAAACACTTTCTCCCGTAATAAATAAATTTGCAGATGAAATTAAATGCATGATTAGAGCACTCTTGAGTCCATTTTCAGGATATTCATCATCATATGTAAAATAATCTACTTCATCGTTGTCCGTTAATATTAAATGACTATTGCTTTCTTCGGAAAAGAAAAAATCCCCACCTAAGTAATTATCACCAGGCTTAAAATAATAAATATATTGTGGTTTCCAACCACTAATCATAGTCTGTAAAAAAAGAGATTGTGGTGTTCCCGTAACTTGCATATAAATACTACATGACGTAGTTTTCTTTATTTCATCTAAGTTTTTATTAATCGTACTTTGCTTTGATTTATTAACAAGTGTATTAAGACTTGCAGCATCTGCTTCATCATCAATAATGAACAAAGGATTACCCTTACAAAAATGAGTCGAAGCAAAATTATTCTTCCATTTCCTTAATATACTACCATTCTTTTTCAAGACAACTAATGAGGGCTTCTGCAAATTATTATTGTAGAATTGAATGTAATCATCTTCTCCACAAACACAAAATTCAGGAAAGTCTTCTTTTACTCTTTTTAGAGTTTGTTGCTGGAGTAAAACATTATCAGTCGTTAAAAGTAGAAATATCCCAAATCCTTCATCTACAGCTGCGTTTATAACTCCAAACATATGGCTAGTCTTACCACTTTGAACATTACCCATTAATAAACATACAACATGTTCTCTATAATTAAAAGGTCTAATTGTATGTTCTATAACATCCCCTGCTGTTTTGTTTATTGCATCAGACAGACTTTTATTTCCTTTAAGAATTATTTTATTTAAATATCTTTCTAAGTAACTCATTTTTCCACCCCAAAATCTAGATACCAAAGATTTGAATCAGTAGTTTTAGTTAAAGTAAAGTCTCTCCTCCCATACTTTTGAAACACATCCTGTGTTACTAATTCACCAACCTTCAGAGCTCCTACATTTTCTAATCGTCCTTTAATCCATTTTCCTAATATTTTTAAATCAGCTGCAGATCTAAAATTTTTATTATAGTCGCCACTAACCTTACACTTAAATTTCCAACCATCGTCAGTAATTACATCAAATTCAGCAGTATCCGTTTTGCTTACTGGGTAACCATCTTGTATAGCAATATGTTTCGGTACTATGAGCTCTACTTCATACCAATGTCTAGGTTTTATCAATCCATTTTTTGATACTCTTCCCTTGCCGAAAAAAACGTTTAAATTACTCTTAGGCGTATCCTTTAGTGGAATTCTAAAACTATAAGATGTAAGCCTGTTCTGAATACGGTTAAGTTCTGATTCAGAGACTGGATATACATGCTCATGATTTTCTAATAATGGATTGTTCTTCTTGAAATCATGAATCTTCAATCTATCAATAAATTCAGTAGCATTACTATCTAAATCATCAATAAAACCCCTTAATTTCCCGGCATCTCTTTTATTTTTAAACAGAACCGATGCCTCATAAACTCGGTTATAACTTTCTACAATACTACTTAAATTATTAGAGCCAATAATGCCAGCGAATGGAGAACCGTTTAGTTCATAGGAGTAAAGTTTCCCATGAAATCTAAACGGTGTGACCAACTTCACAGCACCTTTTTTCATACTTTGAAGAAATTCATTTAAATCTAATGCTGATTTATATTCTAGCTCTGTAAATTTCTCAATATATTGCATTCCAATAATCAAACGCACCCTATCTAATGACGGATTCAATTCAACAGTCTTTTTAAGCTCAACTAAAGAGTCTGCTGTAATATAGCCTACTGCGATATCTAATGCAGTTGATTCGGACAACAATGAATAAAACTCATCACTAAAAGATCTATATGCAGTTTTTAATGGAGAATAATTCGAATATAAGAAATCCATACCCTACTATCACTCCATTTCAAGTGCTATAGCTTTAAGTCTCTCCGCTACAGTCATTTTTTGGTATTCCTCAAATTGCTTTAATAAATCTACTCTTTCATAATTTCCTGTAAACAATGGCTTTAGTCTCTTTGCTAGGGCATGTACTCCTTTTGGTGGAACTGCATTTCCTATTTGTCTTCTTACCTCTGCATTAGAGCCTTCAAAAATAAAGTCATCGGGAAAGGACTGTAACCTTGCTCTTTCTCTATTTGTAAGTGCTCTTGGTTCCGGATAGTGGTAACCCCATGTTCCTCCTCCACCTGCTGCTATAATTGTTTTAGCTGGTTCATCACGTTTAATCCTCCGATAAACGTGACTTATCATACCTTTAACATAATAGGGGCTATCCTTAGGTATATCTGTAAAGTTACCACCCTCTGGTATTAACTCCAACATTTTTCTCGTTTTTTCCATTTGTCTACTATGCTCATTATTAAATTCCACTTTCTCTACCCCATCCAGTGCCTCACCAGCGGTAACATAAGGTAGTTCTCCATTTGGCCCATGAGTAGGCTTTGGGTGCACAAAATTGAATCCTGTGTCAATTCGAATCCCCACTATCAGCACCCTTTCTCTAAATTGAGGCACTCCATATTCCGCAAAATTATATAAATGAGGTTTCACTATATATCCGGGCTCTAAGTTCTCTAAATCATTAATAATAGTTTCTATTGCTTTACGTTTGTTAGCAGTTAAAAGACCTTTAACATTCTCTGCAACAAATGCTACTGGCTTTTTAGCATCAACAAACTCTAAAAAGTTTCGATACAATCCTCCTCGTTCCCCATTCAATCCTGGTCGTTTCCATATTATTGAAAAGTCTTGACAAGGAAAACCTCCAAGTATAAGGTCTCCATCAGGAATTGTAGTATCTATATATGGATCAATTTTAGTTATATCGTCAGGTATAATGCAATCTCCAAGATTTCTTTTAAAGCTTTTTACCGCCCACTCGTTAAAATCATTTGCCCATATAGTCTCATATCCACAGTCATGAAATCCTAAATCTAGACCCCCACAGCCTGAAAAAGTGGATACTATTGTGGGTCGAACTACCTGATTATTAGGTTTGTTAGTCACTATTACTCCTCTTTTCTATTATTAAAATCACTAGTTTTAAATTTACTTTCTCTTATAAGAAATTCATCAATAGTACAATTAAATAAAGTACATATTTTATCAATGGTTGCGAAGTCGATGCGAGTAGCTTTGTCATTATATAAATTTGAAATTGTATTTCTTGCTAACCCTGTTTTTTCATGTACATCTTTAATTTGATATCTTTCTCTTCCCATTAAAGTTGACAGGTTGCATCTAATTCCCATCTCCAAGCCTCCCCTTCAAAAAATCATCTAATAATACAACGATACCACACATGATAATTACAGTAAACTACTTCCTGCTCACAATGATCACAATAACTCTATTAATTTGACTAAATTTGTAATCTAAGCAACCTAAATCAAAGAGGTCATTACTATCACTGAAAGTTTAAACCACGTATTTTCACTTAAAAAATACGTGGTTTTTTATAATTATTAATTGAATATTTAAGTATCTCTTGTATTCTTAATATAATCTTAATAGGTTCGAGAAAATTTCTCTTCTACTGCTATTGGATTGATTCGTAAAATTAACTGTTTCAACCCATTCAATTAATTTCTTTTCTTTTTGTTGTTCTAATTTTTCATTTTTTTGGTAGGCAAAGAAACCCGTTAAATACAAAATATAATCCATTCTAGAAATATACTGTTGTAATTCATTATTATTGATAAATTCTAAAGCTAATTCTAAAGAATTTAAGGTAAGATCAATAATTGATTTCAATATATTAATGTCTAACCTTGTTAGAATTGCTTCTTTAGTATCCGATGGAATTGGTGCATAATTTGTATTGTGAATACCATTTTTATCAATTACTTCATATGCAGGATTTAGTGCTGCAATCGGATAAGAAACATTTGTTGTAAATGGCGTGAATAGTTCTTCAAACCCATATTCAAGGATTTTCTCTTTAAAAGGATCCGTGTAATCTGTATAAATATCTAAGTTATGTATTTTCAATTTGGAGAAACTCATCTGTAGCGCTGTAACCCTACTACCAGCATTGTTTAAAACTTCAAACCACTCTATTTGCTCATCTTCCGTTAAATTTTCCGCAATGTTTATTGTATAATTATAACTCCTTATTTTAGTGCGAACGCGTATTAAAATAGCAAATAGCTCTTTGAAAGTACCCTTTTCCTGAAGATAGTTTATTAATACATTTTCATCTTCATTAAAAAGAATGCCAACGGGAATTTGACCTCTTTTTATATGGTCTTCTACGATTCTAAAAGTACCTCTAGATATATCTAAAACTATATTTCTGAAAGTTTCGTGATTAATATAAGCTTTAAAATTCGTAGTTAATCGCTGTTGACCATCCACTACAGACTGATGATCACCCTTTATATTAGAAAGTGGAAATAGTTGTCTATTTAAAAAAGCAACTTGAGGGACAATATTGTCACTATCATTACTAATTTCATTTATTGAAATTGGTGATACAGGTGCCTTTCCAAATAGTTGGAAATTAAATAAATCAACTGCTTTCGACAGTGACCAACTTAAATCACGCTGATATAATGGCAAAGTAATTTTATTATCTCTTATTCTTTCACACATTGTAGCAATATCCATTTGGTGTGTTTTCTTAGTTGGGTTAAAACTAGTAGCGTCTTCAACCTTAGAATGTACTCTCATAGTAATCTTCCTCCTTTATTAACCATTATATATCCACATAACAATTTGTCAAGCTGCTTAATGTAGCAGCTACTTTATTTTTAGTATTTTTAATCCCCGATTTATGACTTAAACAATAAGAACAGGGATTATTTAAAGTAGCTGCTAGTGTAATGATTGATTTTCTGTATTCTTAAAATTATATTGACTCTGAAGTAGGATAAAGACCATAACCCAAAGAAGTACAATCCAATAATAACCTTCTCTCTTGTATATAATCTCACTTTTTAAAAAGTTAGCGAAATATATTGATTGATTACTCCACAATCATCCAATTCATTTCCTTCTCTAAAGTAAGCGAATATTGCGAAATCTGCATCGTCTTTGTCACCTCATCCAAATACTTTACAGATACCCAAACATGCACCTGATTTACAGACTGTTGAAATACAGGATTAACTAACTCTAAAAATAGATAGTCCTTATCAATTGGCGGTAAGGCACTATTTTTCACATAATAAGCGAGTTCCTTATCTGTCGCAGTCGGATAAAACGCAAAGAACGTCTCCAAAAACTCTGTTACTTCTTGCACCGTATCGGAATCAACTGTTCCATTGCTTTCAGGTTGTTGTGGCTCATAATCTGATTTTTTCGGTAAGTTCCACAAGGTAGGGTTTTGAGTAATTACTAAGTTTCCAATACTATCTTGATGAAGCAAGATTCGATAGGTGGAACGAATCCATTGGCTATTTTTATCTTCTGTAATCTTTTGATCTACCGAATATACAACCGAATAGGTATTATCATGTTCTGGTGATACTGACCAGATATCAATACCACTCACGCTGGAACTAGTGGGAATATCATCCCTTATGGTATCTGTATTTAAAGCTTGTAAATCCTCTGTCAAATAACTACTGACCTTTTCCGCTCGTTGTTCAATAGAATCTTTTTCGTTTTGCCATGTATAGTAATCTTTCACAAAGTTTTTCGTAAAGCTTTCAATCGTATTCGTATCCATGATCTTGGTTTCAACGATTTCTCTTTCATGAACGGTATGTTGATCAATTGCTGTAAAATTTTTATAGATCCCAAAAGCTAGGCTACCAATAAGTAGTATCCATAAAAAAGTTATTGTTTTTTTACGAGTACCGACAGCCCGTACTTTCATTTTTCTAGATTTTGTTTCCGTCGTTTGTTTTTCTTTTCTTTTAAAAAATCTTCTCATCTGATTCAAACCTTTCTATTGTTTAATACGTCCAACTCCAATTAGGTGCTTTTGCCAGTAGGTAGTAGTTAAATCTGCATAACCAATCGGATCGCCTGCATTATACATTTGGTTGTTTCCAACATAGATACCAACGTGAGTTACATAGGTTCCAGCATTATATGTCGAATGAAAGAACACTAAATCACCAGGCTTTGCTTCTGATAAAGGAATCGACTCGGTTGCATCATATTGCTGCTGTGCTGTTCGGGGCAAGTTAATTCCTGCCTTTCGGTAACTCCATTGCGTCAGTCCACTACAATCGAAAGAGGTACTCGGATTGTCTCCCCCAAAGACATAGGGAAATCCTTCATACTTTAATGCTTCATTCATCACAATCTGAACCATTTCATCATCGAATTGAGGAGAAATAAAATATTGACTTACTAAATCGACATAAAACATATTGCCATAGCGGTAACGCCAACCACCGTTTTTCTTTACAGCTATCGGATTCGAGTAAGTGACTTTGCTGCCACCTGAACGTTCCCTCGCAAAGTTCACTGCTAGTTCAAAGTTGTACTGAGAACCTCTTTTCGCAACATAATCAATGAATGCACCGCCATAGTTATATGCTTGAATGACTACATTGATATCAATCCCGTTTCTTTCTGCGGAGCGTAATAAATCTGCAAAGTATTTTGTGCCTTGTTTAATTGAAGCTTCGGTATCTAAAGAATTGGGTGGAAGACCCAAGGATTCGCTTGATTGCATCACATCTGGAAGTTTTCCACCACTCTCTACTTGAATAATTGCAAGCAGAGTAAAAACATATTTACTAATTCCGTATTCTTGTGCATACTTTTCTACCATTGGCTGATGTTTTAACACATCAGCGGTTACCGATATGCTGCCTATATCATTAATGAAATCACCACTATCTGATGAGTGTTCTTCACTAGATATAAAAATGGCTACAAATGCTAACAGCCCTAAAAAAGCAAGAAAGCCTAATCCCCCAGCAATTAACATGACCTTTAATCTCATGACTTTCATTAGCGTTTCCCCCTAACAGCATGGATTGGACGCTTCGTGGTTTGTTTCTGGTTTGTACGTTTCAACGGTTTAGAAGGACGCTTGATGATTGTCCGACTATTTTTTGGTTGAGAACGTTCTTTATTGAGAGATCGGTTTTCTTTTTTTACAGGTTGTTTGGGATGATCAGTAAAATGTTCTTTTCTGTCTGGACTCGATAACTGTCGTTGTAATTTGAATTGCTTCATATGCTCGTTTTTTGTGACAGGTCTTGTCTTTTGTTTTTGTTGAACAGCTGGATTCTTTAATCCATCCCGATGTACAGATTTATTGACATTTTGCTTGACTAGCCGTTCATGACTGGCAGTCTTCCGAGAAGGAGGACGTTTTTTATCCAATGCTTGCTGCCTACCTGTAATGGTTTGACGATGTTTTTCTTGACGGTCTGCATCTGTTTTTTGTCTCTTTTCCTTTGCTTGTTTCATACCTTCTTTAAAATCACGGGCAGGTTTTGTAAGCCGTTCTTTTCCTTGCATCACCGCATATTGGGTAGTAGTAGGTAAATCATGCAGTTGTTCTTTTCGATGATCTATATTCGCACGGAACTGATTTTTCGCACCAACCATTTTTCCTGTTACTTGACCCATTTTTTGGCTTAAAGATGTTGGTTTCGTGCGATTAGTTGGCTGTTTTTTGTTATCTTTTGTAGTCGATGTTAACCGTTGCAATGGACGTAGGGGAGAGGACGAACCCTTTGTTTGCTTTGATTTTCCAACCACTGCCCCGACCGTTGCTCCAGCTGTTGCCCCTGCAATGGTGCGTCCGATAGTCCGTTGTAATCGTCGACTACCCCGATTGAACATTCGGTAAGGACGACGCATGACTTGACGTCCAACACTTTGTGAGTCATTACTTTGCAGTTTAAACATGCTCATAATGTCACCGAGTTTCATGTAAATACCCGCAAACGTCACAATCTGCAAAAAGGCAATCAAGAAAAACGGATAACTCATTGTTAGACTGTAAAGCATGGATGAAATGCTAAAGGCAATTGTAATAATCAATGTAATTCCAGCCCGAAGCATAATCACATTAAACAATTTCATAATCGCTTGTTTTCCCATGTTTTCAAAAGTCGGTATCATAGAAAGTAAAAAGCTAATTGGTAGAAACATCGCATAGATAATAAACAGAATTTGCGAGAAGATCATAATTCCCGATAGAAGAAACACAAAAATGGAAATCCCGATATTGAATAGAAATAAAAAGAAGACCATTCCTAAACGTGTGGCGGTCTTCGTAATGGTTAAGTTTTTATTGTCATGATCTTCAATTTCTGCTTTTACAGCATCTTCCCGATCTTTTCCGTTATTTGTATCAGGATTGATCGAAACTAAGTTTTCAACACGTTCTTCGCCAATCGTTTCTTTATCTGAATCATCAAATTGTAATAACATCCAAGGCTGCTCCACTTGAATGGAAAAGAGGTTATTCCGTATCAAATCGACACTATCTTTTCCCTGACTAGTAGAACTAGGCATCAAGATTTTTGTTCCCAAATCTAAACTTGCTTGACTAATGTCAGCGGAAAAGTCATTAATTTTAGCGATATAGGTTGGAGCATACGCGATAAAAGAAGCAGACAAGATAAACACGACTAAAAAGTTTAGAATCGCTCGAATCGCTTTTGTCGTTTCTCGTTTCATTAAGCCTGTATAGGCAACATAAATGCCTATCACTAAAATAAAAAGAAGCAAAAAGCCAACGTAAAATCCAGAACTGCTAAAACCACTTGCGGTAATCCCAGCTAATGTTTGCATGTTTTTGCCGATAGCATCTGCCGTTTGTGATATAAAGTCGAGAGAATAGGCTTGTTGAATTAAGTAGCCCGTTGCATTAGACAAATACAAACTTATAATCCAGATGAAGTTTGTTATCGTGTATAGCCCATACATGACTTGTTTTCCAATCCCATCGTTCCAATTCCACGGGAGCCAATCCCAACCTGTGTCCACATAGAAATCTAATTGGTAATGGTCAAGGGCATATTTGGAATACAAATTATCTTCCGATACTGTATCATCAACTAGTCCAGCAGCTTGAGCAAATGTACCAAGTAAGAGAAGACATAGAAAAACGGCAGCACTAATCAGCACTACCGCTATAACTATCTTTTTTAGTTTTTGTTTGTTCACATTGTCACCTCGTTTCCTTTTCACTTACAGGAGGTCGAGTATCGAAAGCATGAAATAAATCTTCAAAGACAGGATGGACTTGAATAATTCCGACACGTCCATACAAATCTTGAATTAAACATTGCCCGTTTTCCAGTTCCCGTAATCGTCTTTGATTCGATTCATCTTCCGAATCCACGCCAAAGAATTGAAGGGTTTTCTTAATTTCTGTCATATCTCTAGAGCGAAAGGCAAACTTCACACCGATATTATTTTTGAGTTTTTCATCGGTTAGATCACCCGAATTCTGTGTGACAAAATACACACCAGCATTCATGGCACGTCCTGCACGTACTAGTTTGTTAGATAAAGTCTTTCCTTGTGCAACTTGCAGGAAGGCCCATGCTTCGTCTAAGTCCACGATTTTAAATACACTTCGGTCGGAATGAATAAAGTCTAGTGCGAAAGTAGAAATGACAATCAGCATAGCGACACTGAGCAGTTCCATTGTTGTATATTCTTCAAAATTCGTTTCTGCATCAGGTAACACCAAATCCGCCACTTGAATCATATTCAATTGCTTTTCTAAACTAATCGAATTTTCGACAGTCCCATCCGAAAACAGAAGGTGAGCGAAGTCATAGTCGGTAAAACTTTCGATATGGTCGGCGATAGGACCAGCTAATGGATTAGGATCACTTCTTAGTTCATGAATGACGAGAAGTAAACCACGTTCTTCTTGTTGACCAACTGCCCGAATTGCTCGTCTTAATACAGGGAATTTATCTCCATCCCGACTGGATATACCTGTGAGGAAGGTAAGAATATCAATCGCAAGACTTTCCGAATCCTTCTTTTTTTTCATAATGACAAAAGGATCGAGTAATCCTTTGTTGGAATCATCACTCGTTAAGTTAACAATATTAATTTCATGGGCAATTTCGGGCAACGTTTCTTTCCATCTTCCTCGTTCCGCCTTTGGATCAACAATGAGAGCTTGACCACCAAAGAGAACGGCATAGTAAACAAGCAAGTTATTACTAAAAGATTTCCCGCCACCAAGTGAACCTAAGAATGCAGAAGCTAACGCATTGGTGACAGAACCTTTTACTCCTTGACTGGCTAGGCTGGGATTGAGATAGACATTTCTTCCCGTGTCCAAATTGTAGCCAAAATATATTCCTTCCGTTTCTCCGAGCATTTGTGTTGCGCCAAATCCAAGTCCCGCTAAAAAGTCGGATGTAACATACTGAATATAATCATTCATATACCGTTTACTGGCTGGAATAAATTCACTGTGTAAACCGATCATATCTCCAAATGGACGAACGAGTTTTACGTTCAAATCATCATAAAAATCTTTGACCTCATTACAACGCTGTTTGAGTTCATCCAAGTTAGGAGCAGACACGCGAATCACGTAGCTTAACTTGTACATTGATTCTTTACTTTGATCGAGCACATCTTCTAATTCATTCACTTGTTCCAATGCATCAATGACATTGCTGCCTGTTTCGTTATCGGATTCCCAGGCATGATTATCCAAATCTTTGAGTTCCTTTTTCTTGTTCCGAACAGTAGATAATGCTTTTTTGTTCGTTACAATTTCCACATTCATTGAGGTATCAATTGGAAAATCGAATTGTTGTTGTTGATAATAAAAGATTTCATCTGACGGAAATTCAAGGTCACCGACAATCGAGTTGATGGTAAAATAAGCAACATAAGTCGTCTGTTCTTCCTGTTCGATTTTTAAATAACGTTGATTTTCCTCAATCAAACAACGAGTCGGTTTAATCAGGTCATAACGCTTCACTAAAGTTTCCCTTTTTAATTCCTTTAGAGGTAGGGCATAATCATATTCGTCATAAGCTATTCCAGTTTGGCCGTGAAGATGTTCTATCAGATAACCAAAGTCATTTTTATCTAATGGTCGTACCTTAAAACGTCTCGAAACTTTGTTTTGTATTAAAGATTCCATTTTAGAGAAACGTCTAATTTCTTCATGAGGCATAGAAACAAAATCTCCCAACAGGTGATGGTTTACATCACGGACAAATGAAGAAAGTGAATTTTTGATATTTTTCCCCATTGCTTTCATACTGACTTCTTCTTCATTCAGCAACAGTTTAAAACCGATAAAGAAACGATAGTCTACTTGATGTTCGCCAATCATAGAAACAAGGGCTTCTGTTTGTTCGTCAATCCGTTCATAAGCAACGTCTTGTAATCGCCCCGACACTAACTCTTTACTTCGTTCCTGTACCGAACGAATACTGCTTGAGGTACTAATCTGTAAGGCATGAATTTTGCCGTCTTGATTCTGTGCAATTAATTGACGAAAGTGGTCATGCACCTGTATTTTTTCATCCTCCGACAAAAAAGAATAATTATATGGCAATAGTTCATAGTAGGCAAAACATTCGCCGTCATGGTTAAAAACAAGATTATTTTCAAGGTATTTAATCGGATAATGCATGGACTTCACTCCTAACAGCGGTGATATTTTCATTTACTTTCACACGTTGTAGTTTGATAGGTTTTCCTGCATAGGTAACTTTAGGTCGAAACCAATAGGTCAATGCAGACTTGAGGAATCTATACGGCTTTTTGCCATCAAATGTTTTCTGACTCATAAACCATGTCAAAGCAACTGGAATTCCAACATACTTTAGTAACGCTCCATTGATTAAAGAGAGTGGTGGAAGATTCCCTAACAACATGACAACTAAGAGCGAAAGTACAAACCATGACATTTGATTGAATGTGACGGGAAAAGGTAATCGAACATCATTAATAGCATAAATCACTTTTTCGACTGACCAAATACGTGTATAGCTTTTTAATTTTTTCACATGAAATCATCCTCTCATACATAGAAAAAGCAGCCTGTACGATAACAAGCTGCTTCGCCACTTACTGCGTATATTCAAATACACCATTTGACGTAATAAGAAAGCTACCCTCAATTTCTAAATCACGTCCAAAGGCTTCATAATCAATATAGTTTTGTAAATTAGCAGGAACCTCTCCCAATATTCCTGTTTCCTCCACAAAATACCTTGCAACATCTGCCATGCTCTCACAATCAGGATAGTACATAATGTCATCTTGGTGTTCCAGTAATTCTTCTATACTGTTAAACCAATAGCTTTGCACTTCGGAAAGAGAATCATAAAGTGGTGAGCCTGCAATTTCTTCCACCATCGCACATAAGCGGTTCACTTCCGAAATCGGTGTATATTCACCGATTTCAAAGGGGAGATCATAATCAAAAATGGCATATTCTTCATACTCTCCATTTAACCCGATACGTTCTTTTACTTCCTCAAAATCAATTGGTGGTGAAAACCATGCTCCATTAACTTCTCCTTCATTATATTTACCGAGATTCGTTATAAAAACTTGCATTTCCATAGAGGTTCACATCCTTTTTATTAAAAATAACCATAAAAAAAGCAGCTAACTGTTTAAAGTTAACTGCTTCTTTATTTTGCCTATTGAATTTTATTCGCTTATGGTGAAACTTAAATCTCATCACTTTTAAGAATTCATTGTTCTCTTAATCATTTTAAATTTCAAATGGGAAATAGCATAAATTTTCTTATTAAGCTCTTACTCAACAATTACGCCCTTATTCTGGAATAAGCAATGCATAGTCAATTAATGCAATGTGCATTGGTCAAGGTCCCTCATAAGGTGGATTTAAATAATGATCAGCAAAATCCTCTTTGAAAGGTGCATTGGATTTAAGAATTCTTTCAGTAGCCATTTTTGTATCATACGTAGTGACATTTAATTCAACATTAGGACCAAATAAAGCCCAACAAGCACCGTTAGCTCGGCTTTGCAATCCAACACTTCCTGCATTGATGATGCGTTTTCCACCGACAGTACGGTCAAACTGAATGTGCGTATGACCACAAACAATAATATCCTGCGGAACACCTTCGATCATTGGTAGAATCTCGTTTTCAGGAGTATCTATTCGAATTGCCTCTTCATCACTGCGAGGTGAACCGTGGACAAATAGGATTTCTCCCAGCCCATCTATGTTCAAAATTACCTTTTCAGGCAAACCTTTTAGAAATTTCAATTGTTCTTCTGTTAATTGATCTGCACACCAGTGGTTTAATTCCGCTGTAAAGTCATCCAAGCCTTTTTCTTTCCCATAACGATAGGGAACCTCACGATCAACGTTACCCCTGATAAAAGTGAATTCTTCTTTATAATCCATCAAACAATCCATTACCTGACGTGGCTCAGGCCCCCAAGCTAAATCTCCACCCACAACAACCCGATCAACATCGTTTTTTTTGATTTCTGCTAAAACAGCTTCTAATGCCGAATAGTTCGCGTGAATATCATAAATTGCAGCCACACGCATTCGTATTACCTTCCCCATAATGAATTAATTGCCTTGCCCAACAAACAAAGAAAAACTCGTTTGTTACTTCCGCAATCTGACCTGTTAATTGAATAACTAATGCTATAATCTTCTTACAAGATTTTTCAATCATTGCATAATAATCTCTATAAATTGTAACACCTAAGAACCAATAATTCTATTGAATAGGTTCAATAGTACATCCTTAACACCAGCCGCATTAAAAACTAATCCAACTGCAACCAACGCAACGATTAGAAAGCCGATTAGTTTAGAAAACTCTCGTTTAAAGCCTAAATAAATGCCAATCACGACAATCGCCATTAATACTAAAGATTGTGCATTACTAAGAAACCAATTGTACAAATTTTGCCCAAAATTCATTCGAGTTTCTCCCTTCATAAGTTAATCATTCGTTATCTGACGGTGGTTGAATCACTTTCTCGATAGGAATGGTTTGTTGCATGAGTATCTTTTGGTGACGGTCGGATAACTCTACTTGCTCCAACATGTCTTCAATTACACTCGTTTGATTGAGTTCATCTATCTTTGTCGCTAGTTTCCAAGTAGGAGCAACTTGTCGAGCTAGCCATCTTAAAGATTTTTCAAACGTATATGGTTCGGGCTTTGTCGTTAAAGATATTTTTCTATTCACACCTAAATCCAAAAAACGTTGCCATTCCTTATTCATTTTCCAACTGCTGCGACGTTTTTCCTCATCTTTATCGACAAAACGAATATATCGGTTAATAATCGAAAAAGCAGTTCGTCCAGCATCTTCATACGTCATTAAATCCACAATCGCATGATAGGCACGGTCATTTTTTAAACGGATTTCAAAACGATTTTTTACTTCTGTAGCTTCAAATGATGTTCCATGTTTTACGTATTGCTCATAATCCTTTTCATACGCACAGAAGTACACGTCACTTTTTAACGAACCGATATATAACGTATTTCCCATGTCAGGTTTTTCTTCACTCTGTACGAGTTCACCAGAACGATAGCTTTTAAAACTACGAAAAACAGAGATACATTCTTCATGGCGGCATTTTTCTGTTAGAAACGGAATATCCAGTATGCTTTTCTTATCATTTATCGCAAGGTCAATTCGTTTAAAAACCCCACCAGTCCGAAACACATCCATAAAAAAATCGAACCATGTTCGTTGCTGGGCTAATAAAAAGTTTTCAAATTGACGGCATCCTTTCCCTTTGAGTTCAAGTAAACAACCTTTGTCCTCATCGGGGGAAACCATGACGACGATATCACCAAAAACGTATTGTTCCATATAAGAGTAAAAAGCATAATCCTCATGTAACATGTACTCCATTTTGAGTTTCAAAATCTCTTCAATGACAGGCTTTGGGTTCGTCGTTAAAAAGCGAATCCGTACATAATCAAACAAGATTTCCAGTGGTGCATCTGGATTAAATTGCTCTAAAATATCGAACATAGCATTTTGTAATGTTTGAGTCGGAGTTACTTTTCCTGTTTCAATTTCACTAATATATTGTCTTGAAATGCCAATATGAACAGCCAGTTTATTTTGCGATACACCATATTCCAATCGTTTTTCTCTTAATTGTTGATACCAAGGTACTTGATTCATGTGCATTCCTCCCAACACAAAAAAGATGTCAACTAAAGGATAAAAGCTGACATCTTCTTCATATGCTCCAAACCGTTGTGCCATCAGGTGTTATTGGTCTTTGGAACAGCTTCTTATTGTTTTTCTACCCCCCTGTTAGAAATGGGGGGTTAAGGCGTGGCTGTCGCCACGCAGGCTTAGCCCAGCACGTCGGCTTTCGCTTCGCACGCCGCCGCACTGGGCAGCCTTTATTGGGCTAGTTTAGCAATTTCATTTAAAAAGTCATGTTCTTTCGGGACAAGTGGTGTATAAAATTCAGAAATGACATTATCCCCTTTATCGACATAGCCCCGTCCTTTGATCTGTTTTAAGAAAAATTGCTTTTGTACGTCACTACCGAACATCATGCCATATCCGAGTTCACTCATACGCCCTAAAGCGACTCGAAAATTGAACTGATCTCGAATACCATCGCCAAGGTATTTTGCATCTGGTCGTTGACAGGCAAGAATAAGGAAAAATCCTGCTTGTCGTCCTAACATGACGATTTGTTTCAGTTTGGTTAATACCGCCGTATTTTCCTTAGAAACAAGCATTTCCATAAACGCAACATATTCATCAAAGACTAAAAAGTAAGGAGATAAACCTAAATAAGCATAGTTTTTTCCTGTCTTATAACCCTCCATCAGTTTCATTTCTTCACTACGAGTCATCATATCATCATAAAATTGGTCAATACATGCCATCATGTCTTCTTTTTTATAATACACATCAGGCATAACTGTAGCTAAATCCGCTAAATCTGCATTTTTCGGATCTAAGATATACAACTTTGCATCTGTTTTTAATAGCGCTTCAATTAGTGTGAGAATAAAGTACGTCTTTCCGCCGCCAGTTCCACCAGCAATCAACATATGTGGGAGGCTATCATATTCCCAATACATCGAATCCATGAGCTTTAAGCTACCATTTTGTGCAACCACTTCATCAATGGAAATACGACTATTAATTGTGTCATAGAGCAGGATATATTCTACAAAGGAATCATGTAACTCTTTCGATACCAATTCACAGTACAAACCACTTTCCAGTTTATTTTCGAGGTTTAGTAACTGCTCTTGATATTTTCCCAATGTGATTTCTGTTTGAATATGAAGCAATCCTTTTTCAAGCCGATAGTACATTTTAGGAAAGTGACTAATTTTATCTTTTGCTTTTCCATTTGGTATGTCTTTAAAGAAACTACTTGATTGTACTTGTTTCGTTTCATACCAACCATTTTCCGTAATCATTTTAGCAAGCTTCTGACGGTGAATAACCTGTCTGATACGATCATACCGATAGCGATAATAAAGAAAAGCACAGCTAGCTACTATCACTAAACTAATCACCAATGAAATGAATCCATACGTACTCATAAAATGTGTTTGAAATAGATCAAGTTGCCACGTTGTAGAAAGTAAAAATGACAGATGAAAAGGGATAAAAGAAGCGAGCCATACACCAACGAGTCTAAAGAATACAAATTGAAAAACGAGGGATACATCACTCACTCGAATTCGTTTCCCTCGTTTTCTAAAGACTTTCACTATTTTTCCTTACTAGGGGTAGACTTTGGGATGTTACTAGTTGGTATTGTCGCTTTTCCCTTTAAGACCAGATCATCTGCTTTAATATACCAATCAACATCTGCCCCTCGAAATGTTGCATTTGCGACCGTATCGGCGACAGGATTAATGATTTCGACTTCCGCATTATAATCAAATTCTTTTAAGGGAACGGAAGCAGGAATACTCACTTGAATCATGCGTCCTTGTTCACGAGATTTTAAGTCATAGGTGCGTTCCTTTACCTCGGTTGACACCGTACCGTCTTCATTTTGAAGAAACACTTCACGTCGTAATGCGGAAAATTTTAATAAACCAAATGTCTTTTCTTTGTCAATGACAATACCTTGTGCTAATCTCATGTTTTTTCCTCCTTATGCTTTTACCATGTCATCTGCATGTAAAATATAATTTGTGAAGCCGCGTTCCCCAATTTTATAACCCTCTGCGGTAATTCTTGCATTGACTAGTTTTACTTTTTCCTCATGTTCAAAGAATTTTTCTCCTGCTTCTTGTGGGAGAACCACCTCAATATCATCTGCACGTTGAATATCAGAATACAGATTATAGCTCCGAGAAAGAGTGGTCATACGTCCATTAATTCTGCGCTGTTCGACTTTTCCTTCTCCCGCATATTCTAAGTTTCCAAAGGTTTTTTCAAGGTTTGGAATCACATATTTTAGTTCCATAATACAGACCTCTTTTCTTGTTTTATCTTTTGTTTAACCGTTCATATAGAAAGAAAAAGAATAGGAGGGGAACGAGTAGGAAATTCACTCATAAAGACATCATTCCTTTTGCAAATTATCTAAAGTTAGACTATTTTCCACTTCATTTCCCCAAGCATCCCATCCAGCAGCACGTTGTCTAGCGAATAATTCAATACGTGGTAAATCACCCATGAGTTCAACAATTTTATCCCTAGCTATATCTGGTTTTTTACTGTGCTTTTCCAATGGACTGACAATCAACTGATGAACCTTTTTCGATACTCTTTTCGGACGACCTTTGACACCCAATAAACAGATTTCCGCATTCGAGCGTGTCCAGTATCCCAAACCAAAGAAAAAACCATTCCCTGACTTATTTTGTTTCACCCAAACAAAAGCAACAGTTTTAAATGTAAATCCCCATTCTGCCATGACTTTTAAGGCTTCCTTTAACATAGGGAAGGTCGCCCATAAAAATAAAACACTATCTTTGTGAGAGATAGTGTCAATTGGTAAGTTACATATATCATTAATATTCATTGTTCGATAATGATTTTCTGCGACTCCTTGTCCTTTACTTTGGCGATACTGCCAAGGCGGATCGGCATAAATAATAGGATAATTCATTTTTTCACTCCTAACTGTTTATGCGTCATGTAAACGATAATCCACACGTCCATAAATGACACACCAAAATACAACCATTGTTTCTCCATTTTCATCCCGTATTAATTTCCCATAAGGAAAAAACGGAAAGTTTTCTATCTCAATTTCCTGTAAAACAAAATGGTCATCAATCCACTCCAAAACCTTTTGTTCATAGATTTCCTGTTCTCCCAAAAGAGATCACACTCACTTTCATAAACAGTCATAACAAAAAAGCACCCTTTGGCGGAGGAAGCTCTCAAAGGTTGCTTAGATGTGCTAATTAAATTTATTAATGCTTTATCTCTTTTTCTAATAATTAATGTGCAAAATACTGATAAATAGTGACTTTAAGATTATAGAGAAATAAAAAAAGAGATACTGCTTTTACACAATATCCCTCATTTTTCTCCGTTTCCTCTGGCGGAATCTTGGCGGAGAACCTATTCATTTTTAATCATTTCATCCATTTTACATACCATTGAAATGCAGTCAAATCAACGTTTTCACTTCAAATGCATCTAGTGAATTATTCCCACTCAATCGTCGCTGGCGGCTTGCTTGTTATATCATATACAACTCGGTTAACTTGTTCTACCTCAGATACGATTCTTCGAGAAATCTTATCTAAAATGTCCCAGTCAATTCTTGCCCAATCTGATGTCATTCCATCGACAGAATGAACCGCTCGCAGACCGACAGTGTAATCATATGAACGTTCGTCGTCACGTACCCCTACACTGCGGATATTTGGTAAAATAGCGAAGTATTGCCAAATATCACGATCAAGTCCAGCCAGAGCTATTTCTTCTCGCAAAATTGCGTCTGCTTCTCGGACGATCGCTAATTTTTCTTGCGTGACTTCTCCTAAAACTCGAATCCCGAGTCCTGGACCAGGGAATGGCTGACGCCAAACAATTCGATCCGGTAAACCTAAAGCTGTACCTAATTCACGAACTTCATCTTTGAAAAGTGTCCGGATTGGTTCAATTAGTTCAAACTGCATGTCCTCAGGTAATCCCCCAACATTATGGTGAGATTTAACCATTTTTCCAGTTTCCGTTCCACTTTCAATTACATCGCTATATAATGTGCCTTGTGCTAGAAAATCAACATCTGTTAGCTTTGCCGCCTCTTCATCAAATACTTCAATAAACTCATTTCCAATTATTTTTCGTTTTTTCTCTGGGTCTTCCACCCCTTCAAGTTTTGACAAAAAGCGCTCGGCTGAATCGACTTGAATAATATTCATATGAAAATCTTCTGCCAGTGACTCCATTACATCATTTACTTCATTTTTACGAAGTAATCCATGATCAACAAAAATACATGTTAGTTGGTCGCCGATTGCTTTATGAATTAATGCAGCAACTACAGAAGAATCAACCCCTCCACTAAGGGCACACAATACTTTTTTGTCCCCGACCACTTCTTTAATACGATTTAATTCTGTTTCAATAAATCTGTCGATGGACCAGTCACCTTTACATTTACTAACAGTATATAAGAAGTTTTTTAAGATGTCGGACCCATATTCTGACTCTGATACTTCTGGATAAAATAATACACCGTACATATTATCTTTTTCATTACTGAATGCAGCAATGGAATCATCGGAAGCTTTTGCGTCCACATTGAACGAATCAGGTGCGGCTAAAATTTCATCTCCTTCACTTATGTATACTGTTTGCTCTTTTGGTACATCACCGAACAGTGCATTATCGTTTAACACATTAATTTTTTTAGTATTGTAGGATCGCTCACTTCGATGTTCTACTTTTCCACCAAAATGTTCCGCTATTAATTGAGCGCCATAACAGATACCAAAGATCGGTATTCCACTATTTAGTATAGATTCATCGACACGATATTTATATTCATCATGAAGAGAATATGGTCCACCCGATAATATGATTGCTTTTGGATCGAGCGCCTTCACCTCTTCTACCTTAACTGTATGGGGGCGCAATTCACTATAAACACCCAGTTCTCTTATATGCCTTGTAAGTAGCTGATTGTACGGGCTACCAAAATCGATAACTAACACTACTTCCTTTTTACTCATATTATCTCTCCTCACTCACTAGTCTACTCGACTATTATACAACATTTCGACTTTAAATTTGGTAATATAGAAAAAGACAACTAAATTCAAAATATTTCGGCTTATAAAATACACAAGGAGACTTCTCTTATGTTCAATCAATTAGTAAAAATTTATCCATCAACTATACGATATAATCCATTAGATAATAATACAAATGATTATGTATGGTTCATTTCAGAAGAAAAAGAAATTTTGGGCATTCATCAAAATGAACTAACTGAAAAAGATATATCCCTATTATCTACGTTTTTAAAAAGGTATAATCATCTCTTACCTGAAAAAACAGCAGATGAAAAATTTTGGCATCAATTAATCGAAGAAAAAGAAAATTACACGCATGTTAAACCCTTTCGATTTGTCTATTTTTCTATGCAACCTGATCAAATAGATCCAATTACATTTAGCGAAGCAATTAAAGAGTTATTCGGAAGATACATTCCCATTTTATGGCGTAGTGAAACAACTGGAATATTAATTGAAGCAATCTCGTTAACGGACGAGCAAATCAACTATGAACAAATCATTGACATATTAATGGCTGATTTATCCGTTCATATTCGTTTTTTTATTGGAGATACGAGACAAAATCAAATACGTATGGATCAATACTACGATTCCATTATTCAAGGTGGCATAACGACTTTTCAAGTTACAAAAAAAGAAGTAATCAGTTATACAGAATCAATTCCATATATAGTATTACATCATATTGATCGGTCAACGAAAGACCAATTAGTACAATCAATTCTGAAAGATTTTTATGAAGATGAAGAAATGTTAAAAACGTTGGAAATGTTTTTTTCCTGTAATTTAAATGTGTCCGAAACTGCAAAAAAAATGTACATGCATCGAAATAGTTTACAATACAGAATAGATAAATTTATCAATGAAACTGGGGTAAATATTCAACGATTCGATGAAGCGCTCGCCGTTAAATTAGCATTGCTTGCCAACAAAAAAATCTAACCCACACTTATCTGACGAGCTCATTTAGTAAATATGCACGAAAACATTTGAGAAATTTGTGCAAGGTTGTCATATATGAAAACGCTTTTATCACGTACAATAACAGTAATGATTAATACATAAGGGGATGAAGATGTGGCAGAGCTTAAATTAAATAACATCAAGAAAATATACGGGAAAGACGTCCTTGCAGTTAAAGACTTCAATTTACATATTGAAGATAAAGAATTTGTTGTGTTTGTAGGACCTTCCGGTTGTGGAAAATCGACAACACTTCGAATGATTGCAGGATTAGAAGAAATTTCCGATGGGGAACTTTTTATAGATAATACATTAATGAACGATGTCGCACCAAAAGACCGTGACATTGCGATGGTATTTCAAAACTATGCACTATATCCGCATATGAATGTTTACGATAATATGGCATTCGGTCTAAAATTGCGTAAGTTTAAAAAAGATGAGATTAAAAAACGTGTAGACAATGCGGCTAAAATTTTAGGGCTGGAAGACTTTTTAGATAGAAAGCCAAAAGCACTTTCAGGTGGTCAGCGCCAGCGTGTAGCTTTAGGAAGAGCAATTGTTCGGGATCCAAAAGTGTTCTTAATGGATGAACCATTATCCAACCTTGATGCAAAATTACGTGTGCAAATGCGTGCCGAAATCCAAAAACTTCATCGCCGCTTACAGACAACTACTATTTATGTTACTCATGACCAGACAGAAGCGATGACAATGGCTACACGCCTTGTTGTTATGAAAGATGGAATTATTCAACAAGTCGGAACTCCTAAAGAAATTTATGACAATCCAGAAAACATATTTGTAGGTGGTTTCATCGGTTCGCCAGCAATGAACTTCTTACGCGGTAAATTAACAAACGGTCATATTCAATTAGGAGACGATACGGTTAAAATACCAGAAGACAAACTTAAAATGTTAAAAGATAATGGATTTGAAAATAAAGAGATCATCCTTGGGATTCGTCCAGAAGATATTTATGATGCTAGTTCTGATCCGAATTATTCAAATGAATTAAACCTTTCCATTCGTGTCGATGTAGCAGAATTAATGGGTTCTGAAACAGTCGTTTATGGAGAAGTAAACGGACAAAATATCGTATCTCGAATCGATGCTCGAACAGGAATTTTAGCGGGATCAACGCTTAAATTGCATTTCGATATGGATAACAGTCATTATTTCGATCCAGAAACAGAATTACGTATTAGATAACTTTTAGATTGATTGTAGATAGCCACACGAAAAATGATATTTCGTGTGGTTTTTAATTTGATTATATTTAATGCCTCTGTAAAAGTGTTTCCGTTTGTTTTTTGGGGCAAAGCCACTAATACATAAGGAGTTGCCGAGTGGCGTGGGAATTGTGCATAGTCAATTTATGCTATGCTGAGTGGCATGCGGGATACGATGTGCTTAAACGTCAAATGCGAACTGAGTGCAATTCAATTTGATAGTGAGCAACTTAGTAGTCTGTTTGGGTTATGATAAGAAACACTTTTAAATGACATGAATGTCTAGAAGATTTCTATGTTCGTAAATTTAAATTAACTTCCCTTACTCTGTCTGTTCTTTGTAATTTTTGCTATAGTGAACATAGACACTCTACGGAAGAAGGGATACATATGCAAATCATTGCTCATCGTGGTTCATCGGCTTATGCACCAGAAAATACGTTAGCTGCTTTTAAAAAAGCACTCGATCAAGAAGCAGACGCTATTGAGTTAGATGTAAGACTTTCGAAAGATGGTGTACCAGTAATTTGTCATGATGCGACAATTAACCGGACAAGTAATGGGAAAGGATACATTCATAATTTGACTGTCGACCAACTGAAAAAGTATGATTTCGGCTCTTCATTTAACAAAAAATACAAAGGAGAAACGATCCCCACCTTGGATGAAACATTGTCATTAATTAGTGATCAACCAAGAACTATTCATATTGAGTTAAAAAATGGTCCTGTTATCCCAAAAGATTTGGAACGAAAGGTACTTGACCTCGTTTACCATCATGGCGTTGAAAATAAAGTTGTCTATTCAGCTTTTGATCATGTTAGTTTACAAAGATTAACAAATATTGATCCAGATGCAAAAATAGGATTACTATTTCATATCAACTTAATTAACCTATTTGATTACATACAGAATACGGGTTTACGTGTTTATAGCATTCATCCTAACCATTTCTATGTGACGGAAGAGATGATTATCGAAGCTCATCAACGTAATATAGAAGTAAATATTTATACAGTCAATAATCGGAATGAAGCAAATATGTATGAGTCATTAGGTATCGATGGATTAATAACAAACGACCCACTGATCTTAAAGTAGTTTTGAATGCAAGAAAAAAAGAAACCTAATGGCATAAAATATGCCTTAGGTTTCTTTTTTTTCACGAGTGTATGACATTCATTTTATCATGTTTATGATTTTAATATTTTTTAATACTATGAAGGCTTAATCACGTCTAATAAAACGAGCCTTTAAATCGCTTTAGTTAACTCTTTAATCCTAGTAATTTGTTCTTTAGAAAGATCCTTATCAAAATCGAAGTCTTCTCTTACACCTGAACCAAAATGAAGTGCTTTTGGTTGGACTTCTTCATAAAATGAACGTAATGTTTCAATCCGTAACCCATGCCCTGGCATAATCGTTAAATGAGTCCCTTTTGTTCTATCATTCAAACGAATTATATTTGAAGCTGAATCGGTTGCAGGTCCGTCACCGCCAGCTGTCAAAATAGTTGTAATTTGCTTGTACTTAAGAATTGTTTCTAATGCTTCCATTTGATCTCTTACAAAATCAAATGCTCGATGAAAGGTAACTTCCAAGCCATCAGCAGCTTCTAATAAGACTTTTAACGCGGGCTCATCGATTATTCCTTCTCGCGTAAGAGGACCAATAACGATCCCATTAGCCCCTATCTGTTTAATTGCTTGAATATCCTCACACATCGTTATGAGATTATCTTTATCATAAACAAATGATTTATTATGAGGTCTAACCATTACATTGATCGGTATATCCACTGCTTCTACAGCTGACTTAATTAGCCCATAACTCGGAGTTAATCCATCTTCAGCTATACTTTGACATAGCTCTACTCGATCGGCATGATACTTTTCAGCTGCTTTTACATCCTTTAAGGATGTTCCAATCACTTCTAATAACATGTTGACGTCTCCTTACTCAGTGCTTTTTTAATCAAATAGCCAGCACCAATAATTCCTGCATCATTGCCTAACTTTGCGATTTCTACTTGTGTAGTTTCACTAATCCAACGAAGAGAATGTTTCTTAAAAGATGCCTCTATTTGTTGTACAAATGTGATTCCAGCTTGCGATAGGCCGCCTCCAATTAATATTTTAAACGGATTAACGACCGTTCCTACGTTCGCTAAAACAAAACCAAGATAGTCAACTAATTGGTCAATAATTTCCTGTGAATGGGCGTCACCTGCTTCCGCTAATTGAAAAACATCTTTAGCGGTCAGCTCCTGATGAGATGAATATAATTTTGCTAACTTGGAATTTGGTTCCTGCTGCACAATTTTCATTGCTTCTCGTTCTACACCTGTTGCAGATGCAATCGTATCTAAACATCCTCTTCTGCCACAATTACATGGAGAACCATCAGGATCGACAACATAATGACCAATTTCTCCAGCTAACCCTTTATACCCGTGTAATACATTACCATCCATAATAATTCCGCTTCCTACTCCAGTTCCTAATGTAACTAGCATCATATGATCGGAAATCATTGGGTCGTGCCAGTATTCGCCTAAAGCAGCAGTATTCGCATCGTTTTCTATTATGATGGGAAGATTTGTTTTTTCCTCAAATTTTCTTTTCAATTCATAATTTACCCAGCCAATATTGACAGCATCTATCTTTCCTTGAGTTTTATCAATAAATCCCGGAACCCCAATTCCGATCCCAAGGACATTTTCAAATTCATTAGTTGTTACATTCTCTTCAATGGATTTCCAAATATGATCAACGATATATTTTCCTTGTGCTTGTCTATCTGTTTCAATTTTCCATTTCTTTAAAATTTCACCAAACAAATTGACCACACCAATTTTTACATAGGTGCCACCTATGTCAATTCCGATTATTATTTGACTCATGCTGTCCATCCTTCTATTCAAATCTTCTCATTCGTTTTTTGGATGATTTTCTCTGTTAGAAATCTACTCCTATACCAATCTACACTACCAACTAAAAAAGCTTGTTATCACAACTTAATTTCAATAACTGGCACCAGATGATTTGGTTTAATAACTGGTAATTCTAAAACAACTTCATCTTCAGCAATGACTGGTAAATCATGATGAATCAAATCTGCAGGGTCAAAACGTTTTACAGTAACCTCTGAGTGATCATGTAAGAATCGCGCATATTGAATATCCAGCGGAAAGTTTTTTAAATGAATGGTTCTAAACGGCCAAGAAAAAATATGAATAAATATCCGATCCTCTTTTGCTGTTATCCTGCAATCCTGCGGGGCACGTAAGCTAGAGGAACCTGCACCATAAATAGACGAGCTATGATATGTCATCCAGTCTGCGATTTCTTCTAGCACTTTTGTTGAGGCTTCGTCAAAATTCCCTCTTGCGGTCGGACCGAAATTCATCAGTAAATTTCCGTCTTTTGATACTGTATCAATGAGTAATTTGATAATCATCTCAGCTGATTTCATGTTTAAATTATTTGGATTATAGGTCCACCGATCATTAAATGTTTGGCATGCTTCCCAAACTCTTTTTTTATTATCAGAAGTCATCAGAACTTCTGTCGGCTGATATTGTTCCGGTGTATAAACACCTCGATCTAACCCAAGGCGATTATTAATAATCATATGTGGCTGATGTTTTAAAATTAACTGTTCCAATTCCTCTGAGCGCCAATCTTTTGCACCTTTTCCTTTTGCCCAACTCCATTCGCGATCATCATAAGAAAAATCAAACCAGAAATAATCAATTTTTCCATACTGCGTAACAAGCTCTTCCACTTGATTATACAAATACTCCTGATAGATTTTCATATCTCGATTTTCTGCTTTAACATCTTCATCTTCTCGGGCAGGATGCAGCCCATCAATTGTAAAATGTTCGTGATGCCAATCAATAACTGAATGGTAGAAACCAATTTTCATATCTTCTTCCCGGCATGCTTCGACGAACTCTTTTAAAGCATCTTTTCCATAAGGTGTATTTGTAATTTTATACTCCGTATAGGCACTATCCCATAATGCGAATCCTTCGTGATGCTTCGTCGTTAGAACAATGTATTTCATTCCACTCTCTTTTGCTTGTTTCACCCATTTTTTCGGTTCATAGAGATCTGCTTCAAATTGATAAAATAACTTTTCGTACTCTTCCTTGTTTATCTTATCTTGCGTCATGATCCACTCATCTTTAGCCTTTAAAGAATATAAGCCCCAATGAATAAACATTCCGAATCGATCATGTAAAAACCATGAAGGGTCTCCATAATGTGCTGGCCAATCTAATTGCATATATATCACTCCGAAGTTATTTTTTAAAAATTACTAGTTTACTATTATTTTAATCTATAAAACTTTTTACCTTCTAACATGGGCTTCGCTCTACACGTAAAATAGATAATCTTATATAAAGACAGTAATTATTAGTTACCTAAAGTTTTTTGTTTTACTATCTCATACAATAAACGAACTCCGTATCCGGATGCACCTTGAACATAATATCCTTGTACTTTCCATGGTCTTACCGTATTCGCCATATCGATATGAATCCACTTTTTATCGGGTTCAATGAACTGTTTTAAAAATAAAGCAGCAGTAATTGCTCCCCCAAACTGGGAACTGCTCATATTGTTTACATCGGCAGCATCGCTTTTCAAATAATGAATATAATCATCATATACAGGCATTGGCCATATGTAATCGCCTGTCTCGTCACCCAGCTTTTTATACTGCCATAAGTCCTCTTCGGCATTACTGAAAACCCCTGCAGCTTTTAGACCCAATGCACTGCCGATACTTCCTGTTAACGTTGCAATATCAATAATTGTTTTGGCACCGACCGATTGAGCGTACAATAACCCGTCAGCTAAAATTAAACGTCCTTCCGCATCCGTATTACCAACTTCGACATGCAGTCCATTCGGATACTGAATAACATCCGATGGTAAAAATGCATTTCCGTCTGCAAGATTTTGAACAAGTGGTAGAATCGCAACGACATTAACACTTGCATCTGTATCAGCTAATAATTTCATTGCACCTGCAACTGCAGCCGATCCACCCATATCCATTTTCATTTCACCGATATCGCTTGCTGTCTTCGCATTGATTCCACCTGAATCAAATGTTACCCCTTTACCGACTAATGCAACTTTTTCCTTATCTGACTGACGATTTAACGTTAAAATAGCGAGTTTTGCTGGTTCACTGCTTCCCTTAGAAACAGCATTTATTCCAGGAAAGTCTCTCTTAGATAATGCATCACCCTCAATAATTTCAACGACTACATCCGTATCTTTAAACATTTTTCTTAAGTATTGTGCGTACGAAGTCGGTGTTAACTTATTTGCCGGTTCATTACATAAATCTCTAGCAAAATTTACAGCAGTTGCTCTTGTGTAAGCTTCCTGCTCCCAATCTTTAAAACGTTTCTCTTCCCAGTGAACCGCTAACGTACTTAATTTCTCTTCCTCTTTTTTATAGGGGCGGAATTGATAGTTAGCTAAATACCATCCTTCCATAAAACAGATGATTGTTTCAGAAATCTGTAAATTCAAAGACCGATTAACGATCGCTTGATAATTAATCCGAACAGCTGCATCTTTCATTTTGTATAATGCTTTCCGGCAAATACCTCCTAAAAAGCGTACATCTTCAAATGTCAGCTTGTTCTCACCTAATCCGATATATAAAAATAATTCCCCTTCTTTTTGGATGAATTGACTCGTACCAAAGCCAACACTAGAATTTTCTTGGAAAAATGGTAGCTCCTCATCTGCTTTATGAATCGGAATAATCGTAATCTCCATTTTTATTCTCCTTACTTATCGCATTCAATTCCGCGCACAAAAATAAAATTATGCCTCTTTTCGTTTCGCTTTTGGCACCATTTGCGGAATTGAAGATAATAATGTTTTCGTATAATCATGTTGTGGGTTCGTAAAAAGCTCCTCTTTCGTTGCCACTTCCACTAAGTTACCGAAGTACATTACTCCTACTCGGTCACTAATATGTTCGACTACGCTTAAATCATGTGAGATAAATAAATATGTTAAATTATATTCTTCTTGTAAATCTTTCATTAGATTTAAAATCTGTGACTGGATAGAAACGTCTAAAGCAGATACTGGCTCATCTGCAATAATTAATTCAGGCTTTAAGATGAGCGCTCGCGCTATACTAATTCGCTGTCTTTGCCCGCCACTAAATTCGTGTGGATATTTGTTTAAATGAAATTTACTAATTCCACATTTATCAAGTAAATCTTCTACTCGTTTATTTTTTTCAGCTGAGGACATATTTTTATGGTGAATATCTAATGGTTCTCGTAAAATATCTTTAATTTTCATCCTTGGACTAAGTGATGCATACGGATCTTGGAAAACCATTTGCATTTTAGGACGGTACTTTTTCCATTCATTTTTACTTGCTTTGGACAAGTCTTTCCCTTTAAAAAGAAGTGTTCCAGAATCGAGCGGAATTAATCCATTTAACAATCGACCAGTTGTTGATTTCCCGCAACCTGATTCTCCAACAAGCCCAAATGTTTCCCCAGCTTTTATAGTAAATGAAATTCCATTAACTGCTTTCACTACCTTCTTTTCTTGAAACCAACCTGTATTAAGAGGAAAATGCTTTGTAAGATCTTTCGCTTCTATTAAATTAGTAGTCAATTTGCTTTTCCTCCTCTTTCACAGTTTCTTCATCTAATAACCAACATCTTGCTGAATGATTTTCCGAAGCGATTAACCCCGGTTCTTTCTCTTGGCATATCGGCATCGCATATGGGCAGCGAGGTGCAAACTTACAGCCTTTTGGCATATTGCTTGCATTTGGAACTGTACCTGAAATAGAATCTAGCCGTTTTTTCTTCGAGCCGATTTTCGGAACTGAGTTCATTAACCCTTTTGTATAAGGATGCTGAGGATTTTCAAATAATTCTACCGCTGTTGCTTCTTCCACAATTTCTCCCGCGTACATAACGATTACTCTGTCACAAATTTCAGCCACAACACCTAGATCATGCGTAATTAATAAAATACCCATATTCGTTTTTGCTTGAATACGTTCTAATAACTTTAAAATTTGTGCTTGTATCGTTACATCAAGTGCTGTTGTCGGCTCATCAGCTATGAGTAAAGAAGGGTTACAAGAAATTTGCATCGCAATGATTACTCTTTGTCTCATCCCACCGGAAAGCTGGTGCGGGTATTCATTCATAATTTCTGCCGCTCGAGGAATACCAACAGATTCTAGCGTTTCAATCGCGTACTGATGGGCATCTTTCTTGTTCATACCCATATGCATCATGATCGTCTCACGCATTTGTCTGCCAATTTTCAATACAGGATTTAACGCTGTCATTGGCTCCTGAAAAATCATCGATAATTCTTTTCCCCGATAACTTGTCATTTCTTTTTCTGTTAAATCTAATAAATTTTTTCCTTTATACGTAATTTCACCTTCAACGATTTCCCCCGGTGTATCGTGAAACAATCGCATAACTGATAAAGATGTAACACTTTTACCACTGCCTGATTCACCAACTAACCCGACAATTTCACCTTGTTTGACATTAAAACTGACTCCATGGACAACCGGTAAAAAACCATTTTCGCTATGAAAACCTGTTTTAAGATTTTTAACTTCAAGTAAATCTGGCAATTATAACCCTCCTAATCTTTCATTTTTGGATCGAGCATTTCTCTTAACCCATCACCTAAAAGATTAAATGCTAATACAGTAAGGAAGATAATGAGTCCTGGGAAAAACACTAAATGAAATGCGGTTCCGATATAATCTCTTGATACGCTAAGCATCGCACCCCAATCAGGTGATGATGGCTCTGCACCTAAACCTAGAAAACTTAAGCTGGCAGCTGCTAAAATAGCTGTTCCAACATTCATTGTGAAATAAACGATAACAGTCGGAAGTGTCTCTGGCAACACATGCTTAAACATAATTCGAAGCCGTCCTGCACCAATGGACTCTGCTGCTTCCACAAATAACATTTCTTTTACTTCTAACGTTGCTCCACGCACAATCCTTGCAAATGAAGGAATACTAAAAAATGCAACCGCTATAACGACATTTTTTAACCCCGGTCCTAAAATAGCTACGATTCCGATTGCTAAAATTAAATCAGGGAAAGCGAACAGTACGTCACAAATGCGCATAATTAATTTATCAACCCATTTGCCGATAAATCCGCTTATTAATCCAAGAATCGTTCCGATAATTGCACCGATTGTAACCGCCGAAACACTGACAGATAAAGAAATTCTAGCTCCAGCAATAATTCGGCTTAAAATATCTCTCCCATATTCATCCGTACCAAAAAAATGTGCCAAAGATGGTGTTTCTAATAAATTATTATAATTTGGCTCCGCTGCATCGTAAGGAGTAATAAATGGTCCGATCACCGCAATGATAAACAAAAGTAAAACAAAGTATAGAGAAATCGCTGCAGGTTTTTTACGATGAAATGATCGCCAAAATTGCAGAAAAGAATTCGGTGATTTGCTTTGTTCAATTTCTGCACTCTCCGTCTGAAGACTGTTCATGTATATCTTTCCCTCCTTATTCAAGTCGTATTTTCGGATTTAAAAATCCGTAGACAACATCAATAATTAAATTCACCATAATAAATTGAAAAGCAAATAATAAAATCTCCGCCTGAACTACTGGATAATCACGGAACTGGATCGAGTCGATTAACAATGTCCCTAGTCCGGGAAAGCTGAAAACAGTTTCTACTACGACAGAACCACCGAGTAAAAATCCAAATTGCAGTCCGGCAACTGTTATAACTGGAATTAAAGAATTTTTTAATGCATGTCCAAAAACAATCTGCTTACTGCCTAATCCTTTCGCTCGTCCCATCCGAATATAATCTTGCTTCATACTCTCCACAAGAGATGAACGGGTAAACCGGGCAATCATTGCCATAATCCCTGCTCCTAAAGCAAATGATGGCATAATATAACTTTTAAACCCTTCCGCTCCACCGGTTGGAAACAATCCAAGCTGTACGGAAAATATCTGAATTAGGACAAGCCCTATCCAAAAGTTTGGAAGTGAAATTCCGGAAACAGCCGTAAACATTCCAAGATGATCTGGCCATCTGTTTCTAAATACTGCGGAAATAATTCCGATTAAAATTCCAATAATAAGTGCCCAAGCAATACTTAGAAAAGTCAGTCCTAACGTTGGTAAGATCCGATCTCCAATTAATTTACTGACCGGAGCCCCCGATTTAATGGAGTAACCGAGATCACCTGTTAACAATCCTTTTAAATATACAAAATATTGCTCATATAACGGCTTATCTAAACCAAGGCTTACCCTTGCCATTTCCACTTCTTCCACAGTTGCTTCTTTTCCTGCTAATAATCGTGCTGGATCACCAGGAATAATATGAATGAACATAAAGACAACAAATGAAACGACTAATAGTAAAGGGATCAAACTAATAATTCGTCTAATGAGATATCGCCACAAAGAAAATACACCTCCAAATAAAGAGAGGGCTTACTCTCATAAGCCCTTCGTTAAATTTCCATGAAATATTTTTACCATAGTTATAGAATGAATAGCTTTATTTATTCTATATTTTATTTTATTTGTGCATGGGATATATCGACTGAACCATCTGGTGCTACATAAACACCTTCAAGATGATTACGATGTGCTGCTAAGTTGATATCTGTTGCTAAGAAAATCCATGGAGCATCACTATACACAGTGCTCTGAATATCCTTGTAAATTGCTTCCTGCTCTTTCGGATCTGCAGTAGCATTTGCAGCTTTAATCCACTCTGTTACGTCATCATTATCGTAATAAGCCGTGTTGGCACCATTTGGTGGGAAATATTCACTACTGAATAAACCACGAGTTGCTCCGTCTGCATCACCAGATGATGGAGACCAGCTTACATACCACATTTGAACTTTTGCATCTTCTGGTTTTTCAGGTGTGTAAATTTCATCTGAAAGTGTTCCTTCTTCCATCGATTTGATGGTTACATCAATACCAACTTGAGCTAATTGCTGTTTAATAAATTCCATTCCTTTAACTGATTCCGAACTTGTATTTCCCCAAATTTCTGCTTCAAATCCGTCTTCATAGCCAGCTTCTTTTAATAGTTCTTTTGCTTTTTCCACGTCATACTCATAAGGTTCTTGTTGAGAGTAATACTGTGTTTCAGAAGACATTGTGGAATCAAGTACATGTCCAAATCCATCTTTAACAACTTGAATATATGCCTCTTTGTCTACTGCATAGTTCATCGCTTCTCGAACTTTTAAATCACTGTAAGGATCTTTAAATGTATTAATCGAAACATAACGCGCAATTGTAGATGGTGATTCATCGATCGTTAAATCTTCGTTATTTTCCAATTCTTTCACATTTTGCTGTGGTAGTGGATATACAAAATCTGCTTCCCCTGTTTTCAACATAGCCACACGTGAACCGTTCTCCGGTACTGGGCTAAAGATTACTTTTTCAACGTTCGTTTGATCTCCGCCCCAGTAATCTTCATTTTTTTCAAGTTCTAAAATGGTACCTTGCTTCCATTCCACAAATTTAAATGTTCCTGTACCTACTGGATTTGCTTCAACATATTTTGTTCCTTCTTCAATTGCTTTCGGACTAATCATTGGAACCATTGCAAACTTGTTGATCATTGCACTAAATGGCTCTGTTAAATGGAATGCAACTTCATAGTCGCCAATAACTTCCAATGAGTCGATGAATTGGAAACTACGTTTAGCACTTAAATTATTCGCATCATCCATTACACGGTCAAAGTTTGCTTTAACTGCTTCCGCATTGAAAGGTTCGCCATCATGAAAAGTGACATCTTCTCTTAATTTGAATGTATAGACTAACCCGTCTTCACTGATGTCATATGATTCAGCCAATGCTGGTTCAATATTCATCTTTTCATCAAAACCAACTAATCCTTCATACATCGAACGGACACCAAAAATAGATACTGTATCACCTGCATTATGAGGATCGAGTGTAACAAAGTTTTGATCAATCGCAATTGTAATTTCTTTCTTACCGCCATCTGATTTACCAGTTGATTTATCTGCTGAATCAGAGTTGTCATTATTTCCACCACATGCAGCAGTAACTAATGCTAATACTAGTACAAATAAAAACCCAAAAAATTTCTTCATCTTGTTCCCTCTCTTTTTCTATAAATAAATTTTCGTTTCCCCAACTTGTTTTCCACCATCATTCTGAATTGTTTCGTTTCTTAATTTGAGTAAATTAGTAATCGTGTCTTCATTCTGATAATTTATTTTTTTAAGAATCTCTGCAACTAATAATGGCCAAATTAATTCAGTTCCACTCAATACTTTTAAAGCAATACTAATTTTTTCTTTCTTTAAAGCAAGACAATATACTCCTTGTGCACCTCCTTTAGCAATAATATTTTCATCCTGTAATAAAACACTACATATAAAATCATGAGAAGCAATAATATCTGGATGAGCATGCATCACTTTTCCTATTTTTATCACTGCTTCTTGTATTTCCTTATCCACTATTTGTTCTGGGGTCACAAATTTCAAATAAGATATCGCCATGTTTTTTAATGGAATGGCATGGACAGGAACCCCACATCCATCAACACCTGATTTGATTTCTTCTTCCGGAACCTCCGACAATAGAGACAAGTCTTTTAGTATTTCTTGCTGTAAAGGGTGGTCAATCTTTTCGTAACCTTCAAGACTTAAGCCTTTCATTTTTGCATAACCGAGAAATCCTAAATGCTTTCCTGCACAATTATGAATTAACTTCCGTTTCGGTTTATGAGCAAGAACATATTTCAATTTCGGTGTTTCATTTAAAGGATAACTTTCAGCACATACTAAACAATCTTCTGAAACATCCAATTTTTCTTTTAAGCTTATCAAGGAGTCTTCATGATATTTTTCTCCTCGTTGAGACGCCATAAATAATGCTGCTTCTTCATCCGTGAGATGATATTTTTGAAAAATATCCGTTGTAAAAACTGGTATGGCCTGCAAAGGTTTCATTGCAGATCGGTAAAATATAGGATTGTTTATATTTCCTTTTTCATAGATTACTTCTTTATTTTCATTAACTATACAAATAGCACCAGGATGCACGTTTTCGAGTGTACCATTTCTAAGTTCCTCTGCAATAATTGGGTAGTCCATCTTTATACATCACCTTTTACATGTAAGTTTTTAATAAAACGGCGTAGAACGCTTAAAGCCGCTCCTTTTATAACTCCATTTCCTTCAAGCTCAGTAACGTGCAGTTCATATGAACGTGATTGAGGAAAGAAATTGCTATTGGAATGTTTCTTTATAATAATTTCTCTTATTTCTGGATAGTCCTCTATTAAACTTCCAGATAAAAAAACGGCATCAGGGTTATACGCACAAACAACATTATTGATGGCAAGTACTGCATAAGTGGTAGCTTTATCAATAATATTTACAGCCCAATTTTCACCTTCGTTATATGCTTGAACTAATTCGTTCATATGTTTCATCGGTCGTGTTTTGGAAGCTTCATTCAACAAAAAGTCAGTAGCAATATATGTTTGCAAACAACCGAAATTACCGCATGGACAATATACTCCGTAAGGGTCTAAAGTCATATGGCCGATCTCTCCAGACATATTATCTTTCCCACGATAAATCTGACCATCACTAATTAATGCAGACCCAACTCCATTACCAAAACCAATCATTGCGATATTCTTGTAATCCATCGATGTCCGCAAATATTCAGCTAAAGCTTTTAATTTCAATTCATTATCAATAAATAGTTTATAATCTAATTTTTCTTCAAGGATTTTTTTCAGAGAAGCTAGTTTCCAATTAAACTGAGCCGAGAGCTCGACGATCCCCTCTTTATTATCAATCAATCCTGGCAGACCAATACAAATACCGATCACCCGATCGTTCGTAATAGCTTCTCTATCAATCAATTCATTTACAGTCTGACCGATAAAATCTGCTACTCTTTCATAGCTATCTGTATTGAATGGGAATGAATGTTCAGAAATTAATTCTCCTATTAAATTCATGAAGCCTATTCGAATCACGCCAACATCGATTTCAACCCCCACTGAGATAACAGAATCTTCATTTGCCATAAAGTACGTAGCTTTTCTCCCAATGTCATCCGTATGTAAGTACACTTCTTTAATAAGCTGCTCTTCATGTAAAGAAGCAACAATTCGAGAAGCAGAAGTAGGGCTCATCTCCATATGTTTCGCAATCTCCGCTCTGGAAATCGGACCATTTTTGATAATATACTCAAGAACGATACTCTGATTCTTTATTTTTAAAAAATTTTGGTCTTTAACTCTCATTTTCCACCCTCTTTCTTACACCATGTAAGTAATTAACGATAAAAAATGCATAACAACCTCTGATAAACCGTTTTCAAACCTATTAAACAATCATTAACCCTTTTGTTTATCCCATGGTGTTATTAATAAATTATAGATCAACGATTATTTAAATGTCAAGAGCCATTATTTTATGACAAGCTATTCAAATTATTAAAAATTTTATTAATGAAACTATCGTGATCGGCTATAAATCTAGTATTAAAGGACTTTTCCGGCTTACACAAGCTGGCAAATATCCCTGTTATAAAGTTCTAAATGGGAAATATTTCAAACTCCCTTTCAATATCGGGGTTATAATTGGATGACGTAACAAAATAAATACGGGGACATTTTCATGTTGATGTTCATTTAATACCATGATGAATTGAAATAGTTTTTCATCTTGCCTTTTAATGCGTGTGTATGCGTATAATTTTTAATAAAAAACACAAGTATTTATTTTCATTGTTGAGTTAAAGTTTGCTTGGAAAATTTGCAGACAACTATATTCCAAGACTTTATCCGTAGAAGATGATATGAACTGTGCATTAGTAAAAATTTGTAAACCTAGTAACTACTCCGTTGATTTCCGCCTTCGGGCAGTTCGCTTTCACCATAGGCATAAGCGCGACATCTGTTCAAGCTGCACTATCGTTTGCTTTTACAGTGTCTCCTTTACCGTGGGCACGGCTTTAGCCTCCTCGGAAGCAAAGACCGCTTCCTGTGGGGTCTTCAGACTCGTGCTTTTCCCACAGGAGTCGACTGCCCTCCGGCTTCAATTATCCCTTGTGATAGTAGTACCAAACTGTGCAGAGCTGTTTACAATTCACACCCAGCGAAGGAAATACACGGAGACTCCTGTGGGAGGAAAGGCCTCGGTGAGACTACGAAGTGCGTAGCACGAAGAAGGCTCAACAGCCGCCCACGGAAAGCGCAGTGTATTTTCGTAGCGAGTTATACGCTTAAGATTTTCATAGGTTACTGCACAGTTTTTATATGCAAAAAAAGCTTTTCTTGATCAAAGTTGTTAAGTTAATGAGTTGTGATCTCAATCCGTGTATCTATTTGAACTTACTTTATTGGTGCGAAAGTTGAGTTAATCAAAATAAGGATTACCTTTCATTCCAACCCAAAGTCCAGTATCTTCAAGTTGATAAGCTAATCGTAACAATTGATGATCGTTTCCTTTAGCGGCCATTATTTGTACTCCTAAAGGTAGTCCAGATTCAGTCAAATGAACTGGAACACTGACTGCCGGCTGTCCTGTTAAATTAGCTAGTTGTGTAAATGGCGTGTATGTCAGGCTTGGCAAAAACATCTCATAAATGACTTCTTGCTGTTTTTCTGGAATCTCTGTCTGAATTTGTTCAAGCAACTCCACTTCTCTTTCCTTACTATGAGTAAGTTCTCCTATCTTCGGTGCAGGATATGCTGTTGCTGGCGTTATATACAGATCATATTCTTCGTGGTATTTTGCCATTTTAAAAGCTGCCTTGTCCCATGAGGCTAAACTTAAAGAAAATTGTGCTGCCGAAACATTTTGACCAGCTACATGAAGCAGCCATGTTTCGATTTCTAAATCGTCTGAAGTTAATTTTTCGTTATTCATTTTTTCTAACTGGTTAGTGAGTGCTGAGATTTCTCCGCTATTCATTAAATAATAATCCCGCATTAGCTGAACACCATCTATATCAGGAACCGACTCTTCTACTGAATGTCCTTGTTCTTCTAACCATGTAATGACTTTATAAACAGCTTTTTTGGCCTCATCAGAAACTGGTGTCCCTACAGGTGATTCTGTTGTAAACCCAATTTTTAATGGACGTTTAAATGATTCTTCCATTGCCCATTCGTAACGTCCTGGAAATAATGGTGTTTGAAAAGCTGCTTCTTGTTGAACTGTCTGCATAATGGTTAATAGTTTGGCACTATCACGAACTGTCTTTGATAAAACAAAATCAATTGCAGCTCCATGCCATTGACGACCTACGCCTGGTCCTACTGGTGTTCTTCCTCTCGTCGGTTTTAATCCAAATAAACCGGTAAAAGAAGCAGGAATGCGAATAGAGCCACCTCCATCACTGGCTCCTGCGATAGGAACAACGCCTGATGCAACAAGCGCTGCTGCACCACCACTTGATCCTCCTGGAGAAAATGTATGATTCCAAGGATTGCGGGTTGGGCCATGTAGTTTTGATTCCGTTATATTTTTCAACGCAAACTCTGGTGTTGTTGAATGGCCTAAAGTAAGAAATCCTGCTTGTTGAATCTTTTTCACAAAATTTGATGTCTGTGAGGCAATTGTCTCTTTAAATAAATTGGCACCACTCGTACTAGGTTCACCCGCAATTGACTGAGATCCATCTTTTAAAAATATCGGTACTCCATTAAATTCACGAGGTGGAAAATGAGGAACGGGAATTGATACTTCTTTGATAACCTTTTCCTTCCTCGTATGTGTCACTGCATTTAACTGGTCATTTACCTTGTCTAAAAGAGTATAACTTGCTTTTACTACTTCTTCTTGCGTAATTTCTTTCTTATTAATTAATTTTGAAATTTCGGTTCCATCAAATGCTATATACTCTGATAACTTCATTGTTTTCCCCAACTTTCATCTTAATTACTATTATCATAACAAAAATATGCTCTTAGTAGAATATCAAGAGGTGGTATAAGTATTTCGCTTAAAACTTAATATGTAATTTTAAAGTAAAAAAGAATCCAATATGCTAACAGAAATAATATTGCTCATTTCATATAGCGTATGGATTCTAGTTAAAGACAAAATACCTTATCTTATATGTCGATATCAGTTACTAATACAACGTTAGGATGCCGTTGTAATATAGATGCTGGCACTTCTTCTGTTACATCTCCATACAAGACTTTTTTCAAAATATCAGCTTTTTTCTCTCCTTGAACAAGTAACAAGATTTTTTTCGCTTCTATAATTGTTCCAATTCCCATCGTCAATGCTTGGGTCGGTACATCTTCTTTGTGTTCAAAAAATCGAGAATTTGCTTCAATCGTCGAATCATCTAAATCGACAATATGAGTTCTAGCATCAAAAGATGTCCCCGGCTCATTAAAAGCGATATGACCATTTAATCCAAGACCTAAAATTTGCAAATCCATTTCACCAGTTTTTTTCATCAATTGCTCAAAAGAACGACATTCTTTTTCAAGGTCTTTAGCTTCCCCATCTAATAAGTGAGTATTTTGCTTTTTTATATCAATCCCATTAAATAAATGGTGATCCATATAATAACGGTAACTTTGTGGATCATCATTAGATAAGCCAACATATTCATCTAAATTAAACGTGACCGCTTGTTCAAACGTAATTTCTCCAGCTTTACATTTATCAATTAAATTTGCATATAACTTTTCTGGAGTTGAACCCGTAGCAAGTCCAAGTACTGGATTTTCAATTTCTTTTATCGAATCAACAACAATTTCAGCTGCCTTGCGACCTAACTCATCCATATCTTTTACTTTAATAATTTCCATTTCCTTCACTCCTCGTAAGCTATTATCCCTCGGCAAATCGTATATTTAATAGCCAGTTTTTCATCCAGAAGTAGTATATCAGCATCTTTCCCTACTGTTATACTCCCCTTCTGATCAAATATATTAATTTGCTTTGCGGGGTTTTCTGCAGACATTTTAATGATGTCTCTAATTGTAACACCATCTAATTTTAGCATATTTTTTGCTGCTTCATCCATTTTTAAAATGCTACCAGCCAATGTTCCATCTTCTAAAGTTGCTCGACCATTCAACACGGTAACAGGCTGACCACCTAGTTCATATGCACCATCTGGTAATGATTTTGCCCGGATAGCATCTGAAATTAATAATAGTCGTTCACTACCAATATTATTATAGATAATTTGTAACATTTCTTCCGATGTATGTATCTCATCCGCAATAATTTCCGCTTTTAGCTCATTCAGTAAAAAAGCTGCACCGACAGCACCAATATCACGATGATGGAGCCCAGTCATTGCATTACATAAATGAGTCAATTGGGCAACACCCTGACTTACTGATTGCTTGATTTCTTCAAATGTAGCAGAAGAATGTCCAGCTGATATATTATACCCATTTTGTTCTAAGTACGGGATGAGGCCATCTCCATCACATTCAGGAGCAAGTGTAATTGTTTTGATCATTCCAGCAGAAATTTCTTGCCACTTCTTCATTAATTCCACATTCGGGCTGTGTATAAACTCGGCTGGCTGCGCTCCTTTTTTTTCTTCATTAATAAATGGTCCTTCTAAATGAATCCCGACAACTTCTGATTTTCCAGCCTTGTTTTCATAACAAGCAATATTTCTTAATGCCTTTTCGATGTTCTCATTGGATTGTGTCATCGTTGTTGCTAGAAAACTTGTTGTTCCTTCTTTTGGTAAGCAAGTAGCAATTGTGTCCAATGCCTCTTCACTTGCATCCATAGTATCCGCACCTGCAGCTCCATGGATATGACCATCAATGAAACCTGGTATTGCAATTAATCCTTCTCCATCAATACAGAGGTAATCTTCACTATTTTGATCGAGTAAAATTGGATGCTTTGATATTTCCACTATTTTACCCTCTTTAAGTAGTAAAAAACCATTTTCAATCTTTTCATCTTCTGTATATATAGTTATATCTTGAATTAAAATAGATGTTGACATCTTTTTCTCCTTTCTTTTAAACATGGAGTGAAACTGCCCCTAACATTCCTGCTCTATTTCCTAATGAAGCTTTTACTATGTTTACTCCTGCAAAACTTTCCAATACCATCTCATTTACTTTTTCAGAAATCATATGTACTAAAACTTCTTGTTCCATAATTCCTCCCCCGATGACGATCGTTGTTGGATTAAAAATATGGATAATAGACGTTAGGCCAATTGCAATTTCCTCTACCCATTTATCAATTACTTCCTTAATTTGATTATCATTTTCGTAAAATCTCTCAAAAATAATTCGTCCATTTGTGATGTCTGAATCGATCTTTTGCGCTTCTCTAAGTAATGAAGTAGTCGAGGCGTATGTTTCGTAACAGCCTTTTAAGCCACACTTACATGATAAACCATTACCATGAGTAATCATATGTCCGAACTCTGCTGCATATCCATTCCTTCCATAATAAAGTTCTGAATTAACAACAATCCCTCCCCCGATTCCAGTCCCATATGCTAGAAATAAGAAGTCATTATAGTCTTTCCCTACTCCAAAATGATTTTCTCCTAGTGCAGCCGCGTTGACATCGTTTTCAACTTTAACCGGTACGTTAAAATGATCCTCTAATATTCTTTTTATTTGTAGACCAGATGTTTGAGGAATATTTGCTGATTCTTGTACGATGATTCCATTATGTCGATCCACCTGACCTGCTGTACTAATTCCGATTGCATCTATTTGATTAAATTGCTCAATTTGTTTAATTAAATTTTGTATGATGTATGTACCGCCTTTATCACTTTCGGTATCGTATTCCACGAAATCGAGTACGTCACCTGAACGATTAAAAACGCCTAATTTTATTGATGTTCCCCCAATATCAATTCCTGCTATTCTCATTCCACATCTCCTCATTTAGTATGTTTCTCTTATTTCTCTTAACTAATATTTTACCAGTTTGTGCTAAAATATGTATCTTAAAGGTTTATTGCCAATACGGATAATATACGATATGATAACAAGTAACATTAACAAAACCTATACAATTATTATAGGCTGATCTACTAGATTGTCTATATTGATTTGCCTTTTTATGAAAAAAGTAAATCATTTTAATAGATTATTTTTTATAAAGGAGAGTTTGTTAAAATGAATGTCACCCAGATGTCGATAGAAGAAAAAGTCGGGCAACTATTTATCGTTGGCTTTCCAGATACGAGGATTTCTGGAGAACTAATTCATTTATTAACAACGTATAAAGTTGGTGGACTATTCTATCAATCCAGAAACTATATAAATTCGAAACAAATTCATCAACTGTCTACAAATGCTCAATTTTACGCAAAGAATGGTTTGCCATTATTTATTGCTATTGAACAAGAAGGTGGCGAAAACAATACTTTTGCTCAAGGAGTTTCTCAAGGTCCAACTCAAGCAGCATTAGGTAAAGTAAATAACCGGCTTTACACAAAACAAATGGCTCAAATTGTAGGAGAAGAACTAAAAGAATTAGGAATAAACATGAACCTGACTCCTTCTTTACATAAAGAAAGCAAGGATAGTTTCCACCCTTCCAATAGTGATTTGCTAGCCAAGCATGGAGTAGCAACAATTCAAGGATATCAAAATGAAAATATCTCTACTGTGGTGAAGTATTTCCCTGGAGAGATGCATGATTCTGTAGAATCCTTATTAATGGAAGAAAAGGATAACCCTCGCTCAAATCTTTATCCTTTTTATAAAGCAATTCAACAAGAAGTAGATGTAATACTTGTTTCCCCTACGTTGATACCAGAAATTACAGCAAAGAATCCAGCACTATTTACAAGTTCAATTATACATTCCGTCTTACGAGAAGACTTAAACTTTGATGGAGTAATTGCTAAGGGATACAACGGACTAGAAACACCAGATGAAGTAGCTGAATCCGCAATTTTAGCCATTCAAGCTGGAGTTAATCTGCTTTTCATTCCACGAACATATAAAAATCAAATTACAGCTATTAATGCTGTTATTGAAGCAGTTAAAACTGGTAGAATTCCAGAATCTTATCTCGATGAATCGGTACAACGGATCCTAGCATTAAAAAGAAAACGAAAAGTAGGTAAACTAAAGCCGTTTAATTCTGAGAATCTACTAAAAAAACGTTCCGTAGATTTTGTTGATAAGTTAAAAGATTTAGTCGAGTTAAACTAGTCAATTTTGTATCTTTTTAAGCTACTTATAAAATTTCATTCAAACGAATCTTTCTATAGATTTATAAATATACAAAAAATATAATGAAATTCAAAAAGTCATCCTCGTTCGATATTCGAATGAGGATGATTTTCAAACTTATAAGATTTGTCCGAGAAATGTTTTTAACCGTTCACTTTTAGGATTTGCAAACATTTCCACTGGTTCTCCTTCTTCCATGATAATCCCTTCATCAATGAATATTACTCGATCACCTACTTCTCTTGCAAAACCCATTTCATGGGTAACAACAACCATTGTCATTCCCTCTTTGGCCAAATCTTTCATTACGGCCAATACTTCTCCAACTAGCTCTGGATCAAGTGCAGATGTCGGCTCATCAAATAACATCACTTTTGGGCTCATTGCGAGTGCTCTTGAAATTGCAACTCGTTGTTTTTGTCCACCCGACAGACTAGTCGGATAGGTGTCAGCTTTATCGGAAAGACCGACTTTTTCAAGCAATTCTCTCGCCGTTTTTTCAGCTTCCTCTTTTGAGATTTTCTTTACTTTCAGAGGACCTAACATAATATTTTCTAATACGGTCTTATGTGGAAACAGATTAAAATGCTGAAACACCATACCAACTTGAGAACGGACTTTTGGAACATTCGTTTTTTTATCCGTAATTTCTTGACCATCAATCGTAATGGTACCTGATGTAACTTCCTCTAATAAATTCAAACAACGTAAAAAAGTACTCTTCCCTGATCCTGATGGTCCAATTACACAGACTACTTCTTTTTCTTTTATCGTATTTGATATTCCTTTTAATACTTCATTATCACCAAATGATTTATGTAAATCTTCTACTTGGATCATTACACATCAAGCCTCCGTTCAATACGTCTTAAAATAATACTGGACGGGATCGTTATTGCCAAATAAAATAATGCAACCATTAAATACGGCTCAAAAGATACAAACGTAGAAGATGCATATGTACGACCTTGATATAGCAATTCGTGGACTGCAATAGCCGAAAATAATGAGGTATCTTTCAAACTGATAATAAACTGGTTACCAAGCGGCGGAATCATTCGCTTAAATGCTTGTGGCCAAATAATATACCACATTGTCTGGGTTCGTGTAAGTCCAATCGAATCACCGGCTTCAAATTGTCCCTTATCAATGGATTGTACACCACCACGGACAATTTCAGCTATGTATGCCCCGGCATTTAAAGAGATTGCTAGAATGGAAGCAGTAAGTTTATCTATATTGACAAAATCAGAAAGCCCAAAATAAATAAAGAATATTTGTACAAGGATAGGCGTCCCTCGAATTACTTCTACATAGACAGTACAAATCCAGAAAATCAATTTATTTTTTGATAAGCGGCCTAACCCAACAAATGCTCCGATTATAAAACCGATAGCCACTCCAATGATTGTAATTAAAAAAGTTAATTTAATACCTTCCCATAAATAGGGAAACACTCCTACAAAGTGTTGCATGTTGTCTATCACCTCATTTATGTCTTTTAACATTCGGCTTAGTACGAATTTTAATTGTATAAATCAAAATCGATTCACCAAACATAAATTATTACACTAGGTAAAAAAGAATTGTAAACCTAGTACTATCGACTATTAGTAACAAATGTTAATCCAGCTCCTTGTGAATTTAGAAGGACACTTTCTTACATTTAAGAGAGAAAAGCGTGACATAAATGATCACGCTTTTCTTTTTGTTTTATTATTTTTCCGTGCCTTCTGGACGCTCTCCAAACCATTTTTCATAAATATCATCATAGGTGCCATTTTCTTTAATTGTCGTTAACGCATCATCAATCTTGTCACGAAGTTCAGAACCTTTAGGAAAACCTATCCCGTAATCTTCACCAGTTAACTTTTCTCCTACTGTTTTAAGTTTTCCGCCAGCTTCTTTTTCAGAATAATATTGTACGTTTGGTAAGTCGTAAAGAACGGCATCAGCTCTTCCAGCTAATACGTTTTGATATGCTTCTACGATTTCAGGAAACGCTTCTGGAGTTGCCTCCGTATTTTCTTCTAAATACTCCTGACTTGTAGAGCCTTGTCGTGTTGCGACAACTTTACCATCAACATCATCAATTGATTGAATTTCATCTGCATTTTCTTCTGTAACTGCAAGAATCAACCCTGCTTCATAATATGGTTGCGTAAAATCAATATTTTCTTTTCTTTCCTCCGTAATTGTCATTCCTGCAATTCCAATATCAAATTTACCAGAACCTAAACCTGCGACAATTCCAGCAAATTCTAATGTTTCAATTTCAATTTCAATTCCTGCTTCTTCCGCTAATGCAGTGATTAAGTCAATATCAAAACCAACTAAATCTCCCGACTCTTCATCTAGATACTCAAATGGAACATACGCATTATCAGTCGCTACAGTATAAACCTTTCCATCTGTTTTTTCTGCTTCTGCTCCGTCATCGGTAGCGCTTTCAGTTTCTCCTGCATCTGATTCAGATGACCCTCCGCATGCTGCAAGTACTCCTATTAACAAACTCAAAAATAGTGTAAGTAATAGTTTTCGATACATGTTTAGCCCCCTATGTAATTTTTACTAGAATCTTTAGTTTATTATTATAACATAGAAATTTTATAAAAAAAGGATTATTCTAATAATACAGAAGAGTTTAATAGGCTTTCACGATCAATAATGCGTCACAAAAGTATGGCGAATATTATATTATCCAGTATTTAACTGGCACTTTTCACCATTTCAAAACATTTCAAGTCATGTAAGTTTTATGCTTTTTTTAATAGAAATTGATCAAATTCATTATAAAATTTTCCCTAAAAAAGCTTTCGTCCGTTCGTTTTTTGGATTACTGAATATTTCTTCTGGGGTTCCTTCTTCCACCAAATATCCACCATCGATAAAAACTACTCTATCCGCAACTTCTCGCGCAAATCCCATTTCATGAGTAACAACGATCATCGTCATTCCTTCTTTTGCCAGCTGTTTCATGACATCAAGTACTTCTTTAACCATCTCGGGGTCAAGGGCTGATGTCGGCTCGTCAAACAACATCACTTTCGGTTTCATTGCAAGCGCTCTGGCAATCGCAACTCGTTGCATTTGACCTCCTGATAATTGTTCAGGATAATTCATTGCTTTATCACTTAGCCCCACTTTTTTAAGTAGTTCATAAGCAAGTTCTTCTGCTTCTTTTTCTGGCATTTTACGAATTTTGATTGGAGAAATCGTAATATTACTAAGTACATTCATATGAGGGAATAAATTAAATTGTTGAAAAACCATTCCAACATCTGTCCGTATTTGATTGATATCTGTTTTCGGATCGTTTACTTTTACATCTTCAATATATACCGATCCATCTGTAATCTCTTCTAGTAAATTTATACAACGTAAAAATGTACTTTTCCCAGAACCACTTGCACCAATTACACAAATAACTTCTTTTTCTTTTACTTCATAATCAATTCCTTTTAAAACTTCCAGTTCACCATATGATTTTACAAGCCCTTCAACTTTTATCATTCTTATCACCTACCGTCCGATATCGTTCGACTAAACGAAAATGCTTTTGGTCTCTTTGACGGAACATAGCTCGTACTAAATCGTTTTTCAACGTAAGCAATTATTTTTGTACAAACCCAAGTCAACATCAGATACAATATTGCCGCTAAAATATAAGGTTCCCAAACTCTGAAACTTGCACCCGCTACAACTTTTGCTGCATACAATATATCTGTCGCTGCAATAACTGTAACAAGAGAAGAATCTTTAAGTAATGCAATTAGTTCATTTCCAAGTGGTGGGACCATTCTGCGGAAAGCTTGAGGCAAAATAATCTGTTTCATTGCCAGTCCATGTGGCATTCCTAATGAACGAGCTGCCTCCATTTGGCCTTTATCAAGCGATTGAATTCCTGCCCGAAAGATCTCCGCACTGTACGCACTACAATTTAACATGAGAGCTATTGCACCTGAAACAAAGAAGCCTAAAGAATGCCCAAAGATCGTTGGAATAACAGCTAAATGAATAAGTAAAATCTGAACGAGCAACGGTGTTCCTCTGAAGAAGTCAATATACCATTTACATGGATAATGGACCCACTTTTTCTTTGATAAACGTCCTAAACCGAATAATAGGCCTAGTAATACTCCACATGTATACCCAACAATGGTTAGTCCTAATGTGATCCAGATTCCTCTAATAAAAAGATCTTTATAATTCCAAAGTATGTCAAACCTTATCGACATAATCAGCTCTTTTATCGCTTCTATTATGAACACCCCCTATCCCTACAGTGTAGAGACAATTTCACCGTAAAAAAGATACTGTCCGCAAATGGTTACGGACAGAATCATCTATTATTCTTCCATTTCAAACCCTGAAATTTCAGCTAATTTTCCATTCTCTTTTATTTTTTTAATTCCTTCATTCAATAATTGCAATACTTCACTGTTTCCTTTTTTAACCATCAATCCATAGTATTCTTTTTCAAATTCGTCGTCTTCTATCGTTTTAACTTCAACGTTTGGATTGTTTTTAATATATTCGTTCACTGTAGAATTATCGCCTACTGAAGCATCTGCATTCCCATTAATCATTTCACTAATTGCTAAAGGCATTGTTTCTGCCGCTACAATATTTGTACTTGTTTCTCCGAGCAGTTTTTTTACAGCAATATGTCCAGTCGTATTAATTTGTGCAGATACTTTTTTATCTTTTAAATCTGCAAAACTCTCTACATCACTATCTTCGGGAACTAATATTAGCTGATTTGCCACATAATAAGGTTCTGTGAAATCATATGATTCTTCACGTTCTTCCGTAATGGTAATGGAAGAAACAGCAAAGTCTACTTCTTCATTATCGACCGCTGGGAAAAGTGGTTCCCAACCAATGTTTTTGAATTCAATTTCAATTCCCAACTCTTCTGCAATCGCTTTCACAATATCGATGTTAATCCCTACAATTTCCCCACTCTCATCTATATATTCCATCGGTGCATATGTAGCATCTGTTCCTGCAACTAATTTTGTAATTTCGCTATTCCCTGATTTCTCCGCAGTAGTGCCTTCATCCTTCGATCCACCACAAGCAAATAGAAGTGCACTAATACCCATCATTAAAATGGCCAGCCCAATAAAACGAATCTTCTTATTCAACTTTTTTCCCCCTATTATCATAATATTGTCTAGTGGAGTATAAGAATACTCGTTAACCCCCTTTTATTTTATTTTTCTAAAATTTAAATCTATTACCGATATTATACGTTAATATAGCCTTCTGTTCAATATAATTTAGAAACTCTGTAATAATAATCCAAGTAATTTGTTGGTAATTTAATGGCTCCCCAGTTTTATAAACGTTATAAGTCTTTAATAAACTTATAAGTCTGAAGGACTAGTAATTAACTTTACTTAAAACGTATTCACTGATTCTATAAATATAAAACTTTTGCTATTCGCTAACCGCTATTTTACAGGTTAACACTATGATATTTATGTAGGCTTGAAGGTAAAAATACAATTTAACCATTTTATTAATTTAAAATCTGGTTTTTTCATCATTAATTTGGTAGTCTAACAATACAAAAATTAAAGAGATTGAGGCTAAAAAATGCGTAAACTAATGTTAGTACTCATGCTTTTCTCTTTCACTTTATTTTCAGCTTGTGATCATATTGAACAAGTGTATCAGGATGAACAAGTAGAACAGCAAGAAGTGACAGATGAAGCTACAACGAGTGAGAAAAAGTTATCTAAAAAAACGGATGAGTCAACTGATAACGAAAAAGATTTATCTAAAAGTGAATCATTAACTGTTTCATATTTAGATGTTGGTCAAGGAGATGCAACTTTATTTCAATTCTCTGACGGTAAAGAAAATTATACGATTTTATATGACACCGGTGACTGGCTCGGTAATCAAGTGCCTAAGTATTTAAATGATAAAAAAATAGATTATATTGATTTAGTTATCATTAGTCATCCCCATGCCGACCATATTGGTCAGCTGCAAAAAGTAATGGAAAGTTTTGACGTTGGTGAAGTATGGATGACAGGGAATGCGACAAATACGAAGGTTTTTCAATCCGCTATGGAAGCAGTCTTACAAAGTGATGCCGACTACGAGGAGCCAACTGCAGGAGACCTATACGATATTGGACCATTAGAATTATACGTGTTGCATCCTGCAAAACTTTCAGGAGGATTAAACGAGGACTCTTTATCAATTAATATGACGTTTGGACAGATTTCGTTCTTATTTACAGGTGATGCTTATAAGGAACAGGAATTATCGATGCTTAATTATCCTGATCATATTCAAGCAGATTTCTTACACGTTGGTCATCATGGCTCAAATACATCGAGCGACTCTTCTTTTATTGAAGCGGTTAGTCCAACGTATGCCATCTATAGTGCAGGTACCGACAATTCTTATGGTCACCCCCACCAAGAAGTCGTTCAGCTATTTAAAGATACAGGTATTACTCTATACGGAACAGACGTAAACGGCACAATTACCGTCCAAACAGATGGTAAAGATTATGAAGTACTTACAGATAAAGAGGGTATAGTAAAAAAAGGACATGAAGATACTACGAAAATAGAACCGAATAAAAATGACACTGTCGAAATGGAAGAGAATACTGCAGGCTGCATAGATATTAATACAGCTTCTAAGAATGAACTAATGGAAATAACACAAATAGGAGAAGCACGTGCAGACGAATTAATTACTCTACGACCATTTCAATCGATCGACGAACTAACTAAAATAGATGGAATTGGTGAGGCTCGACTTAAAGATATTAAACAGCAAGGCAAAGCTTGCCTAGGAGGTAATTAATATGAAAGGTGTCTTAGACCGAATAGAAGATGGAGTCGCTGTAATTCTAGTGGAAGAAAAAGGAGATGAGTTTACTATTGCTGAATATGACTTACCTGCTGGAAGTGAAGTAGGCACATGGTTTAAACTCGATTATAAGGATGCTGGATACACCATTTTAGCAATTGATGAAGTAGCAACAGGTAATGAAACCATGGCTTCAGCTCTCTTATTGAAACAATTACAAAGCCGGAAAAAACAAAGTAAATTTAAACGGAATTAATTAACTTGGAGTTGGTTCGTGTGATAAAAGAAAAATGGGATTCTCAATTCTCTCAACACCCTTTTACTTACGGAAAAAAAGTAAATAATTTTATTAAGGAGAAGAGTGGAATTTTTCCTGCCAACTCTTCCATTGCCTGTTTTGCTGAAGGAGAAGGCAGAAATGCTATATATTTGGCAAAACTGGGCCACTCCGTTACCACCTATGATATTTCCCCTATTGGGCTACAAAACACAACAATTCTTGCAAAAGAAAATGGTGTTTCGGTTAAAACAAAAGAAAGCGACTTAACAAAAATGAAAACTCAAACAGGTAAATACGACGGAGCAATTATGGTATTTGGTCATGTAGAGCATCGCGATCAGGAATTTTTTATTAAGAATATAATCAACTCCGTCTCGTCAGAAGGTTATGTAATGTTGGAGGTGTATTCAAAACAGCAATTAAACTATGATACTGGCGGACCGGGAAAAGAACCTTTTTTGTATAATCCTGCTGACATGTTACAATGGATTGCTCCATATACATGTATCCACTTTTATTATGGTGAAGTAACCCGTGAGGAAGGATATCGTCATACCGGTATCGGCCATGTTATTCAAGTAATTATAAGAAAATAATAAAAAAGCCTATAATTGAGGAACCTCAATTATAGGCTATTTATATCATTAATTTGTTAATAAATCGTGAGCTTTTTGTATTTCTTCATCTGGAACGATTAAATAATAAATACCGTCGATTTTCTCGCCAGTTCCTGCCATCATATGCTCAGAGATATTTCTACGCGTATCTTTATATCCGCTGAATAATTTTTTCATATCGTCAAAATCCATGTTCGTTGACATATTAGAACCTAAAATACCCATCATTCCACTAAATTTAGGTACAGATCCTACAGACGCACCTTCATTAAGAATTCCTTCAATTACTTTTCGTTGACGTTGAGTCCGTCCAAAATCTCCCATTGGGTCTTTTTTACGCATTCTAACGTATGCCATTGTTTTATCTCCATCCATTTCAACAATGCCTTCTGGGAAATCATACTTACTATCTGACCATTCTACATCATTACTTACTGTAATTGTACCTAATTCATCAACTAATTCTACTAACCCATCCATATTGATACTTACATAGTAATCTATTTCAATATCAAGCAGATTTTCCACTGTTGCAACTGACATATCTGTCCCACCAAACGCATAGGCATGGTTAATTTTATCCTGAATTCCTTTTCCGACAATCTCTGTTCTCGTATCCCGTGGGATACTAACAATTGTCAAGGCATCCGTAATTGGGTCTAATTGCATAACCATAATAGCGTCCGAGCGACCGGCTTGTCCTTCTTCCGCATCGATTCCTAATAACAATACATTTAATGGTTCTGTTGCTTGTAACTTTTTCTTTGTTAAGTCCGTATCAATTGTTTCAACCGGATCATGCATTTTATCATTTACCGTATTTTTCGCATTTGAATATACAGAAAAAACATAGCCACCTATCCCTAAAACTAGTATTCCAACGATGATTAATGGGATTTTCAACCATAGTCTCTTCGGTTTCCTTCTGTCTGATCTTCTCACATTCTACACCTCGTATTCTTACCCTTATTTACATAAGTTCCCACAAATTATATCATATTCAATTTCACATTAAAAGACAATCTTTTTTTCAATATATTTGAGTAATAATGCCTAGAAATTATATATTCTCTAATTCTCTCTCTTATACATCCATTTCCCCGCTACCAATTCTCGACGACATTCCCCTTTTAACCTTAAATAATTAAGATGCGCGATCGTTTCACCGATCGCAAACTGGTAATCATATGTTGTTAAATCTCGTGGGAATAAAATCTTACATACATCAAATATTGTTCTACTGTCTTTGATTGCGTCTAATATTACTTCAAAATTCTGCACATGATGTTTCCAAATTTCTTCTATTCTTCTATTTACATTTGTAAATGGCTCACCGTGAGAAGGAATAACATAGTCGATGTCTAACTGTTTTATTTTATTCAGTGAATGCTCATAGGACAATAATGGATTCTCTTCTCCATAAAACCAGTAAGAAATATTGGGAGTAATTTTAGGTAATATATGATCTGTAGAGAATAATAAATGTTTATCACGATTATAAAGGCAGATTAGCCCTTCTGAGTGTCCGGGAGTAAAAAGTATTTCGTATTCGTATTTACCAAACTTTATTTTTTCACCTTCAGTTAAATAGTGATTTATGGTAGGAAGCGGAGTAACAAATGGGAGAGAGTTTTTTGTTGCCCCAACAATTTCTTTAGTAATTGTCTTATCAATATCTGCTCGATGATAATCGTCTACTAATTTAGGTATGGCTTCTTCCGTCCATATACGGTTTAAAGCGATAGCATCCCGTTCACTCATATATACAGCCGATCGGGTTATTTCTTGTAATTTTCCAGCATAACCACAATGATCTGGATGTAAATGTGTTAATAGTATCGACTCTATTTTGTTATTTTGAATAAGAGGCTTCCACGTTTTCTGTGCAGCGTGATCATTTAAACCAGTATCTATAATGACGTATCCATCATTCCCTTCAGCAAAAAAACAATTAACATGATCTAATCGAAATGGAAGACTTATCTTCACTTTTTTAATTCCGAACTCGTCCAACATATAGTTCACTCCTTGATTGATTGAATGAATAATCATTCATGTTTTTTGAAAGTAAATGGGAGAATCACTTCTCCCATTAATTGATTATCTTACTATGAAATCTCTAGACACGCACTTAATCTTCCTCTACTTGTTTTCTATACGAATACCAATCTGCAATTTTATTTGCATCTTCCTCTTCTACATGTTTTAACGAATAGTGTGTTCCAAGACCTCCCATTCCTATGAGAGAAATTTTTGTAGAGGCAATCCGTTGATACATCTGGATTTTATGTTGTCTTTTTTGCAACGACTGTATTCGTCTATGATAGGTCATTATAGTGACTTTATTTAGATTTCTATGTTGTAATGTAATTCTTTTTCCATCAATCATATATCCCCCGTCTTTATGTTGCATCCAACCAAGTGCCAAACTCAGTATTATGAAACATAATGGAATCCAGCTGAAGGAAGGAAAAAAGTACAACACAGGAATCAAAGCTAATACAAATAAAATAGTAGTATTAAATAAATAGAACTTTCGACCACGTTTTGATAATGGAATTAGTTCAGTTTTTTGTTGTTGATAATCTGGTAAATATTCCCGTAAAAATTGTTCCACTTCCTTTTCATGAATGAGTGGAAATAATACTGGAAATGGTTCCATTTTATCAAAAGACCCTCCAGCAACAACTGCAAAAATTCGTACAAATTTAATCGGCTGGCGAATTAAACTTTGTTCTATACCAATAGCTTGAATACGATCGAAAGGAATAGTTAATTCCTTAGTTTCTAGTAAACCACGTTTAACAAACAACTCTGCAGCTCTTTTTTCTATTGTAAAATTCCCATATTTTATCATCGTTCCTGCGATGCCGAATAACCATAATAATAAAAGCATAAAAATAATGAGCCCCACTATTATAATTATACCTTGATCGATTATCCAAGTATAAGTCGTATTATATAGCTTTTTAGGGATCAATTCCTCGATTTGCGTAAAACCAGCAAGGAGTGCAACAAGAATAATACCGACACTTCCAGAAGTTGTCCCAGCAATAAAGAGACGTATCCATGAGATTTTCTTCATAGAATTACTCTCATCTGTTTCCACTATATTCTGTAAAGTTTCTTGCCTTTTCAGTACTTTACGTAAACGGACAGCATCTTCTGTCTTAATTGCACTCAACGAAACTTCCGCACCATCTCCACTGCTCGCAGTATCTATTTGAACTTTTACAAGTTTAAAAATTCGATGAATCACGTTTGCCGTCAGATCAATTTTATGAATGCGATTTAAAGAAATATAACGTTTTTTTCGTATGAAAATCCCTTGTTCAATACGCAATTCATTTTCCTCAATTCGATAGGTGAACCTGAGCCATGATAAAATACTAGAAATAATCAACAATATTAAAAAGATAGAAATAAAAAGTAAAAAGTAAAATAATGATTCTTTTAACGTGAAAATAAGTCCAATCCCTAACCCAAATATAGTTTCTTTAATAACTTTGATAAGGTTGAAATACATTGCAGCGGGATGAAGCCGTTGTGGCTTACTAAACGGATTTTCATTTCTCAATTCCTGTTCATTACACATCATCCTCATCCACCCTTGCCAATGTAGAGATTCTGTCTCTCATATCCGAAGCATCTTCTTCTAATAAGGCTGGAATCTCATGAGTTGTTGCTGCAGTAGATATGGAAACTGTTGCTAAATGATACCGTTTGAGGATTGGCCCTTGCTGAGTATCAACATGTTGAACACGGATCATAGGAATAATAGTTCTTGTAACAATTAATATTCCATGCTGAATATATATCTCTTGTTCGAATATTTCATAACGCCATCTCTTATATCTAAGTTTAGGAATCAGGTATACAAAAATAAAAACAAAAACTATCCCTATGCATGCAGCAATTCCTGTATACAAATATGAGAACTTAAATATGTATGTTAAAACAGCCAACGTTCCTATAAGTAACCATAAACCTATCATATAAAGAGATGCGGATATTCTCCAAGCTTTTATTGCTTTAAACGCTATATTATTTTTCGGTTGTTCCCTCATGTCTAAACCTCACTTTCTCCCCTCATAGTTTACCATATAAATATTATCGTACGTAATTTTTATTTTTATTTTAGAATTTATGAGTCTGTTTTCTCCAAGAAAAAGCGTCAAATTCTAATAACCTTTTAAGTTTTCTATTAATCTATTTTTTATTAAATTTGTTAATTAGGCGTTGATATGCTTAAGTTGAATCAAGAATAAATATTATAGAAGGAGAAGAGTTTATATGATTCACTTCAATAATGATAATATTACAGTTTTTCAAAGTTCTTTATTTATGACAACATCGGCAATTATACAAACAAATGATGTTTTAATCATGACTGATCCCAATTGGCTGCCTAATGAAATTGAAGAAATTAAAAAGTATATTACGAAGAATATCGGTAATAAACAATTATATATTATCTATACACATAGTGATTTCGACCATATTATTGGTTCTGGAGCCTTTCCAGAAGCTAAAATAATAGCTACTGAACAATTTGACAATCATCCAAACAAAGATGAAATTATCCATCAAATACATATGTTTGACAAAAAATATTATTTGAATAGAAACTATAAACCTGTATATCCTGCTGTAGATATTGTTATTACAATTGATGGACAAAAATTAACATTAGGATCATTAACAATAACTTTCTATCTTGCACCCGGCCACACCAATGATAGTTTATTTGCTGTAATTGAACCATATGGAATATTTCTTTCAGGAGATTACCTATCTGATGTAGAATTTCCTTTCATATTTGGCAGTTATAAAGACTATGTATCTACAATTAATAAAGCCGAAAATATTTTACATAATCATCATATAAAGACTCACATACCTGGACACGGCTCTATCACACAATCCCAGAAGGAAATTAAAAATAGGATTAATAGTTCGAAAGATTACTTAAATAAGCTTCTTTATGATAATGGAGAGTTGGAAAGCTATTTAAGAAATAAATACATTTACTATGAAGGTATGAAAAGCATTCATGTTGATAATAAAAAGATAGCAAATCAAGAAATAAATGATCGTTGACGAATAGTACTAACTACATTGTTTCTATAAACATCTATTGAACCTCGTGCAACTGATGTCACAAGGATGAGCTGATCTAAGTTATAAACAACAAAAGACCCGAGTTGATTCAAAACCTTTTGAATCATCATTCGGATCTTTAATGTCTAGAACACTTTTTTCAGCCCAATTGGGTAGAAAGTTTCTCTATCTTAGCGACCGCGACGTTTTTGGAAATTTCCTTTTCGGCGTCCTCCACCACTTTGTGGACGTTTTCCATAAAATCGTTTTCCGCTTCCACCTTGGCGTCGTTTTGAGTCACGACCACCGCCGCGTTGGACATTTTTAACACTAATCGGCTGGACCGAAGAAATACGAACAGGAACATTTTTCCGTTCTTTCGTTAATAATTTTAACGCAGCAGACACAACAGAAATTGAATCATGTTCTTCTAACAATTCTGTAGCCGTTTGATTAAATGATTTTAAATCTTCCGTATCGATTGCTTTAATAATATTTTCTGCCGTTGCTTGTTGTTTCCCTCTAGCAGCTTCTTGATTTGTTGGTGGAACAAGACGTTTCATTTTACTTTTAGTAACTTGCTCAATTAAGCGTAAATGTGGCATTTCACGTGGAGTTACAAATGAAATTGCTTCTCCCATTTTTCCAGCTCTTCCAGTACGCCCAATTCTGTGTACATAACTTTCAGGGTCTTGCGGGATATCAAAATTATACACATGAGTGACTCCTGAAATATCTAATCCACGAGCTGCAACATCGGTTGCAACAAGTATCTCAATACGTCCATGTTTAAATTTATTTAATACAGACATACGTTTTCCCTGTGTTAAGTCACCATGAATCCCTTCAGCACGGAATCCACGGACTTGTAGACCATCTGTTATTTCATCTACACGTTTCTTTGTGCGTGTGAAAACAATCGCTAATGTTGGTGAATGAATATCAAAATGGTTTGTTAACGTATCAAATTTAAATTTTTCTGGAACTTCCATAAAGTATTGAACGATATTTTCTACAGTCATTTCTTTTGCTTTAACTTTGATTTCCTCAGGATTTTTCATTAACGTTGTAGCAATTTCCCGAATTTCTTTAGGCATTGTAGCAGAGAACAGTAACGTTTGTCGCTCCTCAGGTATAGACCTTAATATTTCTTTAATATCATCAATAAAGCCCATGTTTAGCATTTCATCTGCTTCATCCAAGACGGCTACTTTAATCGCATCTAAACGAATTGTGCGACGTCTTAAATGATCCAGTAACCTTCCAGGAGTAGCAACAACAATTTGTGGTCGATCTTTAAGCGCACGTATTTGGCGGTCCATATGTTGACCTCCGTATACAGCCAAAGCGCGGATTCCTTTAAATTTTCCTAATCGGTTAATTTCAGCAGCTACTTGAATTGCAAGCTCTCTTGTAGGAGCTACAACTAATCCTTGAACTGCACGAACCTTGGAATCAAATTGTTCAATCATCGGAATACCGAATGCCGCCGTTTTCCCCGTACCAGTTTGTGCTTGTCCGATTACATCTTTTCCCTCTAAAGCATGAGGTATTGTTTGTGCCTGAATTGGTGTTGCTTCTTCAAATCCCATCGACTCTAATGCTTTTAAAATAGGTGCCGATATGTTTAATTCATTAAAAGTTGTCATCTTTTATCTCCTTTTCCTACCTTGTAAAATATTTTACATAAGCGGAAACCTTCTATGTTACTTTAAGAGGTCGTTCAAAAATGCCTTGATCAATAACAACTGTTTACTTTTTTAAACAATATCAGCGGACTTTTTGAACGTACACTTGATAGATGCCTGATTGGGCGATCTATGTATCACTTCTATTTTTAATTTCACTTAAATAATTGACTAGTTAAACCTTAAAGTTGCAGGAGGCTTCCTCCATAATGGATAGTTGCCCTTCTCCATATCTCATGTATACAGCTTTATAAGTATAGCATAATGTCTTAAATCTAATCCACTTTTAAAATTAATATTTAACGAAGAGACTTTCTATTTTATATACCCAAATTAGATAATAATTAATCTTTTATGTTCATTCTCTGCGAAAAAGGGAATAATGAGATATAATAGTCATGTTCTTAAACAATCTGTATAAAGGAGAATAGATGTTGCGCTTTCCTCCATTTAATCCTTATATAGCTGTGGTGATAGGTGTAATCGCTGTCTCTACATCTGCAATACTTGTTAAATTAGCGTCAGGTGCTCCAGCTGGCATTATTGCCTTTTACCGACTTTTTCTGTCTGTTATTATTATGCTTCCGATCGTCTTATTTAAATATAAAGAAGAAATCCGTGCTATCGCAAAACGTGATTGGATCTTAGCTACCATTTCAGGTATATTTTTGGCCCTCCATTTTATTCTTTGGTTCGAGTCGCTTAACTATACGTCAGTAGCCAGTTCCGTAGTTTTGGTAACATTACAACCGGTCTTTGCGTTCATCGGTACGTATTTCTTTTTTGGGGAACGCTTTTCGGTTGCTGCGGTTATAAGTATGTTAATTACTCTTGTCGGAAGTTTTATTATCGGATGGGGAGATCTCCAAATTAGTGGTTTAGCCCTTTTAGGTGATATTTTAGCCTTATTGGGGGCTGTGACAGTTACAGGATATTTTCTCCTTGGACAACAACTTAGAAGAAATTTATCGCTTATAACCTATACATTTATTGTGTATGGAACTAGTTCGGTTGCATTACTAATTTACAACTTACTAATTGGGAATGATTTATTTCATTATTCCGCAAACCATTGGGTTCTATTCCTTGGTTTAGCAATTATTCCAACATTTTTGGGACATACCCTTTTTAATTGGGCTTTGAAATGGCTTAGTACTTCTACAATTTCAATGGCAATCGTTTTTGAACCGATCGGAGCAACTATTCTTGCTTATTTTATTCTAGAAGAAGCCGTTACTTCTTCTCAATGGCTTGGCGGTTCCATTGTCATTTTTGGGCTATTTTTATTTATTATGAGTACGACTAGAAAATCTCGTGTCACCATATCTCATCGTGGAAATAACGAAAAAGAATAGAAAAATCCACCAATTAGATGGTGGATTTTTCTATTTGATTCGTTTCTTCACATATCTCTTGAGTTAAAAAGTCGTAAATCATTTTGTTTAAGACATCGCTATCTTCTCCTAGACATATCAAGTGATCCGATTGTTCAAAAAATACGACTTCTTTATGTTCGGAACTTATCTCTTCATCTAAATAATATGCTGCTTTATACGGAACCATTTCATCCTTATGACCTTGAGCGATAAAAACTGGTGTAGTAATATCTTTTAAGTATTGCTTTGTACGATTAACAAGCTTCATGAACTCTATATTTGCCTTTAAAGGGACATCTCCGAACTTACTCTTATAATGGAGAAACAGATCATTTTCATTTAATTTCCCTTTAAATCCATCGCCAATCATTTCTGCTATATAAAAACTCAAATATTTAAACGATAAATACCTTCTTGCTGTTGCTAGGAGCACAAGCCGTTCAATTTTTTGAGTTGCGGCTAAATATGCAGCTATCATTCCGCCCATTGAAAAGCCAATTACATATACTTTATCACAGTTTTTTCGCAAATTTTCTAGTGCAATGCGTGCGTCTTCCAACCATAGTTCATGTGAAGCGTCTTCTAAATTTAGTTCTTTTCCATGCCCTTTTAAAACAGGTACTTCAATTTTCCAATCTGTTCGTTTAGATAAATATGCTCGCAAAGGCTCAACTTCATGAGGCCCTCCTGTAAATCCGTGGATAATCAAGCATCCAATCACTTTTTTCACTCTCCCTATTTGACCAAAGGAATGGAGCTAAACCTTTTGAAGATACTATTCTTATTCCCCTTTTTCAATTTTTTATTACATGTAACAAACAGTTTGGGCTACAGAAAATAGACAAACTAAACTTATGCTCTAAATGCACGAATTAAATCATTTAATTGCCTAATAACTGGAGAAACTTGCTGAACTGTGTCAGCTAATTGACCGACAGTTTGAAGCATTTTCTGGATATCTACAGTTCCATTTTCATCCAAAAATTGTTGCATAACACCGTTGGAAACTGCTCCTTGTGGCGGGGCAGGATTCTCAAAATTATTAGGCTGTATATTTGGTGGCATCATTTGCATTTGGGGCGGAAAACTATTATTTTGCATATATGGGTTATAATAATACGCTTGCTCTGCATACATCGGATAGTAATATCCTGGTGTATAGGAGGCCTCCGGGTAATAATGGTTAGGCATTATTGGGCGGTAATACTCATTTTCATTCACCATTTAAAACACCTCGCTATATCTAATTACTATGATAATATATGCATTTGTCCCGGCAGGTGTGTATCACGACATCACTTATATTTATTTCTCAGCTTTTTTTAGAATCGGAATTATTCCCATCATTAAACAAACTCCGATAAGGAATTCCAAATATATATTGCTAATAATGATTAATAAAATTAGAATATAACAAAATATCTCTGTCCACTTAAAATCTGATGCTTTATTATCAAATTTTTTAAAGACTTTTTCAATTTTAATTGGCATAAGAAAAAGAAATGAAAATATCATTGCCAATACGTGAATCAGTGTCCAAACAGATAAATCTCTAAATATAAACATAATAATCGGTAATAATAAAAGAGCACTCGTACTATATATCCACTTTAAAATAGTTTGTTTGAATAGTGTCAAATCCCAAGGAAGCATCTGTACTAAATCTGTTCGCAAACGGTCATTAAATAAACTTGCAGCAACTGTTGAAGAACTATGAATTGTAAAGGCAATCGCCAAAAAAAATAATTCTTCTTTAATAAATAAGATTAAAAATAGAAGCAGAAAAAGTGCACCAATTAATTTTAAACAAACACCTATGTTTTTCTCAAAATATAAATGCCATAAGCGATTATATCCAACTGACTTTTTATAAAGAAAAGGTTTCTTCCAAAAAGATAATCGCTGCCAAATACTATATTGACGTTCTTTTCTATACTTTATTTTCGTTACATAGGAAATCATAACCATATTCCATATTTTAAAATCACTAGCGGCAGTTACTTTTTTCCAATCTATTTGTTGAAACGTTCTTGGTAATAAGAGTACGTTAATTAAGAATAATATTGCAATAAATAAAATACTTAAAAAAGATGACTTAAGATAAAGGTTTACTAAATTAATTAAAATTAAACTAATTAAGACGACTATTTTTAACCATAAATGTTGTTGGAACAGTTTCCATTCAGGCAGTGTCATGAGTACATTCAGTCCTATTAGGATAAAAATATAAAGCAGCACAATGGAAGCACTTGTTGGTGATAAAATATAAATAATTATTCCACCAATCAAATATGTAATTCCGCTTTTTATCCACCGTTCTATAGCAACTACTCTCCATACTTGTTGCAATGTATTTGGTAAAAACGTTAATGTATATTCAGCAGTTGAAAAAATAACTCCTGGCTGGTTAAAACTTCGAATGATATATATGATTGGAATAGCTGTAAGAATTACCCAAAACTGTTCAACCGTATACGCCTCTATTGAAATTATTTTATCTTGAATATTGTTCCTAATATTCCCTTCCATAACTATTGCTATCACGAAATAACCTATGACGAGAAGGGTGTAAAAAAGAGAAGTGAAATCAAAAGATAGCAGCAATACTTGTTTAACTAGTTTACTCTTTTTACGAATCCGATTTCTTTTCAGAAAAACGATTTGCTTAAACATCTTCATATCCTCTAGTGATCGTATCAAATTGATCAATTGCTCCCTCAGATTTCACTTTTCCTTGTTCCAGCAAAATATATCGATCAGCCAATGATTGTAATTGATCCAATTGATGCGTTGTAAGTAAAATACTTGTCCCAAGCTTCACTTTTTCTTTAATTGTTTTTAGTAAAAAATCAACCGCGTATATATCTAATCCCATAAAAGGTTCATCAATTAAGAGTACAGGTACTTCTGGTAATAACGCACAGATGGTTTGAACCTTTTGCCTCATGCCTTTTGACAACTCTTCAGGATAGGCTTGAAGTTTCGTAGTAAGTTCAAATCCTTTTAAGTAATATTGAAGACGTTGGTTAAATAATTCCTCTTCTATTTCATAGCTCATTCCATACAATTGAAAATGTTGCAGAACTGTTAATTCTGTCAGCAGCATCGGTTCTTCAGGTAAATAAGAAATGTATTTTTTAAATAATACAAACTGCTCATCCTGATCAAACTTCTGAAGGATTTTAATTTTACCCTCTCTTTTTTCCAACATACCCATGATTGTTTTCATTATCGTGGATTTCCCAGCTCCATTATGACCAACTAATGCCAAAACTTCTCCCCGATGAAGTGAAAAAGAAATGTTTTTAACCAACTCTTTTTGATTTAACACTGTTTTCACTTGATCCAATTGCAAATGAATCACTATCATCACCTACTTGTTCTTCTTTTAGGCTCATGCCTATATATACATTTCACGTACTAAATACTATTAATAGTTTACTATTAAGCTAACATAAAAAAATGATGTGAATTAAGATTTTATATTAATTTAATGAATGAATTTCATAATTCATTAAATTGCAAGTGAATCAGAGCAATGGAAATAATGAATAAAAATAGAAAACGCCCTACCTCTAAAATGAAAAGTTTCAATTAGAAGCAGAACGTTTATAGTGCATTATAATGAATTACCGAAATGTTGTTAATACTCTACTTTTCCTAATACATATGCAACGATTAAACCGAGAGCAAATAATACGATACATAGTGTAAGTTGAGTGACGTTTGAAGTCCATCCTGGAAAAATAACAAAAACAGATCCAATGACTAGCCCGATAATAAGCGCAAATGTAGCAGTTTGATAATTTCTTAAAAAATAATGAATCACTTTACTCATCGTTATTATCCCTAAAGCAATGCCAATTCCAACAATGATAATAACAGTAAAATCAAATGTACTTACAGCATTTATTACCGTTTTATAAACACCAATGACAACCAAAACAAGAGAGCCACTGATTCCTGGTAATATCATTGCGGCACTGGCAATGAATCCCGAGAAAAACAACAACAGATATATTGAAAAAGATCTATCTGTAATAATCGCCCCTTCATCTGGACTAATATTCAATCGACTAATAAGAAATATTCCTACAAACAAAAGTAAAACATGTTGCCATTTGAATTTATTTCTCGCATCAGACTCCCGAAATAAATATGGTAAAATTCCAATAATTAGACCGATAAAAAAATAATATGTTGGTTGTTCATAATAGTTCAATAACCAATCCATTAATCGGCTAAACGAAAATATAGCAAGGGCCATTCCAATTCCAAGAGGGATTAAAAACCCAAGATGTTTTTTCCATTCTCTTGTAAAAAGACCATTGATCGCCGCAATTAACTGATTGTAAAAACCTAATAGAACTGCGATTGTTCCACCGCTCACTCCGGGTACAACGTCACTCACTCCCATTGCCATTCCTCGGTAAATATTTTTCCACTTCATGTAAAAATCTCCTCTACAAATAAATACATAACGATATCATATCAAATAATGATTCATTTTAATATATATGTGACAAACTTCTACCATATCTCTTAAACGTTTTATCAATTAGTTGATTTTAATTAATAATTTATTGCCAGAATAGTTTTACTTTCATTAATATATTTCTTAATTAATAATGATCAACTTACGAATCCATGCTTCATTTCACATCAAGCCTCAAAATCAATGTGATATAAACCATTAAATGTATTTTTTTATAGTAAAAAGATATTCAGGGCATAGTTATTGTTATTTTATAACTGATATGATATTATACTAATTATAAAGTAACCCTACCCGATATTTCCAAAAAGTAGGTTACATAGAAAGTAAGTTTTTCAAAAATAACGCTGGAGGTGCTTTTGTTCATGAGTAACAATAAACAAAACAATGACAATAAGAGAAGGTTAACTACGGCAGCGGGAATGCCTGTTCCAGACAACCAAAATTCAAAGACTGCAGGTCCTCGAGGTCCAGTATTATTAGAAGATTTTTGGTTAATTGAAAAGCTGGCAAACTTTAATCGTGAAGTAATTCCAGAGCGTAGAATGCATGCAAAAGGATCAGGTGCATTCGGGACATTCACTGTAACTAACGACATTACCAAATACACGAAAGCAAAAATCTTCTCAGAAGTTGGTAAAAAAACTGACATGTTCGCACGTTTTTCTACGGTTGCGGGTGAACGTGGAGCTGCAGATGCTGAAAGAGATATTCGTGGATTTGCATTAAAGTTTTATACCGAAGAAGGTAACTGGGATTTAGTCGGTAATAATACACCGGTATTCTTTTTTAGAGATGCCATGCAATTTCCTGACTTAAACCACGCTGTTAAACGTGATCCACGTACAAATATGCGTTCGCCTAATAATAACTGGGACTTCTGGTCCTTATTACCAGAAGCACTTCATCAAGTGACGATTATTATGAGTGAACGTGGTATTCCAAAATCATATCGTCATATGCATGGATTTGGAAGTCATACATACAGTATGATTAATGCGAATAACGAGCGCGTCTGGGTAAAATTTCATATGCGTACTCAACAAGGAATTGAGAATTTAACAGATCAAGAAGCTGCGGGACTAATTGGGACGGATCGTGAAACTCACCAAAGAGATTTATATGAAAGCATTGAAAATGGTGACTATCCGAAATGGAAGATGTACATCCAAGTGATGACTGAAGAAGAAGCTGAAAATATGCCATACAATCCTTTTGATTTAACAAAAGTTTGGTATAAAAAAGATTTTCCATTAATTGAAGTGGGAGAATTCGAGCTTAATAGAAACCCAGATAACTATTACGCTGAAGTGGAACAAGCTGCTTTTTCACCTGCAAGCATCGTACCAGGAATCGGATATTCACCAGATAAGATGTTACAGGCTAGATTATTCTCATATGCTGATGCACAACGTTATCGTCTTGGAGTTAACCACCATCAGATTCCTGTTAACGCGCCGAAATGCCCAGTCCATAGCTTCCACAGAGATGGAACAATGCGTGTAGACGGGAACCATGGCAGCACGCTTCATTATGAGCCAAACAGCTATGGGGAATGGCAAGAACAACCTGAAGTAATGGAGCCACCTCTTAAAATTAATGGGGATGCAACACATTGGAACTTTAGAGAAGATGATGATAATTACTATGAACAACCAGGAAAACTGTTCAACCTAATGACTGATGAACAAAAAGAAGCTTTATTTAATAATACAGCAAGAAATTTCGAAGGCGCGGAAGAATTTATTAAAATTCGCTATATCGTTAGTTGTTATAAAGCAGATCCTGCATATGGTGAAGGTGTTGCAAAAGCAGCAGGAATTGATATGAGTAAAGTAGAAGCGGCTGTAAGTGCAGCTGAATAATGAAGAAAAACCCTGTTAGCTATATGGCTGACAGGGTTTTGTTCTCTTTACATAATTTTATTTTGCAGATCTAATGCATGTCTTCTTTATTTATTTCACCATCGTTAAAGCAATACGACCTCGATTGACATCTACATCTTCTACCCATACAGTCACAACATCTCCAACAGAAACAACATCCATCGGGTGTTTAACGAACTTTTTAGCGAGTTTTGAAATATGTACGAGACCATCTTGGCCTACTCCTATATCAATAAAGGCACCAAAGTCAACGACATTTCGAACTGTACCTTCCATTTCCATTCCTTGCTCTAAGTCTTCCAACGTTAGTACTTTTTGTTTTAAAATCGGTTGTGGGAAGTCATCTCTTAAATCTCTTCCAGGTCTTCTAAGTGCATCAATAATATCGGATAATGTAGGTGTACCAATATTTAATTTTTCAGCCATTTCCCCGACATTTACATTCGCTAACGTCTCCCTAAGTTGTTCAGTTCCGACATCATTCAGATCAAAACCAATTTCCTGTAATAGAGTTTCGGTAACTTTATAGCTCTCAGGGTGAATCGGTGTTTGATCAAGCGGGTGGACTCCATCAATTATTCTTAAAAATCCGATACTCTGTTCATATGTTTTCGGTCCGAGACGAGGAACTTTTTTCAGTTCTGATCGATTAGAAAATTTACCAAGTTCTTCTCTTTGCTTAATAATATTTTTTGCAGTCGTCTTACTAAGCCCTGCTACGTGTTCTAGTAACGAACTTGACGCAGTATTGACATTTACTCCAACCTGGTTAACCGCCGTTTCAACAACAAAATTTAGTGAGCTAGTTAATTCTTTCTGACTTACATCATGTTGATATTGACCAACACCAATTGATTTTGGATCAATTTTTACAAGCTCTGCCAACGGGTCCTGCACTCGTCTTGCAATAGAAATAGCACTTCTTTCCTCTACTTCCAGATCTGGAAATTCCTCACGAGCCTGCTCGGAAGCTGAATAAACGCTCGCTCCGGCCTCATTTACAATGATGTAAGGTATATCTAAATAATTTTTTTGAATCATATTTGCTATAAACTGCTCCGTCTCACGAGAAGCTGTTCCATTTCCGATCGCAATTAATTGAACCTCATGCTTTCTCAATAATTGAAGAACGACCTTTTCTGCACCAGCTACGTCATTTCTAGGAGCGGTTGGATAAATAACATTAATTTCAAACATTCTACCTGTTTCATCAATGATTGCTAATTTACAACCTGTCCGGAAAGCTGGATCAACTCCCAAAATCGTTCTTCCTTTTAATGGTGGCTGCAGCAATAGATTTCGTAAATTCTCAGAAAACACACTTATCGCTTGTTCTTCTGCCATTTCAGTTAATCGATTTCGGATTTCTCTTTCTACGGAAGGTTCAATTAAACGTTTATAACTGTCATCAATCGATTCTGTTAAAAGCTGAGCTGATTCACTAGATATTTCCTTTTTAATAACTTTTTCTTTAAGATATGTAATAATTTTTTCCATCGGAGGATTGATGGTCACTTTAAGAACATTTTCCTTTTCCCCACGGTTAATCGCAAGGATTCGATGAGATACAAGCGACCGAATAGCTTCTGAATACTCGTAATACATTTTATAAATTTCTTTTTCATCTTTTTCTACTTCTTTTGATTCAGTTACAAGAATTCCTTGATTCCATGTAGTTTCACGAATAAAGTCTCGATAAGTAGGATCATCAGAAATCCATTCTGCAATAATATCACTTACACCAGCAAGCACATCTTCTACAGATGTAAGTTCATGTTCTTCCGATAAAAATTGTACTGCTTCTGTCTCAAGATTTTGGATATTTTGCTCCCAAACCTGTTTGGCGAGTGGCTCAAGTCCTTTTTCTTTCGCTATTGTAGCCCGAGTTCTCCGTTTTTTTCGATAAGGACGGTATAAATCCTCCACTCGTTGAAGTTTAGTCGCTTGTTCAATATCCTTCTTTAATTCGTCCGTCAATTTTCCTTGTTCGTCTATTAGCCGTAATACCTCTTCTTTTCGCTCTGCTAATTGAACAGCATAATGCCATGTATCTTGGATTGTTTTAATCGTTACCTCATCTAATCCTCCAGTTGCCTCTTTACGATAACGAGCAATAAACGGAACTGTATTCCCTTCTTCTAATAATGAAATCACCTGTTTAACAGTTGATTGCTTCATATTCAATTCTTTTGCTACTACAAGTAATAATTTTTCATTCACCGGTACAACTCTCCTTTCACATTCTTCATTTTACCAAAGTTATGCCGGATAATACATTTTCTTTAATGGAGGAATCACAGTGTTGTATTCTCGCTATAAATACGGATCTTCATTTATTCATTTTCATAGACCATTCAAATGTATTGCAAATATACCTTGTCTTTAAATGTACAATTAGAAGAATTCCCCATTTAAAAACTTCGGTTTACGAGTCTGCTGACATAAGAAAACATGAAAAAACCTTATTATATCAATGTTTATAGGCAGTGTTCAAGTGGAATTTGTACAAAAAATAAAGTTTCTAAAAATAGACGATCAAAATGAGCGTCTATTTCACTTTAGATTATGAGAGAAGGCTTTCTTAAAGAACATGTTTGAGAAAGTGAAATTCCAAAAGAAACATTGAAATTCGCATTAAAAAGAAGGCAGATAAATCAAAGAATTTGATATTATTTTTTACAAAAACTATCCTTATATATGACGTTTCATAGAACAAATTAGCCACTTGTTCGAATTCATTTGAAACAGTTCTTGTCTTTTTTTGATATGAAGTGATCTAAGAGATATTATGAGTAAAAAAGAGGATAAATACGATTTTAGAGCGTTCGGACTTGCGATGAAAGAAGCCCATAGAAAACAAGGTTTAACCCGAGCCTAGTTAACTAATATTGAAAATAAGGGACAGCACCCAAGTATTCAGGTCCTTTATGACCTTGTATCGTTACTTAATGAGTCTGTTGATGAGTTTTTCACCTACAAATGAGCATTCAAAAAGTACTAGACGTATACAAGTAGAAAAATATATGGATGACTTTATGGACAAAAAGCTACTACTTATCCTTTAATTAATGAAAAACGGTGACTGCATATGCTATTGTATCGGTTTTAATTTTTTGTCTGAGTACTTTTCCATTTATGATATTTCTCCGGCATACATACGGCACATGGTCTATATCCAGCATTTATAGCTGTTTTTTCATCTCTAAAAAATACTCTTTCTGTTTTATAATCACCTTTTTCAATAGCTCGTGAGGCTGATTTACAATTAAGGTTTCCGTAAATTTTACCTTTTTTATGTCCTCCAAGAATCCCTTTTTCCTTACTTAGATATGCTTTACCATTTGAATCTATTAGAGTATACATACAATAACCACCTTAATCATGGCATAAACCCTGACTGACTAATATATAGTTGATTGCTATTAAACTGCTTTTCAAAACGTCTATATAGTTTTAAGTAAGTATCCTTTTCATACCATTTCTCCATACCCAACTCCTCGTATTTACGATATATACCCAATCTTGCCGTTCGTTTACCACCACTCCCATCACCCATAAAATAATCGTCAATACAAACTCTATCAGTAATTTTAGAAAGTATAGATGGGAAATCTTTAGAACTTGGTAAAAGTGGAGCAATTGTTGCCTGGGTTGCAATATTATTTTCCTTTAAAACTCTTAAAGCCTTTAATCTTCCTTGAATAGGAGGTGCATAGGGAGAAAAGTGTTTACGAATATCTTCTGAATCTGTCTCGATAGTCATACTTACTCTTACACGATTACCTAATTTTTTAATCAAGTCAATATCCCTCAATACGAGAGAACTTCTAGTTTGAATGAATAAAAAATCAGGAGGATTATTTACCATAATTTTTAATAAAGACCTCGTAATTTCTTCCTTGTATTCAATAGGCTGATAAGGGTCTGTACTTGACGACATGAAAATGGTTACGGAACCCTTTGCTTTTTCACGTTTTAATTCTTTTTCTAATATGTTTGCTGCATTTTCTTTTACATCCAGCCAATTTCCCCAACTATCTTCACGAAATGTTTGTACAGGTAATTGACGTACATAACAATACGAACATGCAAAGGCGCACCCTACATATGGATTTAATGTATGACTATAACCTTTTAAAAAGCCAGTACCTTTATTTAATAATTTTTTTGATGTCGTATATTTTTTGTTCATAGTAATCACCCTATTTTGAATCATGGAAGATAATACCTAAACCGTAACGATTTCCAGACGTTATGGTGCTTACACCATGACGTATAGTGTTTTTATAATAACCTTTCTTACCTTCAACAGGTCTATGATTGGTAGGGAAAATAACAGCTCCGCCTTGGTTAGGCATTGCAACATGTCCTCTGCTTTGCGCTCTAGGTACTTGTTCGACAAGCATAAACTCACCACCAGTGAAATCTTGCTCTTTTTCATTTAACATAAAAACGACTTGAAACGGGAAATATACATCTCCGTAAAGATCTTGATGTAGTGCATTGTAATCACCTTCACCGTATTTCAATATAAGTGGTGTTGGTCTCACTTGATCGGCCGCTTCACACATCTGAATAAAATTTGCATGCTGATCAGGATACGTTGGATATTTACTGCAATTTCCTTTTCGAAGATAATCACCCCAGCGATTAGCTGCTTTAGCTAACTCAGGATAAAAAGTAACTCGTAAATCTTGAATAATTTGAGGCAGGGGGTAGTCGAAATATTTATATTGCCCTTTTCCAAAACGATAACGCTTCATATCAATGGTTGTTCGATAGGCTTGTTCCTCTTCATACATTACTATAAAATCTTCACATTCCTTTTTTGTTAATAAGGGATCTAATATAGCAAAACCATTCTCATCCAATGTATGATGAATATTTACCCAGTCAAGTCCTTGTACACGTGAAATAATTGACATTTTATATTTCCTCCTTAAATAAATTTTATAAATCAGTATAGCAATCGCCACAAATAGAATGTTGCATAGGCTTCCCAATTCTTCCACTCAGAAGCTAACTCTCTGATTTCATCTTTAGTCGGTTTTCTTTCCATTCCATTTACTAACTTAATCGCATTAATTAACCCGACATCGTCAATCGGAAAAGCAGTTGGGTATCGAAGACATCGCATACAAACATAATTAGCTGTCCAAGGACCAATACCTCTGATACGAATTAATTCTTTTTCAGCTAGCTTGAAATCATCAAAATTCAACATTTTTTCTTTCGATAAATGTCCATTTTTCATTAGCTTTGCAACATCGATAATATATTCACTTTTCTTTTTCGTCATTTTTATGTCTGCCATATCTTCGAGACTTAACTCTGCAATTTTATCAAAGGAAGGGAAAATCCAGTACTTTTTACCTTCATAGTCTAAGGACTCTCCAAACTTTTCTACAAACTGACGCTTTAATGTATACGCAAATTTAAGATTAATCTGTTGTCCCAAGATTCCCCAGCATAGAGCTTCAAACAAATCATTTATACCTATATTACGAAGCCCATAAAATTTTTCTATTGGCTGTTTTAGCAATGAGTCTTGAAATCCCATTTTATAAAAAGGCATAATGTCATTATCAAGGTCAAACCATTCACAAATGTAGCGGACCACTGCTTCTTTGTATTCTAATAAATCAGGCTTTGTATTAGCCAAAAATTCAACATCTAAATAGTCATTATCAGCTGCACTGATACGTACTAACGTACGAACATGATTTACTTCAATAATACGAGTAATTTTATCGTCTTCTATTTCATACATACATTCGTTTTGTTCTCTCTGTAAATAATCTAAGTTCACCTTAAAATCAAATGCTTCAGGTACTTTTATTAAAATATGGTTTTTCTTTTCTTCCCATAATCTCACTTTTTCCTAAACTCCCGTCTTATTTGATTCTTCCACAGCAAGAAGTGTTTTTTTCATTTCTAAACCTCCACGAAAACCAGTGAGATTCCCACTTTTAGAAACTACTCGGTGACAAGGAACAACAATCATAACTGGATTTACTCCATTTGCTGCTCCAACTGCCCGCACTGCTTGTGGATTTCCAATTTTTTCAGCAATATCTGAGTATGAAACTACTTCTCCATAAGGAATATTTTGCAATTCCTTCCACACCGACTCTTGAAAAGGTGTACCTTTTAAATCGACAGGAACATCAAATTCTTTTCTTTTCCCATTCAGATATTCTTTAAGTTGATGAACATATCTATTAACTTTCTCTTCATTTTCCATCATTTTAGAGTTAGGTCTATTTTTATCTGTCCAAACTTGCAGCTCTTCTATTCCTTCATTAGGAGATCCAACAAAACATAGTCCTTTGTCAGTCGCTGCAATATAAAGTACCCATTGTTTGTGCTCTAATTTTCCATAATAAATCGGTTGTTCTTGTTTATTGTGCATTTAATAACACCTTCTTTTTATTATTTTTTCTAAATTGGCTTGGACTCTGGCTAATTTGCTCTCTAAATACAGTTGAAAATCTCGCAGCATTCGCAATCCCAACTAATCTTCCTATTTCCTTAATGGGTAAATCCGTATTTAATAAATACTCTTTTGCCTTTTTCATTCTAATACTCTGTACATATTCTAGCGGAGTAATTCCCTTTATATTTTTAAACACCCGATGAAGATGATATGGGCTGCTGTGGCAATTATCTGCTATATATTTTAATGTTAAAGGTTTTGAATAATTTCCTTCTATATACATTTCAACATGTGATATCCATTCTTCGTCAGGTAAACTTCTGCCACCAGATTTACATCGTTTGCAAGGTCTATATCCCGCTTGTAAAGCATCTTCTGCTCGGGAAAAGATAGTAACATTATCAAAATTCGGCACTCTTGATTTACATGAGGGTCTGCAAAATATCCTAGTTGTTTTTACAGCATAAAAGAAATGATCATCATAGTTCTTATCATTTTCGATAATCGCTTTTTTCCTTTCTTCCGTAAGTTTTAATATCATCATTTCATCTCCTTTATTTAAATTCTACACGAATGAACAATAATAGAAACATATTTCAAGTTAAAGAGCAAGATATAAAAACATTATATAAAAAAACTATTTATATATTGCTGTTCAATTCCAAAAGGGTTTTATTTAGAAAAAAGACGTTTAATGTATAACTTATAATATTAAAAAAGTGTTAGGAGTTGATTTTATGTCAGTAGAAAACAAAGAAGTAGTAGCAAAATGGTTTACAGCTGTTTTGACGAAAGATTAAAATCCAGATTTCATTCATGAGTTGGCTTCGGAAGATATTATATTTCAGTATCTCCTTCATGGAAAATTAACCGGTCCACAAGAAATTATTACTAAGCTAGATTGATTAAGAGCTCCCTTCCTTGATTTAAATTTTTGGACTGTTGAAGACCTAATTGCAGAAGGTGATTATGTAGTCGGACGTTGGAATGGCAGCGGTACTCATACAGGCGACATTTAGTGATTTACCTTTAGGTGAAGTGAAAGAAATAGCAGTAAATGTAGGTGGAATCTTTGCTCCTTTATTTGGCAGAATTGCTGAAATATATGGCGTACAAGTGGTTATGTTAAAAACAAAGACCCATCTAAAATTAATTTTATTGGGGCGTTGATTTTAATCAAGTAATCATCAAGCGAAGAAAGAAGATAAAAACAGGAAAGTTGGCGTGATTTAATACCACGCCAACTTTCGTATAGATGTTTTCTTAATCCACAGAGGCTACGATCGAATTTTTTTAAATCGATCAAGAAATAATTATTTATTTGTAATATTTTCTTAATATTCTGTAATCTCTCCTCAGATTTATCAGCTGTTTTTGATGCTTATCTACTTAAATGAAGTAGAAATGCCGATTACTAATCAACTACATAATAACTGTCTGATTCCTGCTCCAAAACTTCACGTAATTTTCTAAGTGAACGTCTCTGTAGCCTAGATACATGCATTTGGGAAATACCAAGGAGTTCTCCCACTTCCTGCTGACTTAAATTGTCGAAAAAGATATATTTTAATATTTGCTGTTCTCGTTCAGGTAGAACTGGAAAAACACTCTCCAGCATCATATGTATGTCCACTTTTTTATAATTTTCTTCTTCAGATCCTACTAAATCTAAAATGGAGACAGCGCCTCCTTCGGCATCCACTTCATGTTTATAATCAACTGACAATGCTTTATAGCTTTTAGACATTTCCATCGTTTCCAAAACTTCTTCTTCGGTTACACTTAAATGTTCTGCTATTTCTTGTACAGTTGGCGACTTTTGTAACTTATTTGTTAATTCATCTACCGCTCTATTTATTTTAGGTCCTAATTCTTTTATACGGCGTGGTACATGAACACTCCACGTTCTATCCCGAATAAATCGTTTAATCTCACCAATAATAGTGGGGATTGCAAAGGCCTCAAATGATTTTCCATAATCTTTGTTAAACCGTTCTACTGAAATCAAGAGGCCTATCATGCCAACTTGTGCAAGATCCTCATGGTTTCCACGATTATGTGAATATTTACGAGCTAATGAATGAACAAGACGTTCATAGTGTAAAACGATCTTTTCTTTCATCTTTTCATTATCGGGATGTTTTTGTAAATGCTCAATCCAACTGTATACATCGTCTTCTTCTTTATTGGTTTGCTTGGACTTGTTCATTTACATCCACCTCAGTTTCATCGAGATATTTTGTCATTAACACAATGACGCCATACTCATTATTAATTTCCACTTTATCCATAAGTGCATTAATTAGAAATAAACCAAAACCTCCTTCACGCATTTGTGAGACAGGACTTATATCATCAACAGAGGTAACAGGTCCAATCCGATCTTTTATTTCTGCAAAATTAAAACTATCGCCTTGATCAGAAACCATTACCTCTAACCGATTATGATAAACACCAAACCCAAGTGTTAATTCACCTTTTTCTTTTTTTTCATATGCATGGGCGACAACATTGGTCGCGGCTTCCGAAATAGCTACCTTCAAATCTTCTATTGCTTCATATGAAAACCCCATTCTACTTGCAATTCCTGAAATACTTAAGCGAATAACACCTACATATTCTGCTTTTGCCGGAACTTTCATTTCAATAAAATCAAAATCTTCCATTATTCACTTCCCCCCCATCTATTTCTTCAGCACTTAAGTCCATTATTTCATGTAAACCGGTTACTTTAAATAGTCGAAGAACCCGGTCATGAACATTAATTAACTTCATTTCACTTTGATTATTTTTAGTCGATTTAAATGCGCTGATAAACACACCTAGACCAGTGCTGTCTAAATAATGTGTATGCTCAAGATCTATATTAACTTTATTTCCTGCTTCTTCAGTTAATGGGAGAATTTCTTTCTTTAATTTCGGTGCAGTATAAACATCTATTTCACCGCTTAATTTAACAATAAAGTTTTTTTCCCTCTCTTCAATTACATCGATTGACAAATTCACCATTATCACCCCATATATGTATCGGTATATCTATTAATCTTTTATGTATCATGTATATTCCCTTACTATTATATATTAAACTGTTTTTTTCATAATAATTAATGTAAAGTCATCTTTTAATTGAAAGTCATCCAATTGATTAAAGTGCATGTAAACACGTTCAACATGCTTTTGTGCAGGTAAGTGTGCATATTTTTCAATTACTTCAATCACTTCTTCCCGATTAATAAACCTATCTCCACGACGACACTCAGTCACACCATCTGTTAACAGAACTATCATATCGCCTGTTTCAATTTTAATTTCATATTGTGTGTAATGTGTATGTTTTAAAACTCCTAATACTAATCCTTTTGCATCAAATTCAATAAATGATTTATCTTTAGCACGAAATAAGAATCCAGGTTCATGTCCTGCAGATGCAAATCGAAAAACACTTGAATTCGGGAAATATTGTCCATAAAACATCGTTATAAACATGTTTGATGCCACATTTCGCTCAACTACACGATTCAAATTACGCAAAATTCCACTTGGTGTCATTGCTTCTTCATAAAAACTGTCCATAGCATACTTTATCATTGACATAGAAAGTGCAGCAGGAACACCCTTACCTATTACGTCTGCTATCGCTACACCCAACGCCCCATCCTCCGCCGTAATAAAATGGTAATAGTCTCCATTCATTTGATGAAGTGGAACACTAATTGCTCCGATATCAAGACCTTCTATTTTCGGGATTTCTGTAGCTAACAATGTTTTTTGCATATTCGCTGCAACTTGAATTTCTGATCTTAATTCGAATTGTTCTAGTTTTAATTTCTCATACTCTTCATGTGCGACACGATAGGCAATTAGTGACTCTAATAAAAATTCCAATGATTGTCGATATTCATTAAACACTTCCCCGTATAAGCTATCGATAGCCTTCATGTGGATGCGAACAATTTCCTCGGGATATATGTTTCTACTGACAAAAGATATACTCATTTGCTTTGCTTCATCTAGGTAACTTTTGTTATTACTTTCTAAGTATTGTTGCAATAACTTTTTATATGCCTGTCCATCAGCTTTTATCTTGTGCATATGCTAGTCTCCCTGTCTATTTTTTTTACTGACTGTACATATGTTTTACTCCCACTATGAAGATTTTATGTATTTTCTCAAATTTATTTTAAATCATATGACAATAGTTCCTATGTTAGTTTAATTTCGATTACTTTCTCGTTTAAAATCATTTGTGGCAGGCACGTTTTATTATAACATCCATACCGGGAATGGCTTTAAAAAAAACGAGCAATTTGTTATTTGCCCGTTTTCCTCTGTCATTCTTACTTTATAATACGGAAAATAAGCGGTATTCTATACATTTCTCCCTGATACGCCTTTACCGCTGCAATAATTGTAAAAACGACTGCTGCCACCCCTACTAAAGGTGCTAGGACAAAGCCAATTAATATGATCATCGTAATCGCCGCCACAATTCCATATACCGCATAAGAAATAATAAAATTTATATATTCCTTACCATGAAAATCTATGAACGTTGATTCTTCTCGTTTTACCAACCAAATGATAATTGGTCCTATGATTGTTGTAAAAAAACTAGTTACATAAATAAGCATTGCTAATAATCGTTCATCGTTAGTTGTTGTCATCTGCTCACCTCTTTTATCTTGATCAATAACAATAATTTCATCATCTGACATAATATCACTCCTTTACTGGCATATGTCAAAAGAAAAAAATACTTGTTTAAATAATATCATTATTACATTTGTTTTTCTATGGTAAAAAAGCCATATATATTGTAAAACATCCATAAAAAGCATTAATTTAGAAGCCATCATCTTTATTATCACTGATAATTGATTTACACCTTGTTGATAATAAAATCACTTGGCACTATCGAAGGCATATGGTTCAATCAAAACGTTATCCTTCCTTCAATAATGCAATTGAACTATCAATAACTTTATCCTTTGGGATTTCAATACAATATATCAACTGGTCTCAACCTTTCTTTATACTACTGATCATATCTTTTACTCTTTTGAATATTTTAATTCTGATTAGCATTACCCGAATTCTTATAGAATTAAACATATAAAGCTTGGCTTATCGCTAAAGAAAATACAACGACTGGCTAAAACAAAGGTGATGTTGCACTTATACTCTGGATCGACGATTGTGCAAGTTTAACGGCGTGAGAAATTCATTTATCGGCGGTGGACCAAATATAACGGCGAATAAAAGTTTATCGGCGAATCAATTTTGGATAACGGCGGATTGGAGTACAATATCGGCGGTGGGGCAAGTTTAACGGCGGGGCAAACTCATTTATCGGCGATAGACCAAATATAACGACGAATAATAGTTTATCGGCGAATCACCTTTGAATAACGGCGGATTGGAGCACAATAACGGTGGTGGGGCAAGATTAACGGCGGGAGAAATTCATTTATCGGCGGTGAACCAAATATAACGGCGAATAATAGTTTATCGGCGAATCAATTTTGGATAACGGCGGATTGGAGCACAATAACGGCGGTGGGGCAAGTTTAACGGCGGGGCAAATTGATTGAGTACAAGCCTTTATGGAAAGAACTAAAGCTGCACTTTTATGTAATAAGAAAATATTTATACTTTATTATCAGCAAAAAATGGCATTCACTGATATCAATAGTGAATGCCATGCCTTAATAAGTAAATTTTTTAATCCATAGCAACCCGATTAAAGTTTATGCTATGTTTTTTACTTTTGTTCGGGGATTAAGGTTAATATGTCCCCTTCATGGTCCGCAATATTCGTTTCATTAAATGTACCTTCTACCCAGTTAGTAGTTTGATCACTATACCATGGACTCTTTAAATGACCTGATTGCCCAGGCCCAACAGTATGATAACCTTTAGATATCTCGGAAAGATCAATAACAAAACGCCAAGAAGCACCGTGATTAACAAGCCCGAATCCATTATGACTTGCTGCTAGTGGGGTAACGGCACTGCCACCAACTGGAAGTGGTTTTTCCTTATGAAAGAGGTAGCCAAGCCATTTATTCGCGCTTGCAATTGGATGTCTGAACTCCACTTGATGATAATCCCCCCATTTCCAATCTGCTGGATTTTTCCCGTAGTCATGTTCCAGATGTTTAATGGTGGAAGTTAATGATGTGTGCAATACTTTTACCATTCCTCCATTATCATCCATCCAAATCGACTTATTACCTAGTCGTAACAATTCATCTGTTGTTTGTCCCTTGCCACTAAATAGCCCCATTACTTCTTCGTCTATTTCCTCATATAATATTAATTCTATCTCACTTATCCATCGATCAAAAATGAGGGGCTGCGGTAAATTTGCATCATCTGAGAAGTTCCAAGTTTCAAGCAGACGTAATACATGTTGTTCTTGTTCGGTTAATGATTCTTCTTTTAGTATTTCAATAAATAAAGGAACAAATTCCCTTGCTCGTAAATTTACTATATCCATTTGTAAGTTTTTCATATCTTGGACCGTTAATTGATCATTTGGTTGCAGCACTTCTACAATTCTTTCATATCGATACGGTTGTGCCCATACATTGCTAATATGATATGGGTAAGAATCTCCAGCTACTTTATTATTAGCAGTAGCAATATATCCTTTTTCAGGATTGATCAGTTTAGGCAGCTCATCAAAAGGAATAAACTCTTTCCATTCATGCTGCTCTTCCCATCCCGGAAGTGGCAATAAAGCATTCTCACCTTCTTTATAAATAGGGATTTTCCCATTTGCCTTATATGCAATTGTCCCGTCCGTAGAGGCGAAAACAAAATTTTGCGCAGGTGCATGAAAATCTTCTAACGCTTTTTCAAACTCCTCCCAATCTTTCGCCTGATTTAATTGTAAAATAGCATGTAATTCTCTTGTTGCATCTAGTGCGGTCCATCGTAATGACAAAACGGTATCCTTACCGCTTTCTTCAGCAAATTCAGAGACGATTGGTCCATGCCTCGTTTCGACCACTTCATAATCGATCGTTTTTTGACCTTTTACTTTAATCGGTTCTTGATGAACGTTAGCTATTTCCCATTCTCCTTCAAATAAAAAAGCATTATCATCGTTTGGATCTCGTTTTTCAATATATAATTGTTGAACATCTGGCCCTGTATTCGTCACTCCCCAAGCAATATGTTCATTATGTCCTAATATAATACCAGGTACTCCTGAAAAGATAACACCACTTACATTTATTTCTTCTGCTTCTAAATGCATTTGGTACCAAATGGAGGGTGTCGATAAACCTAAATGTGGATCATCTGCTAAAAGCGGTTTCCCACTTGCAGTTTTATCTCCACTAACGACCCAGTTATTACTTCCATTAAATGGTTCTGGAATAACTGCCTCCTTAAAGCTAGATGCAATATCAATTTCATCTTCAATAATCGTTTTTCGGTCTTTTGGATAGAACGGGAAGAGTTCATAGGCCTTTTCCCCAGAAAATTGATTTAATAAATAATAATTAAATGCTTGTCGTTCCCAATGTCCTCCCAAGTCAAATGCCATAAATTTACCAATGGTAAGTGAATCAATAGGTGTCCAAGGCTCTGGATTGGCGCCAATTAGTGTAAATTCTATTGGTAGAGAATTAGTTTCAATTGCCTCATTCATATAAGCATTTACACCATCACTAAACCATTGTAAGACATCAATTGTTTCCTGATCGTAAATCTCATATGATTTCTCAGCCGCTCGTCTTAACCCTAATGTACGAAAATACTTATCATTGTTTACAGAAGCTTCTCCGATTACTTCGCTTAATGTTCCTGAAGCTTGTCTGCGAGCTAACTCCATCTGAAATAGTCTGTCCTGTGCTTGGATATATCCTTGTGCGGTATATAGATCTTGAAGGGTTTCTGCTTGAATATGAGGAACACCGCTTTCATCTCTCGTGACAGTCACTTCCTCCTTTAATGGGAGCTCAATCACCCCTTCTGTCTGTGGAAGTGATTTATTAATTTTGTTTGTAAAGTAAAATACACCTCCTGCAGTTAGTAATAAAATTACTATCACAATTGCACTTATCCACCGAATCCATCTTTTCTTCTTCTTTGGCTCTTGAATTGAATAACTTTCTTCGATCAACTATTTTCACCCCTTGTTAATTCAAATTGACTTATCCAAAGCATTTATCATTGCTCTCTATTATTACTAGTTTACCAGTATTTAATGAAAAAAAGCACTTTAAAAATAAAGCGCTTTAAAAAGGTGCTTGATTTAACCATTGTCCGCCATCTATTGCAATTACTTCTCCATTTATATATGATGCCTCTTCAGAAAATAAAAATGAAGCGAGTCCAGCAACTTCTTCCGGGGTACCAAATCGCTTTAATGGAACAGAATCTCTTGTTCGTTCAGCCATTTCTGGTGATAGCATTAACTTTTCGGCTCCACCTGTACGTTCAATTGGTCCAGGTGCTATCGCATTAACTCGTATACCATACTTACTTCCCCATTCTACTGCGAGTGTACGAGTCATACTTAAGACACCGGCTTTTGCTGCTGCATTGTGAACGACTCCCACACCCGCATCCCATGCATATGTAGCAACAATATTTATGATAGATCCTTGTATTTTTTCATTTATCCAATGTTGTCCAACTGCCTTCGTACAATAAAACGTCCCATTTAAAACGATATCAATTACTGAATTCCATCCATTTACAGACAAATCTTCACTCGCTACGATAAAATTACCAGCAGCATTGTTCACTAAATAATCAATTGTTCCAAACGCATTTACTGTCGTATCTACCATTTTCTGAACATCATCTGGATTTCGTACATCCATTGCGACACTTATTATTTCGCCAGTTGCTGTCTTCTTAATCTCATCAATTGCTTTTTCTAACCTTTCACTATTTCTTCCGGTAATGACGACATTTGCACCTTCTTTTGCAAAACGTTTAGCCATATATTTTCCCATACCACTTGATCCACCTGTAACAATTACTGTTTTATGTAACATTTTCTCCCTCCTATAAATACGATGCCACCCTAAAGTGAATGAGTATTCATTCTTTCTTTTATTTAACTATATCAAAATTAATTATTCTTGCAAGATCGAAATATGTTTTTAATTGTAAAAGAATAGGAGATTTTTAAAGATTTTATTCATCTTACTGTCTAATCTGGATGATATTGGAGGGATTGGTAGAGAACCACATGCTTTTTTAATCTCATCCTATCTCAGTTTAAATAAATCCATTAAATCGAGTGTCAGTGAGTTTGCTTTAAAAAATTCCTCTGGTTACTATATTACACATACCAAAAAGAAAACTTGCCGTTTGGTAAGTAGCTAGAAGAGGTATTATTTCTAGCAAGCATTGAAAATAAGAACAATGAATCTTGTTTTCGCTAAAATCTCAGGAGGTGAACCGCCGTTAGTAAAGTACTAGAAAAAACGGCCATAATTGTACGAACTGGAGAAGAAATAAGTTTTAGGGAACCAACCGAAGATGATGGGAGTGAAATGTTCCGCATCGTAAAAGAGTCGCAAGTACTTGATGTTAATTCGTCTTACAGTTATTTAATGTGGAGCAAATATTTCAATAAAACATCCATCATTGCAGAATGTGAAAATAATGAAGTCATAGGATTCGTATCAGGCTTTCTACAGCCAGAATCACCTAACACTTTATTTGTTTGGCAAGTTGCAGTTGATCATAAACATCGTGGAAAAGGATTAGCTACCATGTTAATTGAACAACTGTTAAGCCAATTAAAAGCTGAAAATGTGCGTTATTTAGAGGCGACTGTAACGCCTTCAAATATTCCTTCAAGTAAACTTTTTAAAGGAATTGCGAAAAAGAACAACACGAACTGTACAGTGTTTGAATGTTTTTCGGAGGATCAATTTCCAGATCCAACTCATGAACCGGAAATGACATACCGAATTGGTCCATTAAAGTAAAGATTATTACTATTAAATGATTATATGGAGGTTTAGTATTTTAATATGACAAGAGTAATAGAAAGTCCCAATATTACAATGAACGTTTTTGACGAACTTGAATCAAAGGTGAGAAGCTATAGTCGCGACTTTCCTACAGTGTTTCAAAAGTCAAAAGGATATAAATTATGGGATACAGATGGCAAAGAATATATTGATTTCTTTGCAGGCGCAGGAACATTAAACTACGGTCATAATAACGAAGCGATGAAAAAATTACTCATCGAGTATATAGAGAATGATTCCATTACTCATAGTCTTGATAAGGCAACTGTGGCACGAGGGTCATTTCTAAAAAAATTTAATGAGGTGATCTTGCGTCCGAGAAACTTAGATTATAAAGTGATGTTTCCTGGTCCAACTGGAACTAATGCTGTGGAGAGCGCGTTAAAGTTAGCTCGTAAAATAACAGGTAGAACGAACATCATGAGTTTTACGAACGGATTTCATGGAATGACATTAGGATCTTTAGCAATTACGGGAAACCATTCCAAACGAGCAGGAGCCGGTATTCCGTTAACCCATTCTGTTGCCATGCCTTTTGATCAATATAATGATGATACAGATTCTCTTTCATTAATAGAAAGTTATCTTGAGAATAGTAGCAGTGGTGTCGACCTACCTGCTGCCATCATTGTAGAAACAGTTCAAGGTGAAGGCGGAATTAACGCTGCAAGCATAGAATGGCTGCAGGGGATAGATAAAATAGCCAAAAAGTACGATATCCTTCTCATCGTTGATGATATTCAGGCAGGATGTGGAAGAACAGGAACGTTTTTTAGTTTTGAACCTGCGGGGATAAAACCAGATATTGTTACGCTTTCCAAATCACTGGGAGGATATGGCTTACCTTTAGCGATTACTTTATTTAAAGAAGAACATGATATTTGGGAACCGGGCGAGCATAATGGAACGTTTCGAGGAAATAACCTTGCGTTCGTTGCTGCAACCGAAGCATTAACATATTGGGAAAATGATGATTTAACTAAAGAAGTCAATAAAAAAGCGAAATTGATGAGTGATTTTACTGAAAAAGTAGTGAATGAATACCCTGAATTAAAAGCAGAACCACGTGGACGTGGTATGATGCAAGGAGTCGCCTGCCAGGTCGATGGTATTTCAAATTTAATATGTGAAAAAGCTTTTGAGCGTGGTTTATTAATGGAGACTTCAGGCTCAAATGATGAAGTATTTAAGTTCTTACCCCCATTAATTATTGATGAAGAAGCTCTTCAACAAGGTTTTGATATTATTGAAGAGAGTATTAAAGAAATAGTAAAATAAACTTCCGTTACTATTAGTTCACCATATATATGCTCGAGCATATAGAACTGTGCTCGGGCTTTTGCTATGCTAATGGTAGCGCTTGCTTTATACTAGAGTAAAAGAGTAGAGGAGAGGAAAGTAGACATGATTGTAAGAAACCTAGAAGACATTATCGGAACAGAAAATGAGGTAAAAACAGATACGTGGGCAAGCCGACGTTTCTTATTAAAAAAAGATGGAATGGGCTTTTCCTTTCATGAAACGATTATCTATGCAGGAACGGAGACACATATCCATTATCAAAACCATTTAGAAGCCGTTTACTGTGTTGCCGGAGACGGAGAAATTGAAACAGTAAAAGACGGTAAAGTATATCCGATTAAAAACGGAACGATGTACGCACTAGATAAAAACGATGAACATTACTTACGTGGCGGTAAAGAGGACATGCGTATGATCTGTGTCTTTAACCCACCGCTTGTCGGAACCGAAACACATGATGAAAATGGTGTATATCCACTACTTGATGATGAAGAATAATAACAATAAAAAATCTTCAGCCCTTAAATGGGGACTGAAGATTTTTTAATTTAATATATTAAACTGCTGTATTTATTTGTAAGCATATTATTTAAGCACTCATATGCTTATCGTTTAATTGATCTTTTCGGCGAAAGTATTTCCGTAATCTCGAGGTACTCATCTCAATCAACGGTTGCCATATGCTTACGATAAATTTACTTGATAGCAAGAATACAATTACTGCCGAAATAACGACAAAGCCTAGAAAATCTATGAAGTTATCTAAATGCAATAAATTTGTTTGCCGGAAATATTGAATAATAAAACCGTGCAACAAATAGACATATAGTGTTCTTGATCCTAAATAAGTTAATGAGAAACTTCTTTCAGGAATCCATGCTAATACAGAAGCGGACATAATGATTGACGTTATATATACAGATAGTCTTGCAATACTTCCTAATGTATCTACGCCTAACCGACTATATGACTTTGAAGCGAGTAACCACCCAGAGTTGATATCAGGCAAATAATAAATAGCGACAGCTATCCCCGCCATCAAGACAATAGACACAACTCTAAAGCTGTTTCTTTTTAATATTCGAATCTGTTCCATTGAGGTCCAATAACCTAATAAAAAGAAAGGAAAAAACACAAACGTACGCGATAGGCTAAATGTATGCCCTATTTTATCAAAATATCCTATTAATACACCTACTAAGATTGCTATTGCTATCCCTGCAATTGCTGGTACTTTTCGATACATAATTAATAAAAGATGCCAACAGAATAAGCTAAACAGGAACCATAAGGACCAATGAGGATAGAATACACTATCTGTTAGCCAATTACTTTTTCCAATAAAGAAGTAATATCCAGTATAAATTGCTTGAAAAAGCAGATATGGGACAATTAACTTTTTGGCTAAGTTTAATATATAATTAATATTTCCTGAACCCTTCGCAAAAAATCCTGCTAAAAAAATGAACGCTGGCATATGAAAGGTGTAAATCCATGTATATAAAGTTCCCATGCTTTTGGAGCCATCAATAAATGGTTGGATTAAATGTCCAAAAACAACGAGAAAGATTAATAGCAATTTAGCGTTATCGAAATAAGCATTTCTTTCCATTGAAAATCAATCCTTTTTTTATAGTCTTAGCTAATACTATCGTTTCTCTCTAATAAGTGTATTAAAAACATACCCCATTTCTCAAGGGTTTAAGACTGATTTCCAATGATTTAACCAAATTGTTAATTACTTGTAAAACCTGTTACCATTTTGTTTTATTAAAATATTCTTCAACCTTTAGGTTTATTTCCCGGGCAATATTCGATTGAAACAACTATATTTCAGCTTTTGTAAGATATTGATTTATCCTATTTGAATGTTTTTTGTCATTTTTTTTAAGGTGCCAACAATACTTACAGCAGCTAAATAGCTAGTATTTGGATTAGAGGGAAGTGGTTTATTTTTAATTTCACTTACAAAAGATCCAAATTCTCCTTCAACTTCTATTCTATGTATATTTTCTTTTATCGTAGGATCTGCTATCAACGTCACCTTCGTTTGCTTAAACCCTATTCCAGCTAGTGCTAAAGCAATTGATACATTCATATTTTTTGGATATCTTTCAATCGCCTCTGTTGCCTTACCTTCAAAAACAATTTTTGCTTCCAAAATTTTTTCAGCAACTAACGTGTGTGCAGGCTTCCTTGTAACTAAGTTTACTTTATGAATAATCCCAACCGCAGCACTATTTTGTATTAGATCAAGTCCACCTATTGCTCCAGAAGGTAGATGTATTTGGGTATCATATGTAGTTAGAATGGATTGAATCTGGTTTAAAAATTCCGTGTCTGCTAAAGCTCCTATACTAATAAGCACAATGTCCTTTTCCTTGACTATAATTGGAAGTAAATCTCTAACCGTTTCTACATTGGCAGATTCGACCACTATATCAATCCCTGATTTTAAAAACTCGTCCATATTAGTAAAAACATTCACATTATACGTTTTTTCTAGATGGCTATACTTTTCTTTATTTCGCACATAGACTGCTGTTATATGAAGGTCTTGATTATTTTTTCCGTTTAACTCTTCTAATAAGTATGTTCCAATAGCTCCTGCTCCGATTAAACCTATATTCAATTGAATCCTCCTAAAATTATCATTATCAAACGGTCGAATAATAATATATTCCATTTCTCTCTCTTTTTTGTACGCATTCCATACGTTCCAATCGATCTAAATGTCCAATTATTTCAGACATTACAAGTGGAAATAACGAATAATACCTTTCCTTATAAATAGATTTTGCTAATTCTGCAGCAGTTTTTTCTTTCTTAAGATATTCCATTACTCTACTAGCTCTTTTTTCAATGCGAGCCAATTTTTGATCAATAATCTTATCTGGATACATGATTGTCCTTCCATGACCAGTGTAGATAATCTTTACATCCATGCTTGCTATCTTATTCAAGGAAGCTTCATACATACATAATGAAGGGCTTCTTTTTCCGTCTTTTCCTAATTCGATTAATGCATTGCTTGATGAATGTTCTAAAATATGATCACCAGCAAATAGTATTCCTGACTCCTTATGATATAAAGCAATATGATCTGGAGAATGTCCCAATACTTCAATTATTTTAAATCCAAAAATAGTCTCCTCTTCATGTATAGGACAAATATCTCCTTTTATTCTTTGAGACTTATTTTCATTTATTGCATTCTCTAATTTTTCAATTTGCTGATTTGCTTCCGGTCCACAACCCATTTGGTTGTATAATTTTTCAAAGAAACGTAAACGAAATGTTAAGAACGTTGAATCTCGCTTTAAACGAATCTTAGCATCCGGATGGGCATAGACAGGCAATCGCTTATGTTGACGTATCCTATTCACTAAACCAATATGATCGGCGTGATTATGCGTTAAAACGATGGCATCAATTTCATGCAAGTCAATATGTGCCCGTTGTAATCCTTCAATAAAATATTCCCAACATTCTTCCGTATCAATTCCCGCATCAACCAGAAAAATTTTATTCTGATTTTGTACAAGATAAAAATTATAAGATTGTAATGTTGAATCCGTTGGGACAATAATCGGATGAATAATTGGTGATGTTACAGGTATTCTCATGATGTATCTCCCATGTCTTTATTTACTTATTATATCATGAAGGATAGAATATAATAAACGAACCAAAAAGGATTGGAATCAATGCGAAATGTTATTGTCTTTATTCTCTTTTCAATGATAATAATTACCGGATGCGCTGAAAAGGAAGAACATTGGCGGAAAAGTCCGTTAATATCGTTCAATGATGTAGTATATTATGGAACAGACCAAATTTTTGGAATGACAAAAATGAATGGAGATATGAATGAACCTGATTTTCAAAAAGGACAAGCAAGGTTATATCACATTACATTTTTTGATCATACAGAAGAAAATGTTGGGAAAACATATAAATTAACAGCCTTCCATGAGGAAACAGGTAAAACCGTTGATCTATCTCAAGACGAGATCCAAGGGGAAAATGCAGCAAAAGTTAAATTTGATAAAAGTGGATTCTGGAAAATAGAAGTATTTATTGATGAGGAATTATACACTAGTTTTATAGTTGATGTTACATAGATCATTTAAAAAATAGCCTGCGCTTATTCTAAGCACAGGCATCCATTCCTTTTACCTTCCATTAAAGCACTACAAACTTACCACTATTCATTGACTTACCCATTCCTTCCTAATAGGCAAACCATGGACCACCACTGTTTCATCTTTCTCGGAAACGACTTCGATTTTAAGGAGTGTGAAAAGATATCATTTCTCAGTTGTCTCCCAGATGAAGAAACAACCTAACATGACATACCTCCCTTCATTTTTGTTTAAGCTACTCATATACCTATTCGCCTCTTAATAGGTGAAATATTTTCGCTTGCACCATTATCTTAAGTAAATTAATTCGTATCGTCAAAAGCATGAAATGGCATTTCTCATTCTTTTTTTATAAGCAAAATTCATATTTTCATTAGGACAAAATTACCTTTTTATATGATAAATAGACGTGGTTATTAAAATTTATACAAAATAAATCTTTTTAGTTACTTTTTAAAAGTCGATGGCATAACCGCTGCAATTACTTCCCCTTTTGCACAGCATGTTTCACCGGCAGCGACTTCCACAATTACTTTCCATTTCTTCGGATGGACTTCTTCTACTTTACCAATTGCCTTTAATAATGTTCCCTCTGGAGTCGGTCTAATAAAATCAACTTGTAAAGAAGCAGTAACAAAACGGGGAGGTTCTATACCGTCTCCTGGCTCATACCCATTTTTTCGGTGTAATGCTAAGGCTGCAGATCCAGTTCCATGGCAATCAATTAGCGATGCAATAAGACCTCCATATATAAACCCTGGAATTGCAGTATGCTCTTTACGCGGCTGATAGATTGTTAGTGTTTGATCGCCATCCCATCCAGTTCTTAGATGAAGTCCTGTTTCATTTAATCGTCCACAACCATAGCACCAAGCATAATCATCCGCATATTCATCTTGAATTGCATACTTAATTTCATTCATCGAATTCACTCTCCTAACAATTTTTTTAGAATGGATTTTTTACCGAATAATAATTACTCAACTTTCGCACAAACAAAGTAAGTATAAACAAATACATAGATTAACCCAAAATGCCCTCAATTAATATCATGACAACCCTATTATGATGAAACTGTTTTGCACAAAAAACGTAAACTGCGCAGTAATGAAAATTTGAAACCTTAGTAACTGCTCCGTTGATTTCCACCTCTGGGCAGTTCGCTTTCCGTGGGCACGGCTTCAGCCTCTGAAGCAGAAAACCCACTGCTTCTTAGTCTTCAGACACGTGTTTTTCCCACAGGAGTCGACTGCCCTCCGGCCTCAATCAACCATTGTGATAGTAGTATCAAACTGTGCAAAGTTGCTTACCGAGCACACCCAGCGGAGGAAATATGTGGAGACTCCTATGGGAGCATAGGCCTGGATGAGACTGCGCAGTGCATAGCACATAGGAGGCCGGGCAACCGCCCATGGTAAAGGAGACACTGTGAAAGCAAGCGTAAGCGCAGCTCGAACAGATGTCGCTCTTATGCCCGTGGTGAAAGCGAAACATATTTCTGTAGCGGTTAATCAACTCATCCTTAAATTGTAGTTACTGCACAGTTTATATCAAATATGACGATGAAATATCTTTGAATATAGTTTTCAAGCAATCAATTAATTGAAAATACAACCAAGGAAGTGATCCCTAAACCTCCTAATATAACTGAGGTTTATTTATCTTTCACGCAGCGAAAGTTAAAATAATTATGATAGTAATTATACTATTCTAATTTTAGATTTTCATAATAAGACCACATTCTGCTTATTAAATTCATCCACTATTCAACTACATTTTAAAAGTATAAAAAAACTGCGGATCTAATTCCGCAGTATGACAAATTAACTTACTTATTAATATCCATATCATTCATTTTCCACTTTCCATTTTCTTTAATAAATTCAAAATCAATGGTAAAGCTTGATTCATTCTCATAATCTATTGCACCAAAACCAACAATTACATAGTCAGCTTTTTCTTCATGAGTATACCGAAATTCAAGTTCACCTACATCTTTCTTAGTTAAAAATGGCTGTTCATGTGGGTAAGTTACATTATTAAATTTAAATATATTATTCTTTTTTTCAATGGTAGTTCCTTTTGAAATAATAGATTCAAGGTAATCATAATCCTTTTTATTCTGAGCATCAAAAACCTTGTAAGCTAGATCAACGATTTCCTCATGCTTGTCTCCTTCTTTTTTCTCTGTCGACTCAATCGATGTATCTTGCTTTTCTTCTTTATTCTCATTTGTATCCGGTGTAGACTCTGAATCTTCCTCAAGTTCAGGTTCGGTTACAGTTTCAGGAGCCTTTTCTTCTTCTTGATCTTCGGCTTCTTCTTCTGTTTCCTGTGACTCCTCTTCTAAGTCCGTTTCTTCGGTTGAATCTTCCTGTTTTGTTTCCTCTTCTTTTGTTGGGCTTGACTCTTGAGGAGAGTTACAAGCTGCTAAAATAAAAATAAGTATTATTACTAGTATAAGTGTTAGTCTTTTCACTCTAATACCTCCTCATAATATGTATAGAATATCAAATCAATAGTAAAATACACAAGACTTTTTGTTCATAATAACAATTTTCTAAAAAAACATCATCAAAAAATAAACAAAAAGAACTACTCTGCATCTCTATTTTATCACACTAAATCACTTTGTCTTCTTTTTCCATTATATTAAATAGAGAGGTTATTTCATTTTTAACATAAAAAATTTCATAAAATACCAGTCTTTTGTAGCTAGAATGATCTTTCTCTAATATTTATTGATCACGATTTGCTCACATTTTAAACAAATTCTTCAATGAAAACAAACCCTTCCCTACCGATCTTCGCTTTGTTCATGTTACTATAAAGAAGATGATTAATTAAAAAGTGAGGAAAAAACATGGAAAGAAATCAAGCTAATAAAGATAAAAATTATACACCACATATCATTATTTTAACGATCGTAATCAATTTAATTATCGTTCTTTTGTTTTTCTTACCTAAACAAGATCGGGATATTCCTTTTGATATCACTCTATTACCAAGATTAAATGCAATTTTTAATTCGTTCACATTTATTTTTTTACTCGCTGCATTGTTTTTCATTTTACGTAAGAACATAAAAATGCATCGTAATTTTATTTTTGCTGCGTTCACAACGACTACACTATTTCTTGTTACCTATTTAACGTACCATTATTTAGCTCCAAGTACATCGTATGGTGGAGAGGGTATCTTAAAGTCAATTTATTATTTTATCCTAATTACCCACATCTCTCTAGCACCAATTGTTGTCGCGCTCGCATTATTTTCACTTGTATGGGGATTAACCGGTAAAATTACAAAACATCGAAAAATCGCTCGATGGACAATGCCGATATGGCTTTATGTAAGTTTATCTGGTGTACTTGTATTTATCCTTATTTCTCCATATTACTAATTGGACGACAAAAAACCGCTTCATATTTTAAGAAGCGGTTTTATTATTGAATTAATTGTTTTTTACATTCATAAATAAATTCAGTTGGAGAAGTCTTCACATGATAAGAGTATAAGCCATGAATCGTATGAATATACAATAGACCTCCCTTATCTCCTATTCGCCTAAAAGAAAGATCCAAAACATCTTGTAAAAGAAATTCGCGATAAGCTGTTACAAGTTTATCTCTCATCAAATACATTGTTCGTTTTTCTTCTTGCTCTATTTTATTAATACTTGAAACTTTCCTTATCACTTTATAATATGACTGCTTCGCCAAATAAATCATTAAATCAATCCAAACTATTTATCGTGTCATTGTATTATCTTATACGAATCAATTGACTTTTCCAAACTAAAAACCTTCTGAAAATAAGTCATATAATAATCGTTGTTCAGCTGGATTACTATGAATTCTTGCTAGCATTTTCAATATTTCGAAGTGTAACTGAACTTTTTCATCTTCCGGAAAGTCCATATATTGAAACAATGCAGCTGCTATTAAATGGTTAGCTTTAACATATTTTCGCCAACACTGCTTTTGTATTTGAACAGCTGAATATTGAAATGTTAGCGTTCCCATATTGTAAAAAGACATTTCATATTCTTCTTGGTATAGATGATTCTCTCTAAAAGAAATTAACATCGGAATTATCGGCAACCGATAATGCTTATATAACTTATTGAATACCCGATACATTTGTTTATTTATTTCTGTCTGATTAATGTTGCCTCGGTCAATTAAAACGTAAACAAGCGAGTCAATGCCGTTTTCTTTCGTTTGATAAACAACTAGTGGAATATGTTGCAACTCGGCTGGCTTTTTTACTTGACGCAATATTTTGAACTCAATCAACTGAAAGATATTTGGAAAGAAACCTTCTAAGAATTCTTTAAAGTATGATGAGATGAATGTTTCCATGCGTTTCTCAAAAGTTGGATAGTAAGTCTCTCTCTCTTTTACTAAGACTGCAAAACTCATAATAACACTTCCTCGTATTTTTTAGATGAAGGATCATGATGCACGTCTATTTATTAGTATACTAAAGCACTTCAGAAAGAACAATCGTTCTCCCCAAAATGGGGCTGGGACAAAAGTATTTTATTAAAGAAAAGACGAACTATGTTAGGTTTATGACTGTTTCAGAAATATATACTTTGCTTAACTAATAAATGTTCGTCCTTACCAGTTACGAGTTTTTTTATGTCCCAGCCTCGTTAAATTTTTGTATGTATTGATATCACACTACTACTTCCTGTGGTAGCTTCATATCACGTTTTCTAAAGATAAAGATTTGGATCGGGGTGGAGAACCCAAATGTTATAATTCCAATCACTAAATGCAATACTGCATTGTCTGAATATCTTTTTGCAAGAAAATAAAATGCATAAAAGAACATTGCCATAGGAATGAACGAAACAAATGGAACGAATGAACTCAAAATAAGAGATATCACAACTGCAACTCCATACCATAATGTAAACTTCCCTCTAACAGAAGGGTGAACATCTTGCTCTACCAACAAAGTAAGAAGAAAGGCGTTTACGACAGGAATCCATGCTAACCAAGCAATTTCTCCCTTTCCTTCTCGTTTTGCTATTTTAAACAACCCGATAGCCTGAAAGAAAAATAAAATAATAGCAACGATGAATAGAAATACAAAGAATGCAAAAAACGCAACAATAAAACCCATTAGCAAACCATCTTCCATGGATTACACCTCCTTTTATTACGATATACCAAACTAATGATACCATTTTAATAATAATAATTCTAATTATTCACTGTTTAGAAACATTTTTTTATTTCCTCTTTCTATAAACAATTTTTCTAATAACTAATTTCGTTTAATTATAAAGATACAGTGTCAATAGGTATAAACATGGCAACGAAACAATACATAATGAAGTGGTCAGTAAAACAGCTAAAGAAGAAAAATGCGGATCTGCTCCAAATTGTTGTGCATAGAGCGATATTGTAGGGGCAGAAGGCATCCCAGAAACTAGAACTGCAATAATTAACAAAGAAAAATGAACAGGCAATAAAATAAAAATGAATAAAAATACTGGAATACCGAATAAGCGCAATAAAACGGATTGCCATAAATACTTATTTTTAAGGGTAGTTACGATAGTGTCAAATTTCACCTCAGCAATTAAGCTGCCGATCATCATCATCGATAGAGGAATTGTCATCTTTCCTATCGTCTCGAATGTATTTGCTACCATTTCCGGCAAGGCAATTGGTGAAAGGAAGAAAAAAATCCCTATAACGGTCGCCAAAATTCCCGGATTCCAAAATATCTTTTTCCAATCGATAGTTTTACTGTTTTTTGTAAAAAGATAAATTCCGTACGTCCAAATAAGTACTAAGTAAAAAATATTAAACATGGTCAAGTAGAGTATTCCTTGTTCTTCTAATAAAATATAAATTACTGCATATCCAATAAATCCTTGATTTCCGAATATAATAATTCCTTCGAGTTCACTCTTTTTCATACTCGGAAATTTTGACATTTTTCCTATCCATTTTGCAAGCAATATTGCAATAATCGAAATATATATAGACATGGTAACTAACCATAAAAAATCTTTTACAATCGTAATGGAAAAAGATACATCTAATGAATAAATGATTAAAGCGGGTAAAGTTATATACAATACAAGCTGCGTTATTACTTTATTAGCATGCTCATTTAATACTTTTCTTTTACGTGCCAAAAATCCTATACATGCAATCAAATAAAGAACGATCATTTCGTTAAAAAACAACCCAACTGAATTCATTTTCTACCCTCCTTCTTTACTATATGAAAACGTTTCTATCATGTTTCCAGCAGTAAAGAAGAGGTTATACGATCGATCACGCTTCTTCTATAACCGTCTCGCCCGAAATTCTCTCTCTGTTTCTAAGCATGAATAGTTGAAAAGGAACAGAGTTACCGATTGTTGCAATCCCGATCGCTAAATGGAAAGCAGGTTTGTCGGAATATTTAGCTGCAATATAATAAAATGCATAAAGCATAAATCCTAAAGGAATTAACGGAGTAAAAGGTAAAAAATACGCAAACATTATGGCCACTACAACGGAAACCGCATAAACGATCGTTAATTTCCCCCGTAAACCCGGCTGAACATCTTCCTCTACTACTAAAGGGATTAAAAATCCAGAAGCAACCGGAATCCAAGCAAGCCAGGCTATATTGTTCTTCCCTTCTTTTTTGGCAATTTTATATAATCCAATTGCTTGTAAAATAAAAACAACAATTCCGAAAGCAATAATAAGAAGTAAAAAGGCCATTAACCCTATAAAGAATCCTGCAAAAAATAGATCTTCCATATATACCCTCCTTCCTATGTTCCTTGCTAATTGTTACACATTTCCAAAAAATGCACAACGTATAAACTACCTATGAAAAAACTCCTACTTTCGCTTCTAGCATGCATATTAGAATCTGTTTAAAGCATGTTTATTTTCACCTAACTAGGTTACATACTAGAATAAAATAAACTTGAACAAACAGGAGGTATTTTCATGAAACCCGTGGATACATCTTTTTTTGACTATCCATGTATTGATCTCGCTCAACAGCTACTCGGACATTATCTTGTTCATCAACTTCCTTCTCAGACACTCATCGGCAGAATCGTAGAAACAGAAGCGTATAAAGGACCACAAGATCAAGCTGCACACAGTTTCAATAATCGGCGGACCAAACGGACAGAGATTATGTTTGATAGACCTGGACTAGCCTATATATACCAAATGCATACCCATACATTAATTAATGTTGTTGCAGGTCCGATTGGGGTACCACATGCCGTGCTCATTCGTGCACTGGAACCAATTCAAGGAATTACATATATGCGACTTAATCGGCCAAAAATAAAAAATGATTTCGAATTAACGAACGGACCAGGAAAATTAACAAAAGCACTTCATATAAATATGAACTATTACGGACATGCTTTAACTGACAAACCACTATATATAGTGGAAGGAAAGACTGTAAATGAGATAGACACTTCACCTCGAGTTGGTGTGAGGAACACTGGGGAAGCAGCTGATTATCCTTGGCGTTTTTTTGAAAAAAATAATCCTTTTGTTTCTAAATTTCGTTAATATGTTTTATTAAGCTATAAAAGAGGTATATGAAAAGAAAGTACAATGTAGAGGAGTGACGTATTATGGCAAAAATTGCAACCGTAATGACAGATATGTTTGAGGACTCCGAATATACCGAACCGGCAAATTCATTCCGGGAAAACGGTCATGAGGTAGTAGTGATTGAAAAAGAAAAAGACAACAAAGTAAAAGGAAAAAATGGTACGGAAGTAGAGATCGACGCTAGTATTGATGAAGTCCAGCCAGATGATTTTGATGCTTTATTTATTCCAGGCGGTTTCTCACCGGATCAGCTTAGAGCTGATGATCGTTTCGTTTCCTTTGCAAAAGCGTTTATGGATGCGGATAAACCTGTTTTTGCCATCTGTCACGGTCCGCAATTATTGATTACAGCAAAAACATTGGACGGCAGAGATGCAACAGGGTATAAATCGATCAAAGTTGACTTAGAAAATGCGGGAGCAACCTATCACGATGAAGAGGTTTTCGTATGTCATAATCAACTTGTGACAAGCCGTACACCAGATGACCTGCCCGCTTTTATTAGAGAGTCATTAAAACTATTAAATAAGTAATTGAATAAATTTCTCAGGTTGAAATCATTCAACTGTTAAAAAATCCGAACGCTGATTCATATTTTTCTCATATGAATCCGTTCGGGTTTTTTTAATGTAACCGTCCGACACTCTATGCATGCGAACAGTTCTTTTTAATCTGATTTAATTTCATCTAACACTTCTTTTAATACTTTTCTTAATTTGCGTTCGATATTCCATTGTTCCATATTTTTTGTTTTACAGATAACCCGCAAAACGACATTGGAAGAATCAAATGATTCTACACCCAATACATCAGGGCCTTCAATGATTGCATTTTCCGTTAAAGCAAATGTATCACATGCTTGTTGCATAGTTCTGATTGCTTCATCAATATTTGTATCACAAGTAATAGCAATATCGACAAGTGCTTGCATGTTTCCACGGGAATGGTTACTTACACTCCCAATCTCTCTATTCGGGATATAATAAAGCGTCCCATCAAATCCTCTTAACTTAGTCGTACGTAAACCAATCTCCTCTACAATCCCATCATAACCTGCAAGTGTTACATAATCATCAACGTCAATTTGTTTTTCCAATAAGATAAAAAATCCCGTGACTACATCACTAACTAATCCTTGAGCTCCAAAACCAATTGCAAGTCCAATGATGCCTGCTCCTGCAAGCAAAGCTTTAATATCTAACCCAAATAGTTCAAATACAATTCCTAAAAAAACAAACAATAAAAAATAAGAAAAAATATTACTCGCTATCGATTGTAAGGTCTTTTTTCTTCCAAGTGAAATGGTATCATCTTTAACGGAATTTTCTTGATTATGTTTTCGCTCGAAAGCTTTATGTATTGCCCGTTGGCCAATTGACTTTACAATTAAATAAATAATAATTAAAACGATTAGTTTGACAACAACAATTCCCCAATTAAATAATATTTGCATCCAATTAACTTGTCCAATCCAGTCAATCATACGTATACCTCTTTCATTTAATCTCTTCCAACTTTTTGTTTACCCATATTTTTATAAGATAAACCCGTTCCACTTATTTTACCATGTTTCTTTCAAAGAACAATCCTTAAATCGCGTGCGTTACTTTAGTCTTATGAGTTTGGACTCTTTCTTTTTTATCCTACCTCTGCTTTTATTAAGAAGGGGTATTTAGACAACATAGAAAGGAAGTCTTATTTAAATGAAGAAATTATTATTTCTTACTACATGTACTTTATTTATCTTAACAGGTTGTGCATTATTTTCGTCCACTGATTCTAAATTTTCAAGGGAATTATATGATGCTTACTATGAAAAAAATGAATTTGACGAAGCACTAGAATTCGTTAATGAACGATTAGAAAAGTATCCAGAAGACCCTTATTTATTAGGTGAAAAAGGATATATTTTAATTGAGCTAGAGAAATTTACGGATGCGTTAAAAGTTTTAGAGGAAGCAGAATCATTTGATAGTACGATGGATAGTGTGTTTAACAACAAAGCTGTTGCACTGAACGAACTTGGTCGTCATGAAGAAGCGGCTGAACAAGCAAAAAAAGCAATTGAACTGGAACCAAATGAACCCGAACAGTATGCAAACTTAGGAAATGCTTTATCCTATTTAGAGCAGTATGAAGAAGCGTTGACCAATTTTGATAAGTCACTTGAAATTGACTCTGACTTAGATTATGCCATTTATGGTAAAGGGGCAGCCCACTATTTTTTAGATGAATACGATGAAGCGATAGAATCATTTGAGACATATTTAACGTACGACCCGAATGATCTAGATACGTATTGGTATTTAACGTACATTTATGATGAACTTGAGGAATATGATAAAACAATTGAATACATTGATTTATTAATCGAGAATGGCGAAGAAGATATTTTTAACACGCTAGATTATAAAGGGTATCTTCTAACATTTTTAGATCGAATGGATGAAGCGAATGAAGTGTATGATGATTTAATTGAACACTATCCTGATGAAGCATTTAGTTATTATGGTAAAAGTGGTGTATTAATTAATTCTGGGAAAATGGAAGACGGCTTGAAGTATTTATCAACTGCATTAGAGATGGACCCAACGCTAGTTGATTGGCTAATGGAAGATCCACTTTTTTATGATGTATTTGATAATAAAAAATTTCAAAAAATAATAAATAGTTATGAATAATCCCCTTAAAAACAATGAATTCTACAAACAGATTCATTGTTTTTTTATTTTACAAAATTCATTTTAAAACTTTTAATTTTTATGCACGTCCTTTACGTCAGATTTTGCTATACTATATAGGAATCAATTTATTGCGGAGGAAATTATGGCTAAATTATTTTTTTACTATTCCACCATGGCAGCTGGGAAAAGTCTCGAAATTATCAAAGTTGCCTATAATTATGAAGTGCAAGGAAAAAAGGTAGTTGCATTAACATCACATCTTGACAATCGCTTTGAAAAAGGCAAAATATGGAGTAGAGCCGGCTTTCAAATGGATGCATACGTATTTCATGATGAACTTAATATAAAAGACTTTATTCTAAACTTAGAGGAAAGACCGACTTCTGTATTAATTGATGAAGCGCAGTTTTTAAAGAAAGAGCAAGTGATCCAATTAACAGAATTAGTAGATGATTATAATATTACAGTTATGTGTTATGGGCTAAAAAATGATTCTTTTAACAATCTATTCGAAGGATCAGAATACTTGCTGCTCTATGCAGACAATATAAAAGAACTAAAGACGGAATGTTGGTTTTGCCATCGAAAAGCAATTATGATTTTACGATTTAATGATGAAGGCTATCCTGTTTACGAAGGTGCCCAAATTGAAATTGGGGGAAATGAAAAGTACTTACCCGTGTGCAGGAAATGTTATAAAGAGGTAAAATTTTTCAAACAGCCAGACGAAGAAAAAAACGTTCAAAAAGAAAGCAATACTGACTAACGAAAATAAATATATGAAGTGAAAAATAAAGAGGCTGAGACAAAAGTATAAAGTAAATAAAACGATAGTAGATGTATGATAGCTTCGGTAATATACTTCGCTTTCACCACAGGCATAAGCGCGACATCAGTTCAAGTAACACTTACATTTGCTTGAACTGTGTCTCCTTTACCACGGGCACAGCCTTAGCTTCTGTAGCTCCACTTTCCTGAGTCGCTACAGGGATCTCTTCCGATGTACACGATGTACTAGTGCAGACGTTGCCACAGGACGTGGCGTACTTAGTCTGCGTTCCCCTGTCGCTGTCCCCGCGACGGACAGGACGTCCTAGTGTCGGCGTTGATCACAGGACGTGACCGCTTTTAGCCGACGAGGAGTCTACGTATATTTCCTACGCTAAACAAACATATTGTTCGCCTTTTCTGTACTAGTTTTATTTATTGTCCCAGCCACTGCTATTTTAAGTGAGTGATACTTTTTTGCCACTTCGAATGGATTCATAACATGCATCGATAACATTCATATTTTTATACGTATTTTCTAAACGGTGATGAAGGTCTTGTTTTCCCTCAATAATTGCTTCAGAAATATGTTCTACCTGTAAACAATATTGATCTCCGTTAAGTGTTTCGATTCTAATTCCGTCCGATGTTTCTACAATAATTTTTCCTTCTCCACCATGCTGATCGGGTCGAAATGCTCGTGGAACAGTAATTTTACCTTTCGTTCCAAATAGTCTATATTCATTTCGCATCTCCAAATTGAAACTTGAGTCAAACGTTGCTCGGGCACCACTTGGAAATGTTAAATACCCAACAGAATCTGTATCAATTTGATATTGCTCATCTATGACTGCATCTACTTGTACAGTATCAGGTTCTTCCCGTAATATATTTCGTATCGCATGGATGGCGTAGCAGCCTACATCATAAATACTTCCCCCACCTTTTTCTTCGCTCATCTTAATACTTTCATTCCGCTTTTCATCTGGTAAGAGAAAAGTAAATCCTGCTTGCATATATCTAACAGATCCGATCTCCCCACTGTCCATTATTTCCCTTACCCGCTCATGTTGAGGATGGAAATAATACATAAACGCTTCCATTAATAGTACGCCTGCACGTTGACACGCTTCTTTCATTTCCGTGAATTCGTTTCGATTCAGCGCAACAGGTTTTTCGCATAGAATATGTTTTCCTAATTTTGCTGCTTCAATAACCCATTTTTTATGTAAAAAGTTTGGTAATGGAATGTATACAGCATCAATATCAGGATCTTGCAAAAGTTTTTCATAACTGTCATAAACCGTTTTAATGTTAAAGTGATCTGCGACTTTCTGTGCTCTATCCTTTCCACTTTCACTAGCAATAGCCACTACCTCCGCATTTTTCGCACGTTGAAATGCGGGGATCAGTTCTCTTTGAGCTATTCCAGCTGAGCTTAAAATTCCCCATCTTATTTTATTCAAATCCAAAATCCCCCTTCTGAAAATCCTATAATATATTTGATAGAATAAGATGAGCATAAATGAAAAACATCTATTATTTCAAGTATTCTTGTTTAAATACGAAGGTTAATACACACTAAAATGTCAAAAGCGAGTTATATTGCGCGCTACTTCACAACACATAGAATCAAGCGATGCGTATTTCACGCGCCGAGCATATTAATGTATCATCTCAGATGGAAAAAAATTGTAGCCAATGCATTTATTCTATATATATTTCAACTATTTCTCCATCTTCGGATTGTATATCGACAATCTTGCCTTCCATTTCGGTATCAATTGCATGCATAACTAAATCTAAATCGATATCTTTTACATATTTTTGCGATTCAGGAATATGCGAAGCAATTCCATGCCCCATTTTTAATAAAAATTTAACGAGTCCAATAGGAATATTAACCTTCACATTTTCTTCTGTTTCCGACTGAATTCGAATTTTCAGCATTTTACCTAAGTACCCTTTATTCGATGTGGAGACAGCTTTAGGTTCAGCTTTAATTGCGGCAATTAACTCGCCTGCTTCGTCGGAAGTTATTTTTCCTTCTTGAACCATATTAATTATTTTCTCAATTTCATCTTGCATTTTTAATCGCCCTCTCTTAATAATTTAATCGCTTCCTGGGTAGATATTTCGTCATTATCCAACATCGATATGATATCTGATTTATTATGTTTTGATGTTTTTTCCTTTTGCTTACCATGTCCAAGTAATTCAATAATTTCATTTAATCGGCTACGTACAGTTGGATACGAGATACCCAGTTCTTTTTCCACTTCTTTAATATTACCTCTGCTAACTAGAAAAACTTCTACAAAATTCATTTGTTCTACAGAAAGAGAAGCAAATTTTGATAGAGTGAAATCATTTTCTATTCGAGTATGACAATGTGAACATTCCAATTTCTTCACTCGTAAAGAATTAGAACAGATCGGACATGAATGAATGACTGGATAAACCATGTAAATCCCCTCTTTCTAATTTGAGTATATACTAATCATTAAATAAAATCAATCCAATAATTAATTTTATTAATATTTTTATTCATTATTTTAACTTTAACTTAAAATTATATTCATTTTATTGATTTTATATTTAAAAAACAGAAAAATACAAATGATAATGGAGCGAACAACCCGGATTAAACTCGGCTTTACAATAAGGACAAATATGTGATTTATTTAAATAAGCTTTAATTGTAATTTCTTCTCCGCAAGCTCCGCACAAAATTGCTTTTTGATCAAATTGATTTGCTGGCCATGTCTGATGATTACCACATCCTTTTTCTTCATGACAACTGTAACAAGGATAGTACGTGTTACAACAGAAAAATTTAATTGCAATACGATCTTTTTCGGAATGGTAATGGGTGCATCTCGTTTCCAGATCAATTACGTTTCCTCTTACGCGATGGCCATTAATTTGCATATTGACTCAACTCCTCAGAGACATTAATTAGTTAAAATAATATCATATTCTAAAGCAGGAAAAACCCACAGTGAAAATAATTCACCATGGGTAGACGTTTTCAATCAAATAAGCCGTAAAATATATTCTTTTAAATCAATCATTCGTGGAAAAACTGGTTTTTCATTCGTTCCCGCGATAATCAGAGGAACGAGCGATTCTTGTCGATGTAACGAACCATGTGCTGCCCCTGATAAATGATATGGGGTTAACTGAGCTTTAAACTCATGACCCGGCTTGGCATTTACGACAATAAATCTGCCTGGCTGTGCATGTAACGCACCGTATAATCGTGCAAGGGCATCAGGAAAATCTCCATATGCTATTTTCCCATCCCGATTCATTCTTAAATCTAAAATATCCATTTCTCCACGAACTTTCCATCCCTGATCATATTCATCTAAAACCTCTTCACTCGGGCGATAGTGTAGGGAGCCATGCTTCAGGGGAGATTCTACCCGAATCCAGTTTTCTTCCTTCCACGCAATAACATCAATTCGCTTATCTCGCTTTAATCGATCAACAATTTTTGTCTCCTCAAGCATAGCATCGAGTATATATATATAAGACATCCGCTGATTCACACAAAATACAAATTGATCTTTCCGGTGAATAGGACGTTCAAGCTTCGCTATTCGGTATTGTTTAAATAATTTTACCAAATCAATGACAGATTCCTTATATTTAGTATGTGTAGCTGAGTGACCATTGTCTCCCATGATTAACCAAATATTTTTCCTTAATGCTTCATCCCAACTTGAATATACATTTAGTATTTTTTGAAGTTGTTTATCGATCCGAGTAATACCTTTTATATCCAAAGGTCCTTTAAGGTGAATACGGAAATCTAAATCTTGAAAGGTACAAAAAGCAAAAGCAGGAAGTCTATTTTTACGGATTAAATATATTAATTCTCTTGCTGCATATTTATTATTTCCAGCCGCTACTTGGAATGTAAAATTCAAAGGCTTTAATTTCGAAAAAGCTCCTAGAGAAAGAACAGGAGGAGCTTCCATTATCCATTCTCCATCTTTAAAGTGAGTCAATGTCTTAAATAGCCCCGGCACTTTTAACTTTTTTGGAGTATTGCCTCGATAAACAAACGAATTAATGGAAGCAGAAGGAATGTCTCGATTCGCTAGCTCTTCAAATATTGTTGACACATTCGAACTCAAATGTTCATTGTTCAATCGATACAACATATTGTGTATGGATCTTCTCGTTCCTAATCGAAATGTTTCTCGAAACCCAGTACCGTAATTCACAATTTCTTTTTTTGATGTATCAAACCAACTTAGACCTGAAATATGGTGTTGATCTGCATATGTACCCGTTAGTAAGCTACTATCAATCGTCACCGACATTGTTGGAAAAGAACTGACCATATTATTGAAATAAGTTCCGTTCTCTTTTAAAAATTGAAGGGCTGGGGCTCGACCAGTTTGAATCGCAATCTCCAATGGATATGTCATTAAGGAATCAATGTTCAATAGAATAACCGGCTTGTTTTTCATCCATTTCCATCCTCACTATTCTTCTATGAATTATCTTTAATGTTGACGACAGCGGATAATAATATACATAGAAGAGACGGCATAAGTGTTTAATTACATAGTGAATTCTTTACGTTCGAACGCCTAGTATCCCCACAATAAAAAAGGGTACATTTTTACAATAATGGATGCTCTACTACTATGATTATTTTTTCTCAATTATTTTTCACATTTTATCTGTTAGCCGATGATGATATTCTTCATTTACATAAACAATAAGTACTAGGATAAGTATTCTTTAATCAAAAATATGATATTACTCAAGAATAAAAATTTTCTTGAAATTCTATGAAAAATATTAATTTCCCGGATAAATAGAAGCATTGATAAAGTTATTTTATTTATCTAGTTTTAATCCCGATAGTTACTGCTTTAAATATAAAACAAGATTCCTTCTTCCCAATCAATAAATAAATAACGAATAGACATTTAGCCTCCTACTCGAATTATCTATAAAAACATATCCACTCCTATCAAGGTCCTTTTATTATTCCTCTACAACAACAGCCGTTCCGTATGCGATGACTTCAGCTGCAGCTGTCATTACTTGCGAGGTCTGATACCTCATTCCTATAACTGCATTTGCACCTAAGGATTCAGCCTCCTTGATCATACGTCCAAGTGCTTCTTCTCTCGCTTCTTTCATTAAATCAGAATACCCTTTAATTTCACCTCCGACAAGTGTTTTAAAACTTGCTCCAATATCCCTTCCTACATGTTTTGCTTTTACTGTGCTCCCTTGGACAAGCCCTTTAACTGTAGCTATTTTTTTACTTGGAATATCATTTGTTGTTACAATAATCATGTTTATCTCTCCTTAGAATTATTATAGTATTTATGTATTCACCGGTCTGATTTCTATGCCTTCTTTTCCTTCTGTCATTCGCCAGTTCGGTGACATCCATGTTTCTAAATCTTGTTTTTCATTTTCATTCAAAACTAATTTTTTAATCACGAATTCATCTACTAAAAAATCCTTCTCTTTAAACTTCTTATACTTTAAACGAATCAAGTTTAGTAATCCGGGAAATGTTAAAAATTTCACCTGATAGCCTTCCGCCAATACAGTCTTTAATTTCCCACTTTGAAAGAGCGGATATAACTCAACATAATCAAATTGATCATGCAGGGATTGAAGATCTTCTATTTCCTTCTTTGAAATTTTTAAAAGAATATCCTCCCCTGTATAGCCGGCATTACGAGCTGTTTCAATGAGATATGCATCCATTAAAGATATTTTTTGCACCATTTAATCCCTTCCTTATTTCATCATTTAAGAATTCATGATACATATATTTTATCACTGTTTTCTATTAACAAATAATAACTTACGGCTTTTTTCTTAAAATTATTTTATTTTATATTTAAAAGTCGAAGCAAATCATTTGAACTTATCAGTTATATAATGGAAGATAATAACAGTTGTCTGTTAATTAAAACAATGTTAATTTATTTATTGTACATATTATTTTTCAATGAAATTTCTTCTTTATTTATGTTTAAATACACAAAGAACGGGCATATTTTTATAGTTGGTAATCTATTTTAGGGTTACCATTAGCCTGACAGGGGAAAATTAGATAATTTTTCTCACTTGGAAACTTCAAAAGAGGATGGATATTATGACCGATCAAATTTTAAAGAATGATTGGGCTCCGCTAGTAGAAGGCGAATTTACAAAAGAATATTATGCTAGATTAAGTGCATTTTTAAGAAAAGAATACAATTTATACACCATTTATCCATGCAAAGAGAATATTTTTAATGCACTTGCCTATACTCCATTTCATAAGGTAAAAGTCGTTATCCTTGGCCAAGATCCATACCATGGCCCTAATCAAGCACATGGCCTCAGTTTTTCTGTCCAAAAAGGAATCATCAAACCCCCTTCATTAATGAATATCTTCAAGGAGTTAAAAGATGATTTAGGATACCCTACGCCATATCATGGATGTTTATACGATTGGGCTAAACAAGGTGTTCTATTACTTAACACTGTACTAACTGTTCGCCATGGAGAAGCTAATTCTCATCATGGAAAAGGCTGGGAGAGATTTACTGATAAAATCATTGAAACACTTAATGAAAAAGAGCACCCTATTGTATACATTTTATGGGGAAAAGCAGCCCAGCAAAAGGAATTATTAATAGATACGAACAAACATTATTTATTAAAAGCTGCCCATCCTAGTCCTTTTTCAGCCTATCGTGGATTTTTTGGGAGTAAGCCATTTTCCAAAACGAATGCTATTTTAAGAAAAGAAGGATTATCAGAAATAAATTGGGAAATATAACACAAAAAATGAACTCCAATCATTCGTCATTCCAGACGATGTGATGGAGTTCTTATTGTCTTTTTCTAGGTCAATCGCAACCGTTTCTAGACGTAAACAAATGTATATTTATACATATTTTTACATAAGAGAGTTAGCTAAACAAACTTACTTTTTATGGTTTTACTTACTTTTTCAGCTAGCAATTTCTTATTTTTATTGTGTTTAAATAAATACTCGATTATTATCTTATCCATTCTTTTTCAAGTATTTGAATTAATTAAAAGTTCTTGACATTAATAAATATGCAGTTAAAATTGAAAATGTTCACTATTTTTTATTGACTATAAGTTTAATAGTCAGAAAGTTTTAAAAAGGAGGAGTATTTGTGAAGAAGATAAAAGAGCCCATAAAAAACTGGAAGATTTGGATCGTTCTAATTACACTTTACGTGTTTAGTGTTCCTTGGTATTTTCCAACTGGATCATTCAATCCTATTATTTTTGGAGTTCCTTATTGGGCAATTGTAATTATGGGGGTATCCCTTGCCATTTCTATTACTCTAACATTTATTTTAAAATATTGTTGGCAAATGGCGGATGAAGAGGAATATAGGGAGGATCAAGAATGAAGTTAGCTTTTTCGGGGACATCAGGTATAGTCATTATGCTCGCTTATGGATTTCTTATGTTAGCAATAGGAATTATTACATATCTCAAAAACAAAGGAATCCATCAGTCAAATAAAGAATTTTATTTAGGTGGCGGAAAAATTGGCGTATTTGTCTTGTTTTTCACCTTTTTTGCCACACAATATAGCGGAAATACAATTGTTGGGTATGCTCCGACTGCTTACCGAATGGGATTTTTCTGGTTACAGTCAATCACGTTTTTCATCTTAATTGTTATTGGATATTTACTATTTGCTCCACGACTCTATGTATTAAGTAAAAAATATAATTTTATTACCCCGTCTGATTTTATGGAGCAACGTTTTAAAAATAAAGGGGTTACTATATTAGCTTCTCTCTTGATGCTATATGGACTATGTAACTATTTACTTGAACAAATTGTTGCAATCGGACAAGGTGTTAGTGGTTTAACTGGAGGCACCGTTCCTTATCAGGCTGCAGTGTTATTTTTCGTTACAATTATGGTTATATACGGCTGGCTTGGTGGAATGCGTTCTGTTGCTTATACGGATACAATGCAAGGTATTGCGCTCTTATTTGGAGTAATAATTTTATTAATCGGTTCGATTATTTATTTTGGCGGACTAAAAAGTGCTACAGAATATACAGCTGTTGTTTCACCAGAGAAACTTGGTGTACCGGATTTTAACGGAGTTGTTAGCTGGTTTAGCATGCTAATTCTTGTTACTATCGGAGCCGCAATTTATCCACACGCGATCCAACGTATATACGCAGCTGGAAGTGAATTATCTTTAAAACGCTCTTTAACATGGATGGCTTGGGCTCCGTTTATTACGTCTGGATTTGTCTTTATTATCGGAATAATTGGTATTCAAGCATTCCCTGGGTTAACTGAAGGGGAATCTGAACAGCTTGTAGGAATGATGGCAAATCATATTGCGAGTCAAAATGGTTTCTTCTACTGGGCTATGATTCTATTATTTGGTGGAATTATCGCAGCAATCGTTTCAACAGCGGATTCTGTCTTATTAACTTTATCTTCTGTTATTTCAAAAGATATTTACGGCAGATATCTAAATAAAGAGGCCAGTGATGAGAAACAGATCCTAGTTGGAAAAGTCACAGGAGTTATTCTAATTATCGGATTATTAATCATGGCTTGGTATCCGCCAGCAACATTGTATCGAATATTTATATTAAAGTTTGAACTTTTAATCCAAGTAGCTCCTGCATTTATACTTGGGCTTTACTGGAAGAACATGCATTCCAAAGCTGTTTTTATCGGAATGGCCGTAGGAACAGTTGTCGCATCCTATATGGCATTTACAGGTTTAAAGCCGTTTGGAATTGCAAGTGGTCTTTGGGGATTATTTATTAATACGATTCTTTGCGTTCTTTTAAGCTTTTTATTTAAACAAACACAAGAAGAACGAGTCAGAGTGGAAAAGGTATTATCTTAATAACAACTCACTTTACTAATAAAAACTCTCGTATGGCCAAATACCATCGCGAGAGTTTTTTAATATATTGCTTTTGATTTTGCGAAATGTTTAATTAACTTTGATCGTCTTGCCTTTTGCTTTTTCTTGTTTAATTTCTTTTCTACTTAGTTGTGATAATCGAAATAAATGGGAATTGAATCGAATATACAAAAGCCGGTGCAGGAATTGTATCGAAATATATATCGGTAAAATTCCAAGACATAAATAAACGAATGCACTAATATATTCTTCAAACGGATTGCCCTTTATATAAAAATGATAGAAATTATAACCATTGGATGGGAGTAGTAGTAAAATCACTCCAAGCATATCAAGTAAAAAGTTCTTTTGACTATAACGCCATTTCATATTGGCGTATTTTCGGAAAATATACTGAGTGAAATAACCAATCCAACCGAAATAAAAAAGAATAGAAATAATAAAAAAAGCAGTAGATTCTACTTTAGTATCTATATAAACAATTTTCTGTGCGACTATAAAACAACAGAATGCTAAAACAATACTATTTGCTAGAATAAAATAAATAGTTTCTTTTTGGGTAGAATAAAAATTTCGGAAAAGAATTGTAATCGCCCAGATATTTATAAATGCAGTAGGAATGATCACTGCAAAAAAATACTCACTTGCATATGTATTCCCAATGACAGGAAACACACATAAGGTATCAAGCATCAAAAAAGTTAAAACGAAAATCCAAAGTTTCACTTCACTAATAGGCACTGGTCTGAGCTGTGTCCAAACATGGCGGCTGATATCTTTCCTTCTAATCGTTCTATCAATCTTTAACATATTCTCTCCACAAAATTATTATTGTTAATAACTACTGTCCCGTCTTATGGGAGCTTATTAGTGAGCCCCTATACGAAAATTATTATTTAGTAGCTCTTTTCATAATTGATTATAGAAGTTAATGCTGCTCCGTGGCTCATATTATACCGTTGGGTACCAAATATAATATGTGTATGTTGCAAAGGGATCGTTAGTGCATGTGCTTTCAAATAGGTTAGACATCCTTGTTGAAACTGTTCAAATAAATTATAGGGAGCGTCAATAATAAGTTTATTCGGGTTCATTAAATGTACGACCTGGACAAGAGCTTTCCCCAAATAAATTCCATATTTATGCATTAATTGTTGCACATCTTTTGATTGTATAACTTCGCGTTCAAATTGTATTTCCCCGTCTTTCATTATGGGAGAATGTCCAAATGACTCTAGTTTTTCGATAAATGCTTTATAATTTATTAAAAGTTCCAAACATCCTCTTTGCCCGCATTCGCATCGATCCCCCGCAGAATCAATCGATATATGACCTATTTCACCAGCAGTCCAACTGTCCCCATCTAAGCTGACGTTATTAATGATGTAAGCACCACCCACACCTTCACTTACCCTAACATAAAATGTATTCCCTTCTCCCGTATCTCCTTCTAAATGAAGCGCACCGATAGCCCCCATATTTACACTGTTTTGCACATAAATAGGAATAGAAAATTCTTCAAGTTCATCCAACGATATGTTTTTCCAATTCAAATGGGTGGAAAGATAAATAAACTTTTTCTCAGAATTCACAATACCTGGGATTCCAATTCCTATCCCAATAATATTCGTTTTTGTCTGAAGCAGTGAACGAATTAATTTCAGCAACTGTTCTTTCGTTTGTACAGGATCGATTCCTTCATTTGAAAATGTTTTCTTTTCAATGACTTGTCCATAATAATTTATAATGGAGTATTCCATTCTAGTTTTACTTACCGAAATACCAATCGATTTGTAGCCATCTTTATTTAATTTTATTAATACTTTCGGTCTGCCTTTTTTTCCTGGTTCTTTTACTCCTACTTCTACTAAAATTCCTTCATTAATAAATTCATCGACAATTAACGAGATGGTATTTTTACTTACATTCATTTTTTTCACTAAATCCTGCCTAGATGTTTCACCTAGCTGACGAATAAAAGATAAAACTTTTCTTTTATTCTGTTCACGCAATATACTTGTACCTTTTATCAAAATAAGTGCACTCCTGTCGTTTGCTTTTACCATCCCCTTAATTATAGTAAATATTGTTTATAAATTCTTTATTTTACCTTTAAACTGGCTAATAAATTGTGAATTCCATTCATCTCCACCGGAAGCATTACCGCTTTTCCATATAGGTGGTTGAATTCCTTGTTTTGCAAGAATATTCGTCGCTTCTATCGTAATATTATTTAAAATAAATGCATTGGTAAAAGTGGAAACAGCACCTACCATTTGTTCTTGTCCCTCGATATTTATGATCGCATCGCCAACTTTCACTTTTGAATCAACACTATAATCAGTTACTTCATGTAAATTCTTTTTAGAAGGATGTCTTGCCGGATGGTCATAAGGTGTATTTTCTGCATGCTCATAAGAACAAATTCCGACGGTAGTCACACCGCGACTTTTCGCTTCTAGCGCTGCATCGATTGTTGCCGCATTGATGCCGTATGCGTTAACGATGATTAATAGGTCCCCAGGTTGTAAATTATAATCATCAATGACAATTTTCCCATACTCAGGCGTTCTTTCTACTGCCATCGATCTTAATGCTCCACTGCTTAATAATGTTCCTTCATCAAGGATCGCGCTAGCATGCATTAAACCACCTGCACGAAAGAATACTTCTTGGGAGGCTAAATTGGAATGGCCTCCCGGACCATAAACATAAAATATTTTATCTTGTTTAATATGATCTGCAATGAGTTCTGCAACCATGTTCATTCGAGACTTTTCTGAATGCATAATATCTTTTAAATAGCTATTAATTTTTTCAAAATAAGTAGTCATTAATTCCAATCTAAGTTCCTCCTTATTTTCTTTGTATCCCATTTTTCCAGACATGTATAATTTTCCAGTCAACTTTTCTACAATCCATTTGGAGAATATCAGCAGGTGCCCCAACTTTTAGACCGTCCTTCTGCTTAATTCCCATGAATTTTCCAGGTATTACAGAAGCCTTGTCAATCGCATTGCTAAACGTTGAAATCTTACTTTTCACCAAATTCTCTACACCTTGCAATAAATTTTGAGCAGAGCCGGCAAGTAAATTTGGTTGATCCTTTAAATGGAGGCGCCCATCATCCGTCAAGGTAACTGAACCACCTACCGCTGCCTCATAATCGCCAGGTTTCATCCCTGCTAATGCAACACTATCACTAACTAAAAACATCTTATCTTGTTTGACCTTATTGAATACTTTTATCACATTCATGGGAAGGTGATGACCGTCCGATATGATAGATGCCCATAAGTCATCTTCAGCAAGCTGATCCCAAATGTAATTTGGATGTCGTGGTAATGTTACATGGGCGCCATTTCCTAAGTGGGTAGATAATACGGTTCCCGCTTGAACCGCTCGGCTAATTTGGTTCGTATTAGCTGCCGTATGACCAATCGCAACTTTCACACCCGTATTCGTAACTTTTTCGATAAACTCAATTGATTCTTCCCATTCAGGCGATAAAGTAATAATTTTAATTTTCCCTTTGGCAATCTCTTGTAATTTAAAAAACTCTTTCCAATTTGGTGTCTTAATATAGTCCTTATTATGTGCTCCACGTGGTCCATCCATCGGTGAAAGGTAAGGACCTTCCAAATGAAAACCACCGATCATAGAATTAACGAATTGGCTCTTTTCAAATACTTCTATATTTTTTTCAAATATTGTTGTCAATTCTTCAATCGAGTTAGTAATGATTGTCGGATAAAAAGTGGTTACCCCGACATCTAGAAGTTCTTTCACGACGGTATCCCATTCTTCTAGATTTAAAGGTTTATCATTAAAATCATAGCCTTTATATCCATTAATTTGGATATCTACAAACCCTGGGGCGAGAATATAATCAGTACTATTTTCTTTCTCAATTTCTTTTTGAGAAGTAATATAACCATCTTCTATCGTCAGTTCAATTGGCTTATTCGTTTGATAATGTATTCCCCAAATCTTTTGTTCATTGCTTCTGATCATAATTACTCTCCTCCGTAAGCCTCCTTATCCAAAACAAGATAAGCATCATTATGTTCCCTTAGTATTGTAGCTGGACATGCCGTTGAAATAGAATCATGTAGTACATTCGATACCGCTTCCTTCTTAGTAGGACCGGGAACAGTGCATACCATGGTGCTTGCGGATGTTAAAGCTGGAATCGTTAATGTTAATGCATGTGTTGGTACATCTTGAATTTGTTGGAAACAACCGTCATTTACTTGTTGTCTGCGACTATATTCGTCCAATTCTACTACTTTGACCATTTGGGGATCATTAAAATCAGCCACAGGTGGATCATTAAATGCGATATGGCCGTTCTCACCTATGCCTAGACAAACAAGGTCAATCGGCTTTTCTGTTAATAATGTTGTGTATAGTTCTTCCATTTTAGCTGCATCTTTCGTTCCATCAATGAAGTGAAACTCCTTCATTTTTACTTTATTCACCAAATGATTCTCGATATAAATACTGAATCGCTGATCAGAATCAGCTGGAAGCCCAATATATTCATCCATATGAAAACCAACGATACGTGACCAGTCAATTTCATCATCTTCTGTTAAATAATGAAGAGTTTCATTCTGGGATGGAGCACAAGCAAAAATTATACGTACTTCATCTTTGATTGCCAACATTTCTTTTATTTTATTTGCTGCAAATTGTGCAGCCAATTTCCCCATTTCATCTCTGTTTGAACAAACAAAGTAATTTAACTTATCTTTTTTCCCTTCATGTAAAATAGTAGACATTATTCTCCTCCTATAATTGTTTTAAAAGTATCGTTAATCTTTTCCTCAGTGTCAAGAGCAAGCATTGCAGGTAATCCAAAATAAAAAATAGAGTCAACCGGTTCATATCCACCTGCTTCAGTTTGTTTTTTCGTTGCAACATAGCCGACCATTCCGTTGGTATAACCTAAAGGCAGGATGGTATTTTCTAGTTTTTTCAAAAATACTCCGTAAGCTTGTGATAACTCAGCATTACACCCAATAAAAGATAGGTTTTCCCCTAGTTTTATATATTGAAAATGTAACACATGCTTTTTTTGCCTATTTTGTTTTATAATTTTCGGCCACTCTTCCTTCAATTCAATAGGTATATATTCATTAACTGAATTATCATCGAATGGAAGAACAAGTTCTTTATTCTCTATTTGAAGTTTTTCTTTAATCGTAATTTTCTTCCCATGCATAAGCACGTTTAACACTTCTTGAGCAAAACACTCTCCGATCCTTTTCATATGTTGTAAAGACCCTCTGTAAAATGCTCCATCTTGTACGAGAGCTGGCCTTACGTCCGCGCAAAAACCTTGCAAAAAGGCAACTGTCGCCTTAGGATAATATTTTTCTATGATTTGGCAACATACTCCCGGATATTCACTTGAAATCACATTGGCATCAGTCGTTGTCGGATGGCAAGAATAATGAATCCATATTGCCTTCACTTTCCCTTCTTCAGTTTTGAAGGATATTGTGTTAAGTCCGTTGTCATTAGGCACTTTTTCATTTGGTGCCATAATAATTCGGTTATTAACAAGCTTTCTTCGGTATATCCCTAACTGTGAGGTACCTGTTCTTCGTTCAATGGATACTTTTTCTATGTTTTTAATCGCTTTCTCAACGCTTATTATTACTCGTTTTTTTAATAAATCGAGAAACTCGGAAGAAATCTCTCCAAGCTTCTTACTGAAGCCCAAGCTTGTTTGCGGTCCTGAATGATTATGTGTTGCATGGAAACAAATATGATCCTTTGGGATAGAAAAATGATCCTCTATTTCATTTTGTAATTCACACACAAGCTGATCTCCCCACCAGATTAAGTCAGCAACAATCATTATTATTTTTGTTGTTTTAACTTTAAAATAAAATGTTTTTATAAAAAGATGATTTTCAACTTCATTAGTCAACCCTTCGCGATGAGCAAAACCTGCTAGATTAATTGGCAACTCAGGGGTAATATCAATTTTATTAGTTCCAAGAAACATTGGACTACTCCTCTAATAGTTTTAAGATTAGCAAATAGTTGCGAATAATGTGAAATGGATCTTTTACAGGTAATGCAACAACCTTTTGAATCGGTATTCCATTACGATTGCGAATTTGTATCCATTCACCAATCGCTTTATTTTCATTTGGAAACGTTTGAAAAACATATTCCTCAACTTTTTTATAGCGTTCAACCCATGATTTTTCTTTTGTTTTGATTGCCATAAGTAATGTTGTATACAATGCTTCCGAATGTGGCCACCATAATTTTGTATCCCATGTTTCCGTAATAAGTTTTTCGATTGAGGTGTCAATCGTATTTCCTTTAGGAGGACCTCCCTCTTTATCCACAAATCGTAATAATCCACCGTACGTGCTATCCCAGCCTATATCAAAAGAATGAGCTGCTATTTTTACCAATCTGTCAATATACTCTTCCTTATTTTCTATCTGCATAAGTTCTAAGCTATGCATCATAAACCAGACTGACTCTAACGTATGACCAGGATTAACGTGACGAACTAGTAAACTAGTTGTCTCATCCATCCGAGTTGACTTATATTCCATAATTCTATTGCCGTCTTGTAAAGCTAGAATCGATTCTAAATTGTGTTTCATATCTTGCAGGAGTTTTGTTTGATTCGGATGATCTAGACTCTTGGCAGTTTTATAAAGTTCCTCTGCCACATTTAAAAGGATCATTGGAATCGAATGAGTCTCAAATCCTGTAGGGATTGGATATGGCTCAGATGCGAAATCATTCTGTGATATACGCTGTTTTACTTTATCGTAGATCATAATAGTTTTATTAAATATATCTTTATCCTGGTAATAATACGCATAAGCATTACAGCCAATAATATAAAAACAGTCTGCAAAAATACTTATGTCTAAGGCTTCATCAATTTGAGTGCCATCTCGTTCAACTGCATATACAATATGGTTATTTTTCATTACTGCATTTTTTTCTAGAAATTGATATGTTTTTGTTGCTGCCTCCTCCCAGCGTTCGGATATATCTAGTAGACCTTTCTTTTTTAATATAAGTAAATGACAACATAACCAGAGAAATCTGCCTTGTGACCAGATATACTTTTTATCGCTGACCAGTTTATCCCCTTCATTGGTGAAGCAGGTGAAAACACCACCATATTCTGAATCGATGGCGTTTTCCCAGAAAGGTAAAAAGTTTTGCAATAAGTCGGCTGTATATTTTTCCTTCAATAATTGTTTATTCATACTTTTTCCCCTTTCTATAACAATATTATTTCTCTTTTGTGCTTACAGCTTCGATTAAATCTTCCACTTCTTTTCTGACATTTTCTTCTTTATTTAAATATCCCATTCCTATATATATAATAGCTGAGACAAGAACGGGTGATCCAATTTCTAAAGAGAGCGGGAAATCTACAACATACTTTGTAATGATAAACATTAGCAGACCCGCAATAATTGATGAAATCGCTGCTTTTGAGTCCGAACGTTTGAATGCCGGGAAAAGCCCTAATAACATTGGAATGGAGATTGGGCCAATTAATGCACCGAACCATGAAATAATGAGTCCAAGTACCCCACCAAATTTTTCTGAATAAATTCCAATAATTAAGGTTAAAAACGTAAACGTAAATGTCGTAATCCGAGCGATACGAAGTGATTCTTTTTGTGTAAGCTGTCTATATTTTTCCGAGAGTACAGGCAAGATATCTCGTGTAATAACCGCTGAAATCGTATTAGCATCAGATGATGTCATAGACATCGTCGCTGCAAACAACCCAGCGAGAACTAATCCAACCAATCCGGCCGGAAGTAATTCTTGAGCTAATAAACCGTAAGACTGTGTTGGATCTTCGAGTCCTGGTAGAATAAGGGGCGCTGCCCACATTGGAAAGAATAGAAATAATGGCCAGATTAAATATAATATCCCTGATAATAATCCGCTTTTTTTAGCTTCTTCACCAGATGGGGAAGAAATATAACGTGTAGCCAAGTTCCACGTTCCTCCGTTATAACTTAAAAAGACGACAAAGAAATAAAAGAATACATACCAGATTGTATATGGTTCACTAAATGGCTGACTATGACCTGCAGGTAGTTGTTCCCAGATTCCTGTTAAGGAACTTACACCACCCATCATTTTCATAACGACAAAAAACATAACTAAACCAGCAATAATTTGAACCACAAATTGAGCAAAATCAGTCCATACATCAGCCCAAAGCCCTCCGATAGTTATATAAATAAGGGAGACAATTCCTGAAATTAAAATCCCGTAGACGATTGGAATTCCAGCAAACACATTTAGTAAGATTCCTATTGCTGCCCATTTAGCTCCAACATCAAAGAGTTTTAAAATAACCCCACACCATGCCATAAGCTGTTGTGTCGGAACATTATATCTTATTGACAAGTATTCTGTAGGTGATTCGATGTTGTAATTAATCCGGAGTCTAGCCCATCTTGGAGCCATAATATATGCACCAACAATTACTGCAACCGTAATAGTTATTGCCCACCAGACATAAATGCTAAATCCATGCGTGTAAGCTAATCCCGCATAAGCAACGAAGACAGCACCACTATAGCCTGAAACATGATGAGAAATTCCCGATAGCCACCAAGGGAGCTTTCCACCGGCAACAAAAAAATCATCCGAACCGCTGATCTTTTTATACGACCAAAAACCTATTACTACCATGATTAAAAAAAATAAAACAACAGCAAACCAATCTAAAAATTGCATCTTACCGACTCCAATCCTTTAATTTATATTTAATCATAGTCTATGACTAAATATAAATTATCACACTGTTTTTAATTTGTAAAGGCTTTCATAAAAAATTTTTAAATAATTGAAATAATTAAGCATAAGTGATTAACAAACATGTGTAAAATAAAAACATAAAAAACACCCGCCACAATGGGCGGATGTTTATTTGTAGATTTGTTGTAACGCGGGATGTAATTTTTTAAAAGTTTCATAAGTTGATTGATAAATCTTTACTTTTTTTGGATCAGGTATATATGTTTTACCAGGTACAGTCTTCACATACGTATCAATAAAATATTCGTATGAATCGCACCACTCAAGAGCTATAAAAGCCGTTGATGCAATTCCAATTGACGGTAAATATTCACTGTTTGAAGGTACTCTAATTGGATGGTTCATAATATCTGCCATCATTTGGCACCATACATTACTTTTAGATGCTCCGCCAATAAGAGTTATCGTACGTTGGTCTGTTATATTATACATTTCTAATGTTTGTTTTAAAGAAAACGTAACTCCCTCTAGGGCTGCACGAGCTAATTCTTTTCTTTCTGTATTTGGAGTGATTCCCCAGTATGCTCCCTTTGCTTCTGGATCGATCAACGGATTTCTTTCACCGTTCAAGTAAGGTAAAAATAACACACCTTCACTACCCGGATTTACCTGTTCAATCAAGTTTTCAAATGCTTCATATTTGTTTATTTCTTTTTTATTAATATAAGCTTGGACAGCCCACTTATGCACGTTTCCAACGTTAAGCAATGGCGCAACGGAAATACGGTGTTCACTATCTACAAAAGATAAATTAAAATGGCCTTCAGATAATGTCTCAAGTTGACCTTGGTTTTTCTCCACAATAGCAAGCCACCCCGTTGTACCCATGTAAAAATAACCGTCTTTTTCATGAATTGCCGATGCTCCAAGTGTAGTTGCTCCCGCATCTCCACTACCATTGATGACCGCCGTCGATGTTGAGAATCCGCTGATCTCACTGGCTTCAGAGGAGACGGTGTCTACGATGCTATCTACATCTAATAAAAGAGGCATCTTGGATTCATCAATGAAACATTTTTGTAAAATATCCTTACTCCAACAGCTATATTTCAGGTCCATCATTCCTGTCGTAGCTGCTGTTACTGGGTCTGTTACTGCTTGCCCTGTAAGTTTATTAATGATATAATCTTTGGAGCTAAAAACAATATGAGTTGCCGAATCATATACTACGTTCCCTTTTGATTGCAACCATTTAATTTTAGCTAGCGGAGTAGTTGCACTTATGTTGTTACCTGTAGTGGCACGTATTTCTGGGTACTGCTCATGTACCCACTCCGCTTCATTTCCAGCTCTTGTATCCGAATATAAGATTGCTCGAGTTGCGTTCGGACTTATGGGAATAACGTCTTCCATTTGACCTGAAAACGTAATTGCGCGAATAGACTTAGGTGAGATTCCGCTTTTCCACCAAAGGGCTGCTATTTCAATTATTGCCTCCCACCAATCTTCTGGACACTGTTCCACAATTCCACCGTCAGAAACAAACGTTTTTAATTCAATTGTATGTTCCTCTTTAAGTTCAACTTTTTTATTAACCAAAATACCTTTTACTGCAGTCGTTCCTATATCGAAAACAGCTACATAAGACATATTATCCCCACTTTTTCTTCGCGTTTACTAGTTCTCTAATAAATTTATACAAAGTCTCTTCCTTTTCAGTAGCAACAATACGAACAAACTCACTTCCAACTACAATACCATCATAACCTACTTCAAATATTTTCCCAGCGATTTCTTGACTATTTATTCCGAATCCTGCCATTAGTTTAGCATTAGTAAGTTTTCTCATTCGCTCGTAGAATAATGGAAAAGTAGACGTATCTGTTAACTTATGACCTGTTTTCCCAGCATACAATTGACAATAAATTACTTCTTTATTTTCTGCCAAAATAGTTATTTCTTCATCAGACATGTTATTATTAACAACTGGAATAAATTTTGCTCCTGTAGTTGCTAAATATTGCTGCGCCTGATTCATCTGATCCACATTAATATCTGGAATGATAAATCCATCGATGTAGGAAGATTCAGCTAATCGTATATATGCTTGATCTCGAAATAAGTCATCAACATATCCCATAATCCAAATCGGAATCGAGATTGCTGCTCTTACATCCTTTAAATAATCGATAAAATCATCCAAGTCTGAAAAAATATTTTCTGTTTCTTTATGTGCTTGTTTAATAGTTTCCCCATCCATATAAGGAGCTTTGCTTGGAAAACCGATTTCTATTGCATTCAATCCTGATTTCTCTGCTTCTTTTAATAATTCAATGTTTTTTTCTTTTGACGGATATCCTCCAACAAGATAAGCCGTGATAAAAGGAGAAGCTAGTTCAGTTTTTCTCTTTATTACTTGAGTCACAATTATTCACGTCCTATCTTCTGAAAAATTAGCGCTGCAATAATAATAATCCCGGTAATCACATCTTGCATGAAAGATGGTACTTGAAGAATAGTTAGTCCGTTTGCAAGAATTCCTAAGATCGCAGCACCAAATAACGTTCCAACTATATTTGGTATACCACTTCTTACAACAGTCATTCCTAAAAATACTGCTGCATAAGCATTCAAGAAATATCCATCTCCACCTGTTGGATGAGCAGATCCTAAACGGGATGCTAGGAGTGCTCCTGTTAGTGCCGCAAGCATTCCACATAGTGCAAATGCAACTGTTTTATAGGCATTAATATTCACACCAGAAACTTCAGATGCTTTTTCATTTCCACCTATTGCGTAAAAACGGCGCCCAAGAGTCATATGTGTCATTACATACCAAAATACTATGACCAATATTATCATGATGATAGATAATAGTGGAATCATAAAAAGTTGCGTCTGACCGATAAATTTAAAGCTTTCTGGGATGTTTTCAAAAACAGTAGACCCGCCTGTAAGCCAGAAAGTAAATCCTCCAATTACTGTTCCCATTGCAAGCGTCGTTACAAAAGATAAAACTCTAAAATGTGTGACGATCGCTCCATTGATTAATCCAATCATAAATCCAATGACTACGGGAACGAGTAAACTAACTACAATTGGAACTCCTAAAATAGCTAGCTTTGCAGATACTACTCCTCCAAGACTCGCCATAGCACCAATTGATAAGTCAAATTCTGTTACACTCATTACAAGCGTAGCACCTAGAGCAATGATTACCAAAAAGGATATTTGTCTTGTAATATTGATGACATTATCTACGGTCGCAAAGGAATCTGGACTTAATATACTAAAAATAATGATTAAAGAGATTCCTGCAAAAATAGTTCCATAAGAACTGATTTTTTGGGAGAATGACATCTTCTGCTTTGGTTGTTTGACTGCTTCACTCACTTTAATTTTCCCCCTTTTGATGTTGATAGCAAATATCTAATATCGTATGATTATCGATATCTTTGTTTTTAAGATCTGCAACCGTTTTTCCTTCGCTAAATACGATAATCCGGTCACTTACTTCTAAGATTTCTTGTATATCAGAAGATACAAAAATTATTCCCTTACCATTGGATGCTTGTTCTTGTAAAAAGGAGTGAATATCATTCCTGGTCATTATATCAACAGCTTGTGTAGGCTCATCACAAATATATAAATCCGGATTTGTCAGTAACGCTTTTCCAAACACTACTTTTTGTTGATTTCCTCCACTCAATTCTGCCACAGTCTGATTCGCGCTTACTGCTTTTACTTTAAAGCGTTTCATTTCCCCTTGAACTTTTTCACTTTCTTTTTTACGAGTAAGCACTCCACCACTTGATACTTCATTCAATATTGGTAAAGTCATATTATGGCTGATCGTATTTGGCATGATTAACCCTTCATCATGTCGGTTTTCAGGAATTAAAATCATTCCTTCTTTTATCATTTGTTTTGGACTTACTTTGTTGTATGATTTTTCTTTATAAACAACTTCACCGTTCGATTTTTCTCGTAACCCAAAAATTGCTTCCATACTTTCTGTTCTTCCCGCACCTGCCAATCCATACATCCCAACTATTTCTCCTGCATGGACGTTGAAGCTGACGTCTTTTACCTTATCATCTTTTGTCGCTAAATTAGATACTGTTAAAAGAACTTGTTGATCAGCTAAGTCGGCTTTCTCTTTTTTACTCGCATTCATTTGTTGCCCGTCAGTCATATGATAAATAATTTTTTCTCTAGTAATCTCATCTTTTGTTAAAGAAGCTGTAACTTTTCCACCGGTAAGTACTGTTACATAATCAGAGATTTGTATAACTTCTTCAAGTCGGTGGGAGATGTAAATAATAGCTACTCCTTCTTTTTTCAGATGATCAATTAAAGAAAATAATAAAACTGACTCTTTATCTGTTAATGAAGCTGTTGGCTCATCAAGTACGAGTACTTTTGATTCTTGACTCATAGCCCTTAATATTTCCAGCATGGTACGTTCTGTCGGGGTCATATCATAGACAGGTTTGTCTACTGGAATATCAATCTTCCATTTGTCTTTTAAAGCATTTGCTTGTTCCCTCATTCGTTTCCAATGTATACCACCAAGTACTTTTTTCGGATATGTCTTGTTAAGAAATAAATTTTCCAGACCCGTAAAATAAGGGACAAGCTGCCGATCTTGGTGAATAACATTAATACCAAGATCTTGAGCAGCTTTTGGGCGTTCAATATTAACTTCCTTACCTTCCCAAATAATTTGTCCACTTGTTTGTTGATACACACCTGTCAGTATTTTAATGAGTGTGGACTTTCCCGCACCATTTTCGCCTAACAATGAGTGAACAGTGCCTGCTTCAAAAGTAACATTGACATTATCTAATGCTTTATGTCCCCCAAATACTTTTGTAATGTTGTTTGTTTGCAGTAACATCAGTCACTTTCACCTCTTCACATTATTCAGCTGTAATCAAGCTAGCTGGTGCATATAATTCTGTACCGTCTACATCATCACCGTTAAACACTTTTTGCATTTGTTCAATAACGATTTCTGACATACCAATAAAGTTTTGTTCTACAGTCGCAGTGATAGGAGTCCCATCTTTAATCATTTCTACAGCTTGGCTATTCCCATCGATTCCAGTCACGATAATATTGTCGCGTCCATCTGCTTCAATTGCCTGTGCAGCTCCAATTGCCGGCTCATCCCATCCAGTCCAAACAGCAGTAATTGCATCTTCATCTTTGTTTGCTAGTAGTAAGTTTTCCATTTGTTGGCGAGCACTTTCAATTGGTCCTGGTACTTCAACTTCTAATTCTGTTAGAACATTAATATCAGGATATTCTTCTAACATTTGATCTAGCATTTCAGTACGCTTTAAAACTCCTGGGTGTGGACGGTGAGTTAAAACTATTAAATTTCCTTCTCCACCCATTTGTTCAAACAGATATTCAGTGATCATTTTTGACATTTCTTCATTATCACTTGTAGCGTTCATTGTCATGCCTTCAATATAGCCTGAGTCGGTCCCAAACACAGGGATACCTGCTTCGCTTGCTTGTTGAATTTGTGCTGCAACTTGGTTCGGATCTGTACTAACAAGTACAATTGCATCCGTTTTTGCTAAAATAACGTCTTCCATACGCGATGCCAGTCCACCAGCATCTCCTTTTGTATCTACAATGTTTACTTTCCAACCATTGTCATTTGCTTTAATTTCTAGTTCATCAACCATCTGTTTTGTAGTTACAGAAGATAAATAAGGAGTCATAATCGAAATGCTTTTTTCTCCACTTTCGCTTGCTCCTTCTTTATTTCCATTATCTTCCCCTCCATCACTTGAGCATGCTGCAACTACAACTAACAGTATAACTGCCATTAAAGACATTAATATTTTTCTCATGTTTGTTTCCCCTTTACTGTTGATTAATTTAAATTAATTGCTCTCCAGTTTGAACATCTGTAATTAATACATCGATCCATTTCCCTGACAGTGCCGCAGTAATTGCCTCAACCTTTTCAACTCCAACAGCGATGCCAATTACGAGAGGGGTCTGTTTCAATTTTTCTCCGGAAATGCCAATCATTCGATCTGAAATACTCTTAGCTACTTCTTCTCCTTGAGCATTGATGAATATTGTTCCAATACTGCAAACTGCTCCAGCATCTTTAATCTCTTGCAATTTCTCTCTGCTCAAATTCATTGTTTTAAAGAAGGTAGCTTCCTCTGTAGTTTCTCCAATACCGACAATTGCTGTCTGCAAATCTTCATATCTTTCTAACACTTTATTAATTGCTTCTTCTTGAATCAGTTGGGATTTCATTTCCAATGAACTTACAATTGCAGGAGCATTTAAAACGTAGTACTCATAATTCATGCTCTCAGCTAATTGAATGACATTTGAATTAGCGTGCCAATTTGCGCCTTGTACGCCTAGACCACCAACCAATGGAATAACAAGAACGTTCTTCTCACCATTACTTCGAGTCCTTAGCACAACTTCTTGTATAGATTTACCCGCCATCACGCCAACAACATTTCCTTTTCTGAGAACGTTTTCTAAATAGAATGCACCGGCTTTAGAAAAACTAGCAATAGATTGATCGATTGACATATTTGTTGTTTCAACAATAACCGCATCATTTAAACCAAACTTTTGCATTAATTGCTTTTCTATGTTTGATTCATTACTGAACGGATTATTAATATTTATTTCGACAATCCCTTCTTCTTTTGCTGAACTGATGATTCGGCTAATTTGCGGACGGGAGATTCTAAACTTTTTTGCTAATTCTTGTTGGTTATATCCCTCTTGATAATACAATTGGCAGATTTTTACCATTTGTTTTATCTTCTCTTTTTCCAAAGCATCTCCCTCTCTCGCATGAACATTTGTTCAATGTATGGATTTTTGTTCAAGTGATATTTTTAAATATAAGGTAATTTCCTTTCATTGTCAAGTAATTATTTCATACTTTCGAATTAGTTCATTAGTCATTTTTAAGCAATAAGAGATCTGAACATAAATAAGCCTTTTTGCCCAACAGGAAGATATTAAGTGAGAGCCGAAACAATCTGTCATCTGTGTCACAGTTTCAAGTAAGACAAAAAAGAAACTCCGAACGATAATAAATTTAAGTTATCGTTCAGAGTTTCATAGGCTAAAGTTTTTTATACAAGCATCTTAACCGTTCTCATTTTAAACTAACCAATTATCTATGTTCGGATCGTTACAATTTATTAGAATAAGTAATAATTGTTAACTAGCTTCACACCAATCGACGATAGTAGCTGCAATAATTTTTGCTGCCTGAAAAATTTTATCAAGTTCGATCGCTTCGTTTGGGAAATGCGCTAGCTCCGTAATACCGGGACCGAATACGATTGTAGGTGTATCAGCTACCTTGGTCAGCAATCCCCCATCTGTTCCCCAAGGTGAGGCAACGACGATTGGCTCATCATCCATAATATCTTTAAAATTATTCGTTAACAATTTAACTAATGGATGATCCGTTTCTATTTCACCGGGCACCCACCTAGCTCCAAACCATTCTACTATTACAGGATTTTGCTCGAACCATCTGTCTTTTTCCGCTAATCTTGCAGTCCATTCTTCTAGCTCTTCTTGAACCTGTTCCATCGTTTCATTAGGGGCAATTCCAATCCGCCCTTCTAACTGTACGACATCTGGGACGGAAGATGGCCAATCACCTCCCGTAATTCTACCTATATTTATTGGTACAGGTATTGGAACATTATCATAGAGTGGATCATCAATTCGATTATTTCTTACTTTTTCTAGTTCTTTTATATGCTTATTAACAATGAACGCTTTATCAATCGCACTAACACCATGGGACGGTGTTCCTCCATGGGCTGTTCTTCCTGTTATGATAAGACGAAACCATTTAGACCCTTGTTGTTTTGGGAATATTTTCATATTTGTTGGTTCTGGTATAATAGCAGCATCTGCCTTATACCCTTTTAAAATTGCATCTAAAGTTCCTGCCCCTCCACTTTCTTCCTCTATTACACTTTGAAAAATGACATCCCCTTTTAACCGAATTCCTAGAGTCTGAATTACTTCTAATGCAAGGAGTAAAGCGATATTACCGCCTTTCATATCTGTCACCCCTCGCCCATACATTTTACCGTTGATGACCTTTCCACTGTAAGGTTCTTCGTCCCACTGAGCATGGTCCCCTTCTGGGACAACATCGACATGACCATTTAAAATAATCGATTTACCGCCCCCAGTTCCTTTTAAAACACCGACTACATTCGGACTATTTTCAAAAGTTTCGCGGTTGGAATAAAAGTACGGATGTTTTTTTAACCTATCTCCATCTAATTCCCAAAAATCTACTTCTAAGTTAATTTCTTTTAAGTAATTAGCGACAACTTCTTGAACCCCTTTTTCGTTACCTTGAGTGCTTGCATGCTGTACCATTTCTGTTAGGCGTTCAATACTTTTTGGTTTATGATCATCGATCCATTGATAGATTCTTTCTTTCATTGACACGGTTTGATTATCTCCTCTCATGATAAACTCATATTTTCATAGATGACGGCAATCCCCATTCCACCAGCCATGCACATAGTTACAAGACCGTATTTTGTCTGAGTCCGAATCATTTCATGAATTAATGTGACGGACAATTTCGCTCCTGTAGCACCGACTGGGTGGCCAAGGGCAATTGCACCGCCATTGACGTTTACCTTTTTTTCATCTAAATGAAGTTCTTTTATCACAGCAATTGCTTGAGCGGCGAATGCTTCGTTTAATTCAATCAGCCCAATATCTTCTAGTGTGAGGCTCGCTTTTTTTAGAGCTTTTCGTGTCGCCGGTGCGGGTCCAATTCCCATGATCGAAGGGTTAACACCTGCACTTGCATAGGCTTTGACTTTTACAAGTGGTTTAAGTCCTTCTGCTTCTGCTTTTGTTTTGGACATCATTAAAAGGGCTGCCGCGCCATCATTCATGGGACATGCATTTCCTGCAGTTATAGTACCGCTTTGTTGAAAGACAGGTCGTAAAGAGGCAAGTTTTTCTCTATTTATGGAGTGAATGACACTTTCATCTATATCAAATTTCTCGACACATTTACGAGTTTTCATTTTTACTGGGACAATTTCATCTGAAAATTTATTCGCATCCATCGCCATGATTGCTTTTATATGGCTCTCAAAAGCAAAATCATCTTGTTCTTCACGAGATATATTGTATTGCTCTGCAAGCCTTTCCGCGGTATCTCCCATATGTTCATGACCAAGTGAACATATCAATCCATCTGTCATTAATGCATCTTCCATTTCAACATTACCAAATTTGGTTCCCCAGCGTGTCTTAACCAAATAAGGAACATTACTCATGCTTTCTGTTCCACCAACTACAATTACTTCGTTTTGTCTAGTTTGAATGGATGCGGTAGCATTGGTAATTGCCTTTAAACTTGATCCACATGCTTTAATGACAACATATGCCGGGATTTTTTCTGAAAAACCTGCCTGTTGAGAAGCAATCCGTGCCGAATTTAACCCACCTCCATGCACATACCCATGGCCGAATATAACTTCTTCCACTTTATCTTTAGAAAAACCCGCCTGTTCCACTAATCCCTCAAGGACATGCTTGCCTAAGTCGTTTGCAACGACCGTTCGGAGTGATTTTCCAAATGCGCCAACAGCTGTTCGAACCCCTGAAACGATGACTGCCTCTTCCACTTTCAACACTCTCCTTTCTTTTCTTTCGCTACGAAAAGGGGAGCTCCAGTTACTTTAACAACTTCATCCACGGTATAGCCATCCATTACTTCGATTAACTGTAAGCCTTTTACAGTAACTTTGATAACTGCCAAATCTGTTATGATTAGATCGACACAATGTTTAGCTGTTAAAGGCAAAGTACATTCTGTCACGATTTTTGGATTTCCTTTTTTATCTACGTGATTCATAAGGACAATCACTTTTTTTGCTTTTTGGGCCAGTTCAATTGCTCCCCCCATCCCCGAAACAATTTTTTTCGGAACAATCCAATTAGCTAGATCGCCATATTGACTTATCTGAAACGCGCCAAGGATGGTTACATCAAGTAAGCCACGTCTAATAATGCTAAATGCATACGTACTATCAAAATAGGATCCACCAGGTACGATCGTCATTGGTAGTCCTCCAGCATTACACAGATTTTCATCTTCTTCTCCTTTTGCCGGAGTCGGACCGGTTCCAAGTACACCATTTTCGGCATGAAACATAACATTCACATTTTCCGGAATATAGTCAGCAACCAATGTCGGCATGCCAATACCTAGATTAACGACCATCCCATCTTCGATTTCTTTAGCAGCTCTTTTAGCTATTTGATGACGGACATTTACTCCCACACCCATTTCCAGTTCACTCCTTCACTTTTTACAACGATATCGACAAATGCACCTGGAGTGATAATCTCCTCGGGATTGAGCTCACCGACTGGCACAATTTCCTCCACTTCTGCAATCGTAATATCTCCGGCCATTGCGACGAGAGGATTAGTATTTCGAGCACTTTTGTCAAAAATTAAATTTCCATATGTATCTGCCTTTTTTGCAAATACGATAGCTACTTCTGCAGTAAGTGGCGTTTCGAGCAAATATGTTTTTCCATTCACAGCTATTTTTTGTTTGTTTTCAGCGACTAATCCATCGATACCGACATCGACCAAAATACCACCTAGCCCTGAACCACCAGCACGAATGCGTTCGACAAGCGTTCCTTGTGGAGAAAATTCTACTTCAAGTGTTCCTTCATGCATTTGTTTCCCCGCATTCGGGTTGGAACCAATATGAGATGCAATCAACTTTTTTGCCCGGCCAGCAGTAATAAGTTGACCGATCCCAACATTAGGAAAACCTGCATCATTTCCAATTAACGTCAAATCTTTTACTCCATTATTCAGTAATGCTTTTATTAATGTCGGTGGGTTTCCAATCCCCCCAAATCCACCAAACATAAGGGAGGAACCGCTATGAATATGTTTTACCGCTTCTTCAATCGCTCGTACTTTTATCATTGAACCAGCTCCCTCACAATTGAGCGTTCTACTCTTTCTAAACTTCTAGTAAAACGAGCAACTAGATCGTCAATTTCAGCTTTTGAGATGGTAAGTGGTGGCGCTAAAATGACTGCATCCCCATTTAATCCGTCTTCACCTGCATTGGCGGGATAAACGAGTAATTCTTCCTCAAAATTTGCTTGGACTATTTGATTTACGAGATCAAATTTTCTAGGAAACGTTTCTTTCGTTGCTTTATTTTTTACGAATTCCACACCGATAAACAGTCCTTTTCCTCTTATATCACCAATTATTTTACTTTTTTCTGCAAGTCTATTTATCTTCTCTTTTAAATAAATGCCGTTATCAGCAGATTTTTGAACAAGATTGTTCTTTTCTATATAGTTAATAACAGCTAGAGCTGTTGCCGCTGATTGTGGATTTGCACTAAACGTATGCCCACTCATAATGGATTTCGATCCCTGTAAAATCGGCTCCATTACATGTTCACTTACGACTGCCGCCGCAATTGGAGTATATCCTGCACTCATTCCTTTCCCAGTCGCCATTATGTCTGGTACGACACCAAAATGCTCCATGGCAAACATTTTTCCAGTTCTGCCAACCCCGGTCATTACTTCATCTGCTATAAACAGAACATCATACTGTTCGCAAACGGCTTTAATTTTTTTAAAATAATCTTTTGATGGAGTGAGTGCTCCTCCGGCGGCACCGACAATTGGTTCAGCGATAAATGCAGCAATATGCTCACTCCCAACTCGAAGGATTTCTTTTTCTAACTCTGCTGCATAATAATCATCACATTGTTCGGTCGTTCTGCCATTTGCATCCCTGTAATAATACGGTGCGGAAACAGACGGATATCTGTCCAACAACGTTTCAAAACGCTCGCGACGGCTAATATGACCAGACATAGACAATGCCCCCATCGTGATTCCATGGTAACTCATCCATCGTGAAATAATTTTCGTTTTTGTTTTGATTCCTTTTTCCTGCCAATATTGAATGGCAATTTTCATTGTAGTTTCTGTTGCTTCCGAACCGCTGTTTACAAAAAAAGACCAGTTTAGATCTCCAGGTGATATGTCACTCATCTTTTTTGCTAAATCCTCAGCTATTCTCGTTGAAAACTGAGAACGATAGACGAACGAAATTTTTTTTGCTTGCATATCCATCGCTTCAATAATATCCTGTACACCATGTCCAATACTTGCTGTAACTGCTCCGGAAGAACCGTCAATATACTTATTTCCTGCTTCATCATATAAATAAATCCCTCTACCATGTGTAATGCATGAATAATATTGGTCTAAAACAGGTTTAATTAAATAGGTTCGCGGCATCTTTTTTCACCTCTTATTTCCTTAAATTTGTCCAGACATCTAATAAGTAGTAAGCGTTTACTTAATTGGTATCTATGGATTTTGCTCAACATTTCTGTATAATAAAATTATATCGAACACATTATTCACTATCTATTCGACTAAACATTAAAAAAAGGACTGAAAAATTATACACCTTGTATAATGGGAAAACTAATGGAGGGATACGTATCGCTATCACAGTCAAAGATGCATTACAATTACCAATCATGCAAACAACTAAATTAGTCGCAGGATCTAAAGGAATAGAGAATAAAATCAAGTGGGTAACTATCGTAGAAGTGTTAGAAGATATTGAACGTATTCAGGATGGTGAATTCTTAATCACTACTGGATTTAATTTATTAGAAGATGAAAACAGGATGGAAGTTTTTCATAATTTATTGCGTTTAAGACCTTTATCAGGCGTTGCTATTTATACGAGTTTTTATATGGAAAAAATTCCGGAGAGTTTCATTGCACTTGCCGACAAACACCATTTACCTTTGATTGAAATCCCTACTGATATTAACTTTTCGGAAATAACTAAAGTAGTCCTACAACATATTGTGAATAAGCAAACTCGTTTATTGGAACAATCGGAAAACATTCACCACGAATTATCAACGATGATATTAAATGATCAAAGTCTGACAGAAGTTACAAATCGGTTAGCACAACTAACAGACTCAGAGATTTGTATTTACAATGAATTTTATGAAATCAGCTACACCAGCTCTAATAGCTCATTTCAAACTACAAATAGACCTTCAAAGATATTCTTCACGACCAATCAACAGGAAATTGATATATCCAAATATTTATTATGCAGCTTAGAAAAAGAAGCAAAAGAACATATTCAACTAGAAGATCAAGTGATTACAATCTACCCAATCATTGCAAAGCAATCCTGTTTTGGTTGGATTGTCATGGTAAAGGCTACAGATCAATGGCAAGAATTAGACGATATTGCAATCGAACGTGCAGCCTCTATATATGCAATGGAATTTTTAAAAGTGCAAGCAGTAGAAGAAACACAACTTCGGTTACAAAGTAATTTACTAGAAGATATTTTCAGCAAAAATTATTTAAATGAACGATTTATTATTGACCAAGCTTTAAAACTAAACTATGACCTGACAGTCAACCAAACCGTTTTTTATATTACTTTCTTAGAAACGAAAAAAGTTGACATTCATCTTGTAGACAGACTTTATTTAATGGTCGAGCATTTGCTTATTCAAAAAAGTAAAGCCCATATGATGCAAACAAAACTGCAATCAATTATTTTACTCACTAATATTAATGGGAATACAGAGGATGAACAGTATAACCAAGCTGTTCAATTAGCTAAGGAATTGCAAGGAGAGTGGAATTATTATTTTCCTAATCATAAACTTTTAATTGGTATTGGAAAGTTTTACGATCAAGTTGATCAGCTTGGCAGAAGTGCCAAAGAAGCTCAATATGCAGCAAAATTGACTAATTTAATCGATGCAAAAAAGAATATTACCCATTATTCAGATCTTGGAATGTATGATTTATTACTTGAAATGAATCAGAAAGGTATTGATCTTTCTGAAATTTATAAGGACAATATTTATAAACTTTTAGCTGGGGAACGGGAAATTGATCTGATTGAAACAATCGATGCTTATTTTAAAAATAGTCAGAGTATTCAACGAACTGCTGAGAAATTATTTATTCACAGGCACACTTTACGTTATCGTTTAAATCAGATTGAACAACGAACAGGGCTCAGCCTGAAGTCTACAGATGACCTTTTAAAATTACAATTAGGAATTATGGCGTATAAATTAGTCAATATTCTAAATCAGAATAATACATGAACACAAACGAGGCTGGGACAAAACTCAGCTAAATATTAAAAAAGGAATTCAGTGTTAAACTGGATTCCTTTTGTTGTTTTTATAAACGACTTGATTATTTAAAAACAGTTCTCCACTAAAAATGTTGTATTGTGTGTTTAAACTCGTTGATTTTCACTTCAGATGGACGCGTTCCGCGGGATGGCCTCAACTCTTATAGCTCCACTGTCGTGTTGCTATAAGGATTTTTGGACTCATGCTTTTCCCGCTGGTCGCCACCTTACGTTACAATCAACTGGATTGGGATCTCATATAATCACTCCATCTTCTAATAATACTGTTCTGTAAGCAAAGCCGTGTGAAAATTCTACTTCATTTGCAGTAATTACTACTGTCATACCGTCATAATGAAGCTGTTTAATTACTCCGATGATTTCCTCTGCTAACACCGGATTTAAGTTAGAAGTAGGTTCATCGAATAACATTATTTTCGGCTGCATTGCGAGTGTTCGAGCAATGGCTACTCGTTGCTTTTCACTAATAGATAAATTTTTTGGATATACATAGGCGCGTTCTCTCAAACCGACTTTTTCTAATAAATTTATGCCAAGTGCTGCCGCTTTGTCTTTCGTTTCTTTTTGGACAATAGTTGGACCTTCCATCACATTTTCAAGGACAGTTTTATGGGGAAATAAATTAAAATGTCGAAGTATGACCCCTATTTCCTTTTGTTTCTTCGTTATTTTTTCTCCATCAAACCAGATTTCTCCTTGATCAATCTTTTGCAAAAAATGTATACAACGTAACAGTGTACTCTTACCCGCATCCTTAGTTCCTAAAATAACTACTGCTTCTTTTGCTTTTATTTCTAAATTAATTCCTTTAAGTACGTGCAATCCATTATAATATTTATGTAAATCTACTATTTTTAACAGATTATACCCTCCCTATATTAGGAAGTTTGTTCGAAAGTTCTATAATACTTTACTTAAAAATTCCTTCGTTCTCTCTTCCATTGCATTTTCAAAAATTTGATCTGGTGCACCTACTTCAATCACTCGTCCTTGATCTAAATAGACAACATGATCTGCAACTTCACGAGCAAACCCCATTTCGTGTGTTACAATGACCATTGTCATTCCTTCTTGAGCGAGTGCTTTCATAACTTCTAAGACTTCTCCAACAAGTTCCGGGTCGAGCCCTGAAGTCGGTTCATCAAAAAGCATAATTTGCGGCTGCATTGCCAATGCCCGAGCGATTGCAACCCGTTGTTGCTGCCCACCCGACAACATTCTTGGATAAACATCGGCTTTATCAGAAAGTCCTACTTTCCCTAGTAATTCTTTTCCAATCCGGATCGCTTCATCTCTGGCCATCTTTTTTACTTGAATGGGAGCTTCAATGATATTTTCCATTACTGTCATATGTGGGAAAAGATTAAAGTGTTGAAAAACCATTCCTGTTCGCATACGTACTTTATTCAAATCATCTTTTTTCGGATCAATTTTATTTCCTTCCAAATAAATCTTGCCACTTTCGTTTATTTCTAAAAAGTTAATACATCGAAGTAGCGTACTTTTTCCTGATCCACTCGCCCCTATTAAGACAACCACTTCACTCTCCTTCACCTCTAGATCAACATCTTTCAAAACGTGAAGAGACCCGAAACTCTTATTCAGTTGTTGTACTTCAATGACAATATCATTTTCACTCATTAAGTAAGCCCCCTTTCACTCTTAGATAAATAACGCTCAATTCGACTTACAATAAAGGATAATACCAGTACTAGTAAAAGATAATAAATTCCAACAATAATATATGATTCCATTGCCAGACCTGTTGCAGATTGAATACGCTGCGCTCGGTTAAATAAATCTTGGAATCCAATGAACGCAACGAGGGATGAATCTTTTAACGCAATAATAAACTGGTTTCCAAGCGGTGGAATTGCTCTTCTTAAGGCTTGTGGCAAAACAATTCGTCGCATTGTTAATGGATAGGACATTCCTAAACTGCGAGCTGCTTCTGACTGTCCCCGATCAATAGACTGAATTGATCCACGAAAAATTTCTGCAATATACGCACCGTTATGTATCCCAAGAGCAATGCCTCCAGATAAAAAACGCCCCAAATCAACAAAATGAACTAATCCGAAATAAAGTATAAAAATTTGGACGACGAGTGGAGTTCCTCGAATAATGGTTATATAAATATCCGCGATAAAATTTAATAATTTAAACTTACTAACCTTTAAAAAAGCAAAAAACAATCCAATTACCATTCCAATAATCAAACCAAGCACGGTTATTTTTACGGTGGCGATCACTGCGTCCTTATATCCGGGCATCGTTTCAATAAACAGTTCCCAAAAGGTCATTATCATTCCTCCTAATTTTAAAAAATCAGAACCTATGTTACTTCTTAAATAATTGCTAGATTTATAAAGGTTCTAATCCTAAAAGCGTTGGCAGCATCTAATCAAAATCACAGACGGTAAAAAGTATAAGGCTGAGACAATAGTATTTTTATCAAAAGAAAAGACGATACTAAGGGTATGATAGCTTCGGAAATACACTTCGCTTTCATCACAGGCATAAGCGCGACATCAGTTCAAGCAACACTTACACTTGCTTGAACTGTGTCTCCTTTACCTCGGGCACGGCGATCTGCTTCTGTAGCTCCTCGTCTCGAGTCGCTATAGAGATCTTCCGACGTACAGGATGTACTAGTGCAGACGTTGCCACAGGACGTGGCGTACTTAGTCTGCGTTCCCCTGTCGCTGTTCCTGCGACGGACAGGACGTCCTAGTGTCGGCGTTGGTCACAAATCTTTACGGTGGGGCGAAAGCGTAGCTACAGTCACAGGACGTGACCGCCTTTAGCCGACGAGGAGTCTACGTATATTTCCTACGCTAAACAAACATATTGTTCGCCTTTTCAGTTGCTAGTTTTATTTATGTCCCAACCTCACATTTAGTTAGTAATTATTCTAAAATACTCTCCCCAAACCATTTTTCACTCAATTCTTCATATATGCCATTTTCAATAATTGCTTCAAGCGCACGATTTATTTCATCAAGTAATTCCTGGTTTCCTTTTTTAACAGCGGCACCAATTTTCTCTTCGAAAATAAGTTCTCCAACCGACTTAATTTCCAAATTGTTTTCATCAATCTGTACAAGACCTACAATTTTATCCGTCAGTACCATATCAAGTCGATCCGACCCGGCTGCCAAATCTTGAAGAGCAACAGTATCCGACTGATAGGTCGATAATTGATCTTCAGAAATATGTTCTAGTACCGTATCTTCATACACACTATTGGCAATAACACCTACTTCTTTTCCTTCAAGATCATCCCATGATTCAATATCATCGGTGTCTTTATGCACGTAAAATACTGGTCCAGATGTATAATACGGCTCCGAAAAATCTACTGCTTCTGCTCTTTCCTCCGTAATTGTTAAACTTCCTAGAATTACATCAATCCGATCAGTATTTACTTCTTCTATTAACGCACCAAAATCTTGAGTAAATACAGGATTCGGTTCAAGCCCCATCTCTTTAGCTATTGCTTCACCGAGTTCAACTTCAAATCCGGTTTCATTTCCATCTAAGTCTTCAAAGTTAAACGGCTTGTATAGCCCACTTGAGCCAAAAGTCAATTTACCTTCTTCAATTGTGTTGACACTAGCCCCGCCTGAAGCATCTGTCTCTTCCTCTCCTTCCACCTCTGCTTGTTCTGTTGTTGTATCTCCACTACCTCCACATGCGGCTAGTAATCCAATTAAAAGTAACCCTATTACTATACTTAAATAGATTTTTTTCATTTTCTTCTCCCCTTTTTAAAAGTAGTCTGCAAGATGAACTTACCTATATGTAGTAGAATTCCCCCTTTTTCATATACGTCTATCCTTTAATTAGTTTATACATACATTCTTCATCTCATATTTTATTGTGTGATTATTATAGTACCAATTTATTGATAGCGGTTTCATTATCCGAATAATTTAATTATCTGACTTCTTTTTATACAAGTTGTATAACGAATCAGTTATTTATCGACAATGCATTATACTAAGGGCACTCTCTATAAAACTCTGCTTCACTCAATATAAGAAAAAGATTAACACACTTGTTACAACGCCAACGACTGTACTTAATAAAATACAATAACCCATAATATCACGAATATGCAAACCAACAACAGAAAGAATCGGCAATGCCCAGAACGGTTGGATTAAATTTGTCCAAGCGTCTCCCCATGCAACAGCCATCGCAGTTTTTGCCGGATCAACTCCAAGTTCAATTGCTGCTGGGATTTGCAAAGGACCTTGTAATGCCCATTGTCCTCCACCGGAAGGAGCTAAAATATTAATAAAACCGGACACCCAATAGGTAAATAGATTAAACGTATTCGGACTAGCAACGGAAGTCATTCCATCGATGATTAATTGACCGAGTCCTGAGCTAGATAAAATAGCAATTATCCCAGCATAAAATGGAAATTGTAAGATTAATGGCGAAATGGACTTGGAGACATTTGCAAACGTTCTAGCAAACTGGCCTAATGAACGATGGAAAAACAATCCCAATGATAAAAAGAAGAGATTAATAATGTCTAAATCTAAATCTCTTCCTCCGCTAAAAGAAATAATCGTATAAATAATCCCAACGCCGCCGATGATCATTCCTAATGATGGAGTATATTCGAGCCATAAAGCAGGAGTGTCAGGCTTTTCCATCTTTACTTCCAAAGGTTGTTCTTCCTGTTGCTTTATTAAGGTTCTGTATGACTTTATATTCTTTTTCGGAGTCATAAGAATAAGAAAAATAGACATAAAGAAAACGAGACAGAAAAAAATAATAAATGTTGAAGGATGAAAGATCGTCTCAGACGTTGGGATCACTCCCATCACTTCTTCTAAAAAATGCCCATTCGTTGCAATGGTTAACCCAATTGAACTAGACATTCCTCCGGCAAAAAGAACTGTTGCGGCATAAGCACTAGCCACTAACAAAGGAAAATGTGTATGTTCATTTCGTTTAGCTATTTCTTTTGCAATAATTGCACCGACAACAACAGCTAAACCCCAATTAATATAATAGGCTGATGCAGACACAAGGAAAGTTAATAAATACGCCTGCCATGGTTTCTTTGCTAACATGGCTATCTTGGTCAAGCCTTTGTTAATAAACGGAACGGAAGCCAACGTCATTCCCGTCATTAACAATAAAACCATCTGCATAGTGAATGCTAAATATGTCCAAAAACCGTCACCCCACGCTTGAAAAATCACTTTCGGTTCAGAGGGATTCATTGCTAAGCCAATAAGTAACACAATGACTGTCATCAGTACAGCAATGACAAATGCATCCGGTAAAAAACGTTGAACAAGTTTCGAAAAACGATCCGCAATTCTAGATAACATCGCCCTACCTCTTTTCGTTCAAATTTCATCAGTGTTACTCTCCCATTCACCTCACTCACACTTCAAAAAGTTTACTTAAATAAAAAAATGAATAACACTAATGGTGTATCATTAATGTTATTCAAACTAGAACTGCTATTGAATTAGCGAAACGTATAATTTGTTTTATACAAACTTATCCACTCTGTATAAAGTAGATTTTTGTATGCCTATTTACTCGATTACTTCAGGTTCTACTGCTTCATATCCATTCAAATCAATCTTCATCGATTCTATTACTTGGTCTTCAAGTGGCTTATCAACATTATCTCGTTCCACCGAAACAATCTTATCAACCACATCCATACCTTCAATTACTTTTCCAAATGCGGCATAATCCCCATCAAGATGTGGAGAGTCATCTGTCATAATAAAAAATTGTGATCCGGCAGAGTCAGATGCCTGTGAACGAGCCATTGAGATTACGCCACGTTCATGTTCTAAATTATTAGCAAAATCATTTGAGTTAAACTCCCCTTTAATTGAATAGCCGGGGCCACCCATCCCAGTACCTTCTGGATCTCCACCTTGGATCATGAATCCTGGAATAACTCGATGAAAAATCAAACCATCATAAAAACCATCTTCTACTAAAGAAATAAAATTGTTTACCGTATTTGGTGCAACATCAGGATATAACTCAATCAGAACTTTTCCTTCACCCTCCACATTCATAGTGACAATCGGATGCTCACCGGATGGAGTAGTTTGTTCGTTTTCTGTTTTTTGTTCTGCAGATTGATCTGTTTCCTCCATATCTTTCTCTTTACTTTCTTCAGAATTAGATCCGCAACCAACTAAGACCACAGCTAAAACAAATATGCTAATGAATAAAAACATTTTTTTATATAAAGTACATTGCATTGTCTAGTTTCCTCCCTATATTTCATAAAAGTTAGTTAAACTTTTTCAAAAAAAAGACGTAATTTCATACGACCTATTCAAACAAGTCTGGATGAAATCCTTCCGCTAATTTTTCCACTGTATATGCCATTCTAGAACCTGGCAAAACACTTTCTAATTCGATCTTTACAAATCTTTCCTGTTTGACACATTCAAACTGAGCTAATGCGGGATCATTTTTAATATCTTCGATTTTTTGGTCATAGCTTGGTGCATCATAATCATGGACGAGGATAACATCTGGTTCTCGAGCAGCTACTTCTTCATAACTGACCGTTGCCCATTCTTTGTCCGTAATATCATCGAATATATTCTTTCCACCTGCAAGTTCAATTAATAATGTTTCAAAATTAGTTCCACCAGCAGTGAAAACACCATCTCCGCCACTATCATACACTAGAACATTTACTACTTTTTCGTCTGAAACTTTTTCCTCTACCGCTTCGATTCTATTTTTTTGGTCTGAAATAAATGCTTTTGCTTCATCTTCGGCTTCGAATATTTTACCGAGATCTTCTACTTCTTGATAAATTTCTTCCATGCTTGTTGCACTATTCATGTACGTTGTTATCCCTAAACCGTTCAATTCCTCTAAGTCTAAACCTTCGCCGCCAAATTCCCAATCAATTCCATAGATAAAGTCGGCGCCACTAGTCGCAACCGCTTCCCTAGTTACTGGGCCATACGTTAATTCAGGAATCTTTTCATATGCATCCGCAAATTCAGGCAGTGGTCCACGGCTATGATTATTTAAACTGTTTCCAATGATATTATTTTCGAGTCCAAGTGCAATCATCACTTCTGTTGTATTCGGACCAAGTGTCAAAACCTTAGTTGGTTTTTCTGTGACAACAACTTCTCTTCCATAATTATCAAAAGTAAGATTTGCTGATCCACCTGTACTATCAACTGTAGACTGTTCCGTTTTATCATTGGTACATGCTGTTAATACTATAATGACTAATATAAGTAGTATATTTTTTTTCATAAAGACTACTCCTCTGTTTCAGCTAAACTTTCCGGCAAATACGTAATAGAAACTTTTTTTGTAATCGGATGAATCATAATATCGGTATGAATACCAAAAACGTCACCAATATTTTTTTCTGTTAAAACGGTTTCCGGTGTGCCGGCTGTTACTAATTTTCCGTCCTTAAGCAAATAAATTCGATCACAATATAATGCAGCCAGATTTAAATCGTGAATTGCTGCTAACACGGTAACTCCGATATTTTTTACAAGATCAAAAATTTGTAACTGATGATGAATATCCAAATGGTTTGTTGGCTCATCTAAAATTAAAAAATCCGTTTGTTGTGCCAGTACGCGTGCAATAATAACACGCTGTTTTTCTCCGCCTGACAATTGGCGATAATCTTGATATATTAAATGCTCAAGATCTACTTGTTTCAAAGCATTCATCACAATACGCTGATCTTCTTCTGTATCACTTTCTAATAATCCTTTATGTGGGCCTCTCCCCATTGCAACAATATCACCGACGGTAAAATCAAAAGGAATTGAATTTTCTTGACCAACAACACCTAGTTTTGTTGCGGCTTTTTTCACATGCATTTGATAAACAGCTTCATCATCTAAAAAAACGGCTCCCTCATCTGGCTTCAGGACACGGTAGATGTTTTTTAATATCGTTGACTTTCCACTTCCATTAGGACCGATAATACCAACTAACTCGCCTTTTTCTACATGTAGGTTAATATTATCAAGGATTTTTTTCTCTTCTTGGTAAGAAAAACTTATATTTTCCACTCGTAAGTGCATGAGTTAAACCTCCGCTAAAATCGTGTGTTTCGTTTTAATAACCATATAAAAAAGGGACCTCCTATAATTGCAGTTAATAACCCAATTGGTAATTCTTCCGGTGCAACAATAATTCGTGCAACAACATCTGTCCACACGACTAATATTCCACCTAAAAAAGCACTTACAGGAAGTACCCGTCTATGGTCTGAACCAATCAATAACCTCGTAATATGTGGTGCAATTAAGCCAACAAATCCAATTGCTCCGCTAACTGCAATTGTTACACCAGCAAGTAGGGATGCGATAAGTATTAATAACTTCTGCATCCTATTTACATTAATCCCCAATGTACCCGCCGTTTCTTCGCCGAATAATAACGCGTTTAATGATCGATAGTTAATCATTAACACAATGATACAAACGAGCATAACAATAAAAGGTAATTGTAAATAACCCCATTTTGCACCTGCCAAACTTCCGGACATCCAAAAAGCAGCATTATGAAGACCAAGGGCATTTGGTGCATGAAGCGTAATGATTTTCGTAATAGCATCCATAATCATTGCCGTGACCACACCGGTAAGAAGTAATTGAGTAATATTAATTCTTCCTCTTACCCGTGAAATCGAATAAACAATAATGATCGTTATAGCCGCCCCAAGGAAAGCGCTAATTGCAAGTGAATATCGCCCAAAAAAATGAAAAACACCAAATAACATTCCGAGCGTTGCTGTTGCCGAAGCGCCTGATGACACTCCTAAAATAAACGGATCTGCAAGTGGATTGCGGACTAATGCTTGCATTGCCACCCCTGTTACAGAAAGGGACGCTCCTACAATCATGCCTAGCAATACGCGTGGTAAACGAAGTTGCATGACAATATGAGCGTCTAATTCCGTCCATTCCTTTGGTAAAATAGCTGTTAAGATTGGAATACGATCTCCTAATATAGCAGCAACGATTTTAGGAGGTACCGACACAGGTCCAATACCGATTGCTAATAGAATGGAAATGGCACTTACAAAGATTAATAGTGTGATAACAAGTTTCATGTTAAGCCGATCGCGACTTTTCTGAAAATGAGTTCTTTCAGACATAGATTTCTATCCTTTCAAATAACACTAGAAAACTTGGCTTATTGCCAAGCGATTATGGTAAAACCTTCGTTGGGCGTATACAGTTTTCTATCAATAGTATTTATTTTCTTCCCTTCTTCATTACCTCAAGAAGGTCTTCTAAAATGGCAGGATGACAGCTAACGGTTGAATCTGTCCCTATCATATTTACCGACTTTCCATCGATATTTTTCGTGACACCTCCAACTTCTGCAACGAGAACCATCCCTCCCGCAATATCCCATGGCGCTAGATTCATCGTAATATACGAATCAATTATTCCTTCTGCCAAAAATGCCAGTTTTAATGCAGCCGATCCATATGCTCTCGTTCCTCTAACACGTTTTACTAGCTTCTGAATTTCTTTTTCATCTACTACCGTATTCTCACAAAGCCATTTATGGTTAAGTCCTAGAATACTTTCACTAAGCTGTAGGTCTTTCTTTAAAGGGCGTAATTTCCGATCGTTCTTATATGCGCCCTCTCCTCGTTTTGCAGAGTAAAGATTTCCAGCCATCACATCATACACAAATCCCATTTCACCAATACCATCGATAAAAATTCCGATTGAAATAGCAAAGTTTCTTTTTTGATTTACAAAATTAATTGTACCGTCAATCGGATCAATAATCCACACAACACCATCAAGTGTAGAGATATTATCACCAAATCCTTCTTCACTGAGGATGAAATGATTTGGATACGTTTCTTTTATATTGGTAGCCAAAAACTCCTCTGTCTCTCTATCGATCGTTGTTACCAGGTCATTTGCATTTGCTTTTGTATCAACAACTAATGGATCATTTATTTTTTTACGGATTAATTCACCCGCTTCCAGTATCCACGCTTTCGCTTGTTTAAAAATTATCTCATTCATTTTTTCACCTACAATCATTCTAATAAAATAAAAGAAAAGGGGCTAATTATCCCCTTTATTTTACGCTTTGCTATATTTATCTCTTAGAAATGTAATACTATTATCTATGTGGGGTTCTCTCGTATTTTCGAGGAGCACATTCATAAAAGGCTTACGCTTTTTCAAATGTTTGAACACCGCGTCATAATTTAACAGTCCAGTTCCTACTGGCACCATTTTAATCCAATTATCCTCAATCACAAAATCTTTCGCATGCATTGCAACCATTCGATCACCAAATAATTCAAATGCTTCCTCAATTACTTCTTCTTGGCATTCATAATAATCCATACTCATAAAATTCGCCGGATCAAAAATAACTTGTAAATTATTTGATTCATTATTGTCGAGTAATCGTTTCATCAGTTTTGGTGAATAAATAGGGTGGTTAATGCCACCTTCAATCCCAACAATAACGCCCCATTTTTCTGCTTCTTCAACTAGTTCACCGACACTATCTACAACAGAATGGAATGGGCCTTCTGCAAAATTATCAACGGTATATCCCATTTTTGCATTTACTGCACCTGTTTCCGTTCCAACGATACTACAACCAAAGTCTCTTGCAAAGCGAATATGCTCTTTAAAACGATCGAGCAACTTAGCTCTCTCATACTTATCCGGATGAATCATATTAATATAACAACCTAGAATAGCAATATCTATATTCTCTTTCTTAAAAGATTGTCCAATATAGCGTGCATAGCCGGGACTTAAACTCCCTGTTTCTGTGCTAAAATCAGTAAATGACTTTGCCAATGCTAATTGAACAGCTGACAAACCTTTACTAGAAATCGTTTTTGTTAACTCTTCTAATGGCAGTCCTTCTATATCATGCGCTCGTATTCCTAAATTAAGTTCCATTTTTATTTCCCCTTTTCTTTAATATTATAAAGTTCTTTTCGTTACGTATTTTGGCTCTTAAATCACGGGTCCGCGTGCCCCTCAGATTGGGAATTCATTGAAAACAGGCAGATAGTAACACTGTATATGACCCCCGCATCAAGGATTCGTGAATAAAGGGCAGATAGTGAGCTCATTTATTACATCGAAATTTTATAAAGCTAGTGCAATAAAAAGCCGTACCACCACATTGTGATACGACTTTTTACCGGCAAAACTATCTTGCCAACCAACCTCCATCAACCGCGAGAACATGTCCGTTCACATAGTCGGATGCTTTACTTGCTAAAAATACAACTGTTCCCATTAAATCTGCAGGGGTTGCCCAGTATCCTGCCGGGATTCGACCAGTAATTTCTGCATAGCGCTTTTCATCTTTTCGAATTTGCGTAGTGTTGTTTGTCTTAATATAACCAGGTGCGATTGCGTTGATTTGTACGCCGTACTCTGCTAATTCATTAGCGAAAGCTTTTGTAAGACCTGCGATTCCATGTTTACTTGCAGTATAAGGTGGAATGAATTTTCCACCTTGGAAAGATAGCATGGAAGCGACATTAATAATTTTACCACTCTTTTGCTCTGCCATAATCTTTGCGGCAGCTTGGCTTAGTATATAAGCAGCATCCAAGTTTACATTCATAACCGCATCCCAGTCTTCTTCTTTGTACTCAAGAAGCGGCGAACGACGGATCGTTCCAGCATTATTTACCAAAATATCGACCGTACCAAATTCTTCTTTACATGCAGGTACAATTTCTTTTACACTTTTACGATCTGACAAATCCGCTTTAAAAACTTTTGCTTTACGACCAGCTTTTTCAATTAACTCAACTGTTTCTGCACAGTCATCACTTCGGGATACGAGGAAAAGATCTGCACCTGCTTTAGCAAGTGCGACTGCATAACCTTGTCCTAATCCCGTATTTGCTCCAGTAACAATCGCAACTTTACCGTCTAGCGAGAAAAAATCTAGTGAAAAATCGTTTAATTCAGTTGTCATGAATAATATCCTCCCATAGTTTTTACAACGTTATTATTTTTATCTTAAGTCGTCCATATCAACAAAATCCATATCATCATATGTGATGTTTTCTCCACACATTGCCCAAATGAATGTATAATCATTTGTTGCAGTTCCTGTATGGATAGACCAGCTAGGAGAAATGGTTGCTTGCTCATTTTTCATTACTAAATGTCTCGTCTCGCTAGGCTCCCCCATGAAGTGGAATACGCGAGTTTCTGGCTCCATATCAAAGTATAAGTATACTTCCATACGACGTTCATGTGTATGGCAAGGCATTGTATTCCACACACTGCCTGGCTGTAATTGAGTAAGACCCATTTGCAGTTGACAGCTCTGACAATTATTTGGATGGATATACTGATTAATTTTACGTTCGTTTAGAGTTTGCTGTTCTCCAAGCTCAAGTGGTTTGATTTGATCAATACCGATTTTCACTGTCGGATATGTATGATGTGCTGGTGTAGAAACAACGTAAAACTTAGCCGGATTATTGGGATCTTTAGAACGGAATAAGATATCTTTTGTTCCTCTACCCACATACATACCATCATGATTTACCATTTCATGCTCTTCACCGTCAAGGACAACTGTTCCCGTGTTTCCAATATTAATAATTCCTAATTCACGACGCTCTAAAAAGTAATCAACACCAAGTTCTTTATCAAGTTTAATTGTAAGTTCATTAGCACCTGGAGTAACTCCTCCGAAAATCATTCGATCATGGTGCGTATACGTCAACATAACTTTTCCTGGCTCAAATAACTTCTCTACTAAAAAATGCTCTCTTAATTCATCTGTATTGTACCGTTTAATTTCCTCCGGATGATTTGCATAACGTGTTTCCATTTTCATTATAAATTCCTCCTATTATTTAGATATTATTTAAAAAAGTCCGGTAAAAATGATACATCCCTTCATAGGGTATGCCGACGTTAAGCGCAAAGCCCATTTGTAGTCGTGCGTTGCTTGACAAGATGTCAGTAATTTTGACCGACCTTGATCCTTTTTATCCTCTATTTTGAATAAGCATTTTAGCGAATAATTTTACCGGAAACCTGATCCACGAAGCTAAAAATCTCTTCTTTCGAAAATTGATTGGCATCTCCAACTAATGTATGTTTTAAAGCAGCCCCTGCTGTTGCAAAGGAGACCGTTTGTTCACATGGTAAGTTTTCTAATATTCCATATAACATTCCTGCCGCAAAGGCATCCCCTCCACCAACTGGATCAACAATCGGATCAACATGGTGTATTTTAGACTGATACAATATACCATCATAATAATAATTTCCTTGTAAGTGATGAATAGAAGCAGAATTAACGTCCCGGAAAGTAGAATATAAATGTTTTATATTTGAATATCGTTTTAGAATTTCTTTATAGTAATGTTCTAATCTTAATTCTCTGTCCATTTCATCGGTTATTTCTTCTATATCAAGCAAATGAATCGCATCTAATTCTCCACATGAACAAATATCGATGTAAGGCAAAAATGGTTGAATCGCAGTAGCTGCCTCTTTATGAGTCCACAGTTTTGACCGGTAATTAAAATCAAAACTTGTAATCACTCCCATTTCTCTCGCCTTCTGTAGAGATAACATTGTTAATTCTTGGAGTGCTGGCGATAAAGCGGGTGTAATCCCAGTCACATGATAGAGTTCTGCTCCTGTAAAAATTTCTTCAAAATCTATTTCCTCTAACTTTATTTCTGCAAAACTAGAATACTTCCGGTCATAGATTACTTGAGAACTCCTCTCTCCTGCTCCTAATTCTAAGTAATATGTGCCTAAGCGTTCTCCACCTTTAATCAAGTAATCGGTATGAACTCCGTAAGACTTTAAATGTCTTTCTACTGCCTTTCCTAACCCATTTTCCGGTATTTTCCCAATAAAATATGCATCATATCCAAAATTTGCAAGTGACACGCTAACATTTACTTCAGCCCCACCATAATGGATGTTTAACTCTCCAGACTGTTCAATTCGCTTTCCAGTGCTCGTTGAGTAGCGGAGTAAAGGTTCTCCAAATGTTACAATCTTTTTCATATAAGCGCCTCTCTAGCATTTTTTACTTTTTCTACATACTGTCTTGCATAATCAGTAATTTTATCGAAATCTCCTGTCTGTGCAGGTGCAACAAGATTTCCCCCTACACCTACCGCGACACACCCATTTTTTATCCATTGATCCACATTGTCTAAACTTACGCCACCTGTCGGCATTAAATTTACTTGGGGCAGTGGAGCTTTGACTGCTTTTATGAACTCGGGACCGAATGCATTACCGGGAAAAAGTTTGATAATATCGACGCCTGACACAAGTGCTAACTTCATTTCAGTAATGGTCATACAGCCTGGGATATATGGTATTTGATATAGATTACATAGTTTTGCAGTTTCTTCGTCAAACGCAGGACTTACTATATACTGTGCTCCTGCTAAAATTGCCATTCTCGCTGTAGTAGCATCAAGTACTGTACCAGCTCCTATTACAACGTTATTATCCCCTTGATAAATAAGGGATAACTCCTCAATAATTTCAGTTGCACCTTGGACAGTAAACGTTATTTCAATACTAGAAATTCCACCTTTTATACATGCCTTAGATATTTGGATCGCCTGGTCCTTTGACTCTGCCCTAACAACAGCTACAATGCCACAGTCCGTAATTTTTTGAAGAACATTTAACTTGTTCATTTTACACCCCCACTATGTATGAAAAGCTATTTTTTCTATAAACAAAATAATCTCATTAGGGTAACGCTTTCATAATAATTAATGTATTATTTATCTTTTCCATAACCGTTACCTATAATTTCTTTTCAATCTTCCTTATAAGTCACATGCTTTTACTAAATTGTTGCGGCGTATATCCAGTGTATTTTTTAAACGATATGCTGAAATACTGAGGATTTGTATATCCAATCGCATCTGCTACCTGATATGATTTCGCGTCTTGTTTGCGTAATAACTCCATCGCTCTTTTCATCCTAAGTTCTAACAGATAATCAGTAAAATTTACGCCCTTTTCCATTTTAAATAAGTTACTTAAGTAGGGTGCACTAACATAAATTGCACTCGCTACTTTTTGTTGAGTTAAAGTAGGATCATCGTAATGTTCATTTATATAAGTAATTGCTTTATCTACAATTGTATGGTGATTTTTTGCAATCGTCCGGGACATCGCTTCTGCCCACTCATCAATAAGATGATGTAAATGATCCATTACGTCTGTCAAAGATTGAAAATGAATGATTTGTTCATAATGATCTACATTACTCGTCAAATTGCGGTCGTCTTGTTTCCACTTTTTAATTTCATAACTTAATAATGTACTGAATTTTAAAGCAAAAAGCCTTGTTTCTTGAAGAGGAACATTTTTATACGTTCTGAACGCTGTATTGATCTGTTCAAGTTTCTCTTGCGCCTTTTTAGGTAGACCTTTTTTAATATGTTTTTCAAGTTTATTCTCAAGCTCTTTGAACATATTTTCTTCATTTAAGCTTCCAGAAACTGTATCATCAATTGAATAAACATGATCGGTTCCCATAATATGCCGCATCTCCATTGCTAATTTTGATTCGATATAAGCAGTGACAATCTCGAATAGATTTCGATACGTTCTGCCAATAGTTATTGTGACAGATGTATTCAATTCATTCTTTACAAGGGATAAAAGCTGGCTTGCTATTCGCTCCTTTTGATTTTCACACTTTTCATCTAGCGATAAAAACAATGCCATTTCATTTCTTTCCCCGTTAATTAACTGTCCATTTAGTGTACCAAGTATAGGTGAAATAAGATGATGGAGCAGCCGCTTCTGTTCTGTCTCTACCTTTATATCATTCTCGTTTATATGAATGAGCAAAACAGTGTAATAGGGACCGAGTAACTCGATTCCTAAATCCGTTAATTCAGACTCAACATCAATCTCTTCATGTATTTCCGGTTCTTGCGTTAATTTATGTAAAAACTTTTGCTGAAGCAACGGTAAGGATTCTTCAACTTTTTTTTCTTTGCGCATTTCTAACTCCCATTCGGCTGCAGCATTAGAAGCTTTTTCAATCAATTCCTCCACATTTACCGGTTTTAATAAATAATCATATGCTTGAAGTTTAACCGCTTGTTTTGCGTAGTTGAAGTCTTCATAACCGGTTAAGAAAATAATTTTTGTATGTGGACTTGTCTCTTTAACTAACTTAGCCATGTCCAGTCCATTCATAAATGGCATATTAATATCAGAAACAACAACTTGAGGTTGTACTTCATTTATTAGTTCAACGGCAACTTCACCATTACTCGCCTCTCCTGCCACAACAAATCCATGTTGCTCCCACGGTGCCTTACATAAACTCCGACGTATAATCCTGTCATCTTCAACAATAATGACTTTATGCATAGTCGCTGTTCCCCTCTTTTACTTTAGGAATGATGATAGTAATTTTAGTCTTATATTCGTCACTTTCAATTGATAATCCATATTCTCTGCCATAATAACTTTTAATTCGTTCATTGACACTTCTTAAACCAATTCCTATATATTGCTTTCTTCGTTCTTCAAAAGGTGCTCGTAATTCTTCTTTAATTTTTACTAACTTTTCTGAATCAATGCCTGATCCATTATCTTCGACTTCCAGATAAATGAGATTCTTTTTTTCATAGACACGTACATCAATATAACCTTGACCTCGTTTTTGTTTTACTCCATGATAGATCGCATTTTCAATTAAAGGTTGTAATGTCAGTTTGATCATATCAAAGTAATTCAACTCTTCTTCTAAATCTATTTGATACGTGAAATCATCCCCATACCGCATTTCCATAATAAACAAATAGTTTTTGATATGGTCAATTTCTTCTTTAACAGAAATAATTTCATTACCTTTACTAATACTAATTCGGAAAAAACTTGAAAGTGCGCTCACCATTCTACTTGCATCTTCATTCATTCCCATATCACATAATCCTTTTATTGAATGAAGTGTATTATATAAAAAATGTGGATTAATTTGCGCCTGAATAATCGCCACTTCCAATTTCCTTTTTTCTTCTTGTTCTAACTTAACTTGATCTAGTAATTTACGATTTCTAGCAATTAATTTATCAAAACTCTTATACAGAATCCTCATTTCATCAGGAACCGCCAATCCTTTCACTGGAACAAGATTATTCTGCTCTACTGTCGTCATTTGATGGGCAAGCTTCTCAATTGGTTTGGAAATATACTTACCGACAAAGTTCACGAGAAAGGTTGCAATTAAAATGATAAATAGGACAAACAGAATGGTGAAATATTTAATATAATTTATTTTTTGTAACATTTCACGTTCTGGAACTACTGCTGCAACTTTCCATTTATTAACCCCAATTGTATGATAAATGACAATCATTTGTTCTCCTTGAGAATTTTCAAAAGTGAATTGTCCCTCTTTATTTTCCATATCACTTAAATAGGTTAAAGTAGATGGATCTAACCGATACGGTTTATCAACATGTTTAGATTCAAAGCTTCCATCTGGACTAATTAGTGTCAAATATCCACTTTTTCCAATAAGTGATTTATTTAGAACCTCTTCAAAAAATGAGGTTCGTAAATTAAATACAATAATTCCATTGGATGGCGAAGTCTCGTTTCCAATCAGTTTAAAAACGCTTAGTACATCGCCTCCATTAGCATAAATCTCATTTGGATGTATATTTCGCCAATAAAATTGTTCTTTACTATCTGAATACTCCTGATAATAATCCTCATAGGAAAATGATCGATCTACTATAAGATCTGCACTTTGAGAAAACGTATAATTCCCATGGTCGATATCAACATAAATAGATTCAATGATAGAATTATATCGATAATAAATCGCTTTCAAATCTTCATCCATTTGGATATACATTTTAGGACTTATATCTTCTTTTAATGAAAAAGATGTAATATCTGGATCATTCGACAAAGTGACTAATTGCTGGAAAACATCTGTTAATAAGAATTCTAAGTAATTATTTGTTTGTAAAACGGTATCATTTACATTTGTGTATGTATTTTCCTCAATTTGTTTAACTGCCAAAAAATACGATACAATTCCTGTAATCGATACGAAAAGGATAATCAAAGAAATGTAGAGCACATTGATCGTTGATTTAAATGAGAATAATAGATTTCTTTGGATGACATCCTTTAATTTTCTGCCAAAGGACATGTGAATTTCTCCTGTTCGTATATGAAATCCAGAAGAATAAACTTCCTCTACATAAAACGACTGCTTAAAAGAGGTATCCGTTTCTTTACGGGAAATTTTTCATTATGGTACCTAAAGCGAAAGAGGTGCCTTTGAATCAACATCTTTCCTTTATAAATGAGATTCTTCTGCAACTCTATTTTAGCATTTTTCAACAGAAGACTCCCTCTTCATTCACATATTTAGACTCTATCAAATTAGTCTACTGGAAAAGATTTTAATGAACACCATTAATCTAGGTCATAAACAGCCATACATGCGAGGACAAATGCTCCCATTCCATGTAAATCATTTTCGGAAGTCGAACGTTCCACATAATAATCGTATACTCCAGCCGAAGTTCCAATACAGATACCGCTTAATATTAATGTCGATTCTTGGACGTCAACCATATGCTCAAACAGCCCATTATACGCTTTCGTGACGATTTGTTTATATTCGTTTTCATCAATATAGCCCACTTTTATTGCTTTCGCCATCGTATATACAAACAGAGCCGAACTAGAAGATTCTAACCAGTTATCTTTTCGGTCACCTTTGTCTATTATTTGGTACCATAGACCGGATACCTCATCCTGCTGTTTAGCAACTGCTGGTATGAAGTTTTGCAAAGAAGTAATCAATTCTTGACGTCCTTCAATTCTCTCATCTAAATTATCTAAAATATCGATTAATGCTGTTCCATACCAACCAACTGAACGTCCCCAAAATTCAGGAGAACATCCTGTTTCTTTGTCTGCCCATGGTTGCTCTCTTTTCTCATCCCACGCATGGTATAATAAGCCTGTTTCTTCGTCTGTCATATGTTTACGCATCAGTTTTTCTTGATAAAGAACTGCATGAGCAAGTTCGGGTTCATTAAAATGATCTCCATACATTAAAGAAAACGGTCCAGCCATATATAGACCATCTAGCCACATTTGGTATGGATATTTATCTTTATGCCAATATCCGCCTTCTGATGTTTTATTAATGGTGTTTAATAAATGACGAAGCTTAGTAGCTGCAATTAAATACTTTTTATCATTCGTTGCTTCATACAATGGAAACAATAAAATTCCTACTTGAATAGAATCTAGCTCGTCACGTGCAAAATAAAAATTTCCTTCATCATCAATTAAATTATCTATATATGCTTTCGTATATTCAAAATATTCTTCTTTTCCTGTTGCTTCCCAAACTCGGAGCATCCCATATAAAAATACACCTTGATGGTAATGCCATCTGTTTCCAGGCGGTAATTCCTCAGGCGTATACGTGTCCATAATTGCTTGGCACGCCTTTTCTGCCATCAGTAATGGATCATGTTTTACACTATTAACCATACGTTTTAAAATTCCCCTCTCTATTAGTTTGAAATGAATCGTACAACTGTTTCGATACCTCGAATTTTCAATTTCGTAGTGGATGAAACTGTGCATTAACTTTAGAAAGTAATTACCTTACCGCTACGGAAATAAGTTTCGCTTTCACCACGGGCATAAGAGCGACATCTGTTCGAGCTGCGCTTACGCTTGTTTTCACAGTGTCTCCTTTACCATGGGCGGCTGTTGAGCCTCCTTGTGCTACGCACTGTGTAGTCTCATCTAGGACTATGCTCCCATAGGAGTCTCCACATATTTCCTCCGCTGGGATGATAATAATAGTATGATGTATGTTTCAATTTTTCTGTTGGTTGTTTGTAGCGAGGGCCATTGACTCCTGTGGGAACAGCACGTGTCCGAAGACTCCGCAGAGTGTTTTTCTCAAGGAGGCTGAGGCCGTGCCCACGGAAAGCAATGGTCTGTAGCAGAATACAACCTAGTAGTTACTGTTCAGTCTACGTATTCTGTTTCAAAGCTATTAGTTTTCAATAGCCGAGTTGTTTGCAATCCCAAATCTTATAGAAAATAGTTTAATCTTTAAATGCTTCCTGATATTTGGCCTCGGATTTTTCCATTTCTTCTGCCCATGAATCAAGGAATTCTTGAACAGTCATCTCACCACTTAATACTGCCTGTGTACCGGAATCAACCACATTATCAAGAATAGAACGATAGTCCGGTAGATAGAATGGCGGTTTGTATAGAATTGTTTCAGGATTATCATACACTTCAAAAGCTGTCTTTATATGTGGTGCTTCTTTAATCCAATCCATTTCTAAAACATCTGAGTTTGTAGGAATTTGACCAACTTGCTCATTCCAGTAACTTTGACTTTCAGCCGAGTTAATAAATTCAACAAATTTCCATGCAGCATCTGGGTGTTTTGTAGAATTGAAAATTGACATATTAATCGTGTTGCCACCTTCCGCTACGTACTTTCCATCAGCTGTTTTTGGAAGTGGAATTGCTTCGAACTGATCGGATTCAAGTGCTTTATTATGCTCTCCAAATGATCCAATATTGTGATGAACCATTGCTACAACACCAGTATCAAATCCAGCGATCATTTCTTTATAATCGTTCGTTATATCACTTTCAGGAGTAGCCGTTTTATATAAATCAAAATATGTTTCTAAAAACTCCACGTTTTCCGGATCATTAATTACAGCGTTTCCATCTGCATCAAAGTAGTCTTCAAATCCTGAATAAGCGAACATTAAACGTTGCAATTGAAAAGATCCACCTGCTCCACCACGAATCGTATAACCATAACGATCATCTGTCGTCATATCATTAGCTGCTGCAAAAAAGTCATCCCAAGTTTCTGGTACTTTTACTCCTTCTTCTTCAAACCAATCTGAACGAATCCAAATAATATCTAAGTTTTGTGTGTATGGAATCCCATAAAGACCACCATCTTGAACGATATCTTTGTTAAACTCGATAGCGCCCGTATTAATCAGATCTTTTAACGTAGAATCCGCTAAATAATCATCAAGTGGAAGTAATGCTTCACGAATAGCGAACTCTGGCAACCAACTCGTTTGTACGGATGCAACGTCAGGCATATCGTCCGCTGCAATAGATGTATCCAATTTTGATTTTGCGGAGTCTTTCGGTAAACCAACATATTCTACTTTTATATTCGGGTTTTCTTCTTCAAATCTCTCTATAAGTTCTTCCCAAATCGGTGTCCGTTGAGGTCCTGCGTTTTCATCCCAAAAGGTAATCTTTGCATTACCATCTCCTGAACTCTCGTCTTTATTACTAGTAGATGTGTCGTCGTTTCCACCACCACAAGCAGCTAGAATACCGCCAAGCATCAACATAAGTAATAGTCCAACACGTAATAATTTTTTTGACATTCTCTTCTTCCTCCCTCAATCTCTAGTAAATCTATTTAAAATAATTAAAACCACTGTTTAAAGGCCGGCATCTATCCTTTAATTGCCCCACCCATTCCGCTAACCAAATGTTTCTGAGCATAAGCAAATAAAAGTATTGCTGGTACTAAAGCAATCACACTACCCGCAGCCAAAGCGCCGTAATTGACGTTAAATTCACTCATCATAAAACTTAATCCAACCGGCAGTGTAAATTTCGCTTGTTGATTCGTGAGCATTAACGCAAGTAAGAATTCATTCCATGTATAGATAAAAGTGAAGATCCCACAAGCGACTATTCCCGGCAGTAATAATGGTAAGATAACATGCCGCAATGCTTGAAGCTTTGAACATCCATCAATGGCAGCTGCTTCTTCTAATTCTTTCGGTATATTTCCAATAAATCCACTCATTAATACAGTTGTAAAGGGTATCTCAACCGCCGTATATGTAATGATGAGAGATAACGGATGACTTATTAATCCAAGATTTTTAAAGATGATAAATAACGGAATAACTAACATTGCTCTCGGAATAAATTGTGTGCTTAATAACATTAATAAAAAGAAACGTTTTCCCTTAAAATTATATCTACTTAACGCATAGCCAGATAAAGTAGACAAAATAATGACAATAAGAACAGTAAAGAAACCAATGATTAAACTATTTTTAAAAAAAGTAGCAAATCCTACATTTTTCCATGCAACGACAAAGTTCTCAATCGTCGGTGCAGAAGGGATATATTCAAGCGGTCGTTTCACAATATCCCCTTCTTGTTTAAAAGCCGTATTAATCGTCCAATAAATAGGAAATATCGTCCAAGTAATCATTAAAGTAAGAGGAAGGTAGAGAAACATGATTTTATCTTTTTTTCGATTCATTTTAATCATTTAGTAATTAATCCTCCCTTTGATAACGAGTTATTAATAAGTAAGTCATTGCAAAGATAAACAAAATTCCAAATGAGATGACAGTTAAAGCTGCGCCATATCCAAAGTCACTGCCATGAACGGCTAAGTTTACAATATACATCGTTAAGGTCGTTGTGGAATTCGCTGGTCCACCACCTGTTAGGTTAAAGATCAAATCAACGTTATTAAATTCCCAAACGACACGTAACAACGTTGTTAATATAATCGTATTTTTTAGGTGGGGTAATGTAATTGCGATAAATTGACGCCATTTCCCTGCACCATCGACATCGGCAGCTTCGTATAACTCTTCTGGAATACTTTGTAGAGAAGCTAGCAATGTAATCGCAAAGAAAGGAATCCCTCTCCATAATTCAGCGATAATAACAGCAATAAAAGCACTGGTCGTACCTGCTAAAAACGCTTTCGGTTCACTAATAATACCTAACTTCATCAGCAAGTCATTAAACACTCCCATATGCTCGTTATACATTAACGACCACATGACGGATGCCAACACTCCTGAAATGGCCCAAGGAATAAAAGCAAGCGCTCTCACTAAACCCCTTAATTTAAATGTTTGATTTAATAGTAATGCAAAAATCATTCCAAAAACTAATTGTAAGCCAACTTCAGATACGACCCATTTCACACTGGTCCAAAGACTTCGCAAGAACATTTTATCTTCTGTGAAAATGGTTACAAAATTTTCGAAGCCAGCAAAACGGTTATAAAAAGGGGCGGAAATATCATAATGCTGGAAACTATAATAAAAAACAGTTCCAATCGGATAAAATAAAAAAGCTGCAATAATTAGAAATGAGGGCAACGTGAATAAATACGGAATCCATTTTTCACTGTTAAACTTTTTTTTAGTTTGCATATTTCTTACTTGTTGTGGTGAATCCATCATTTCTCCTCCTTCTCTATTTTTAATCATAATTGAAATCGCTTACTTTTAAAATTTAATATTTTAAGATAATTGTTTAATTTTTTAAACATATTGGTTAATTTGTGAAAAATGAGTAGAAAAGAGACGTAAATGAAGGATAAAGATGGTATCAAAAAAGGCAAGCTATTTAAAAGCTTGCCTGCAACTTTTGGTAATCTAGATAGGAAAATGTTCAAACGCCAGTATGACAGTGATTACCATACCGTGTAATACAACTTTCCCATATCAATGATAGAGAAAAACCGTATATAATTCCTAAGCCTATTTGTGAAACTATAAGCTTTAAGCTATTCAAGAATCTTTATGTTCCATTGCTTTCCAAACAGCTTGAAAAATTGTTTTGAGTGGAATTTGATGTTTTTCGGCGAGAGATTTACAGTCTTCATATTCTGGTGAGCGTTGAACGACCTTTCCATGAAGTAAGCCGAGCTTTACAGTAACTTTTCCCCATTCTGTATTAATTTTTGTATAGGTTCGTTCCATTCTATGAACGGTTAATGGATAATAACGGACTCCTAACGTTGTTGTTTCTGTAAAAAGAATCCTCTTCATTTTTTCTAGTACATTTTGCGAACAAAGTAGTTGAAGTAAAATTCCCGGTCGATTTTTTTTCATGTAAATAGGAGTATAATACACATCATTAGCGCCCGCCTCAAACAATAAATCCATCACATATCCGAGCACCTCTCCAGAAATATCATCCAAATTAACTTCCAATTTAACCATATTAGTATCAATATGTTCTTCATCTGGCGGCAAATGATTATTCATTCAAGTTAACTCCTTCCACTAATGATTCTGTATTCGATCCGTTCTTTTAACACATGAAATACTTGTGACCCTAAGCGAGTTAAACATAATCAACATACTTTCTTCAATAAAAAAGAAGACAGCAAATCAAAAAGTTGATTTATCTAAATACGGGAAATAATATACTAGTATAACGTTTTTAGCAAAATATAAGCCAGTTCAACCTCTATATGACTTGCTATCGGCGGGCAAGTTTATCAATTAATACAGCGCTATATGCTCCACCAAATCCATTGTCGATATTTACGACACTTATTCCTGAGGCGCAGGAATTAAGCATCGTTAATAAAGCGGATAGACCTTGAAAACTTGCACCATAACCAATACTTGTTGGAACCGCAATTACCGGGTGTGCAACAAGTCCTCCCACAACACTTGGCAACGCGCCTTCCATCCCGGCAACAACGATGGAAACATTCGCTTGTTTAATCTCATCCATTTGATCAAATAAACGATGAATACCAGCAACTCCTACATCATAAAATCTCCGTACTTCACTTCCCATTACCTCTGCAGTGATTGCAGCTTCTTCGGCAACTGGCAAATCGGAGGTACCCGCACAAAGAACAGCAATATAGCTTCCTGTCGGCACTGGCTGTTTTTCTTTTTTATAAAATACTAGTCGGCTTGTCTCATCATAAATAAATTCTGGATGCTTCTCTAAGATCGCTTCCGCTTTTTCTTTATCTATCCGAGTAATGAGGACATTATTGTCTTTAGCTTTGATTGCTTCCATGATTCGAACAATCTGCTCGGCCGTTTTTCCTTCCCCATAAATGACTTCAGGGAATCCAGTCCGTTGTTCACGATGATGGTCTACTTTAGCAAAACCTAAATTTTCATACGTCGCAAGTTTTTCTTTCGCTTGTTCAATCGTTAATTCGCCTCGTTGAACTTGCTTTAAAATATCTTCCATCATCGTCCCGCCTTTACTCATTCAGTAAAATATTTTGCCAAATCATTTCCGATCGCTTCATATTTCTTATAAATCTCTTTGTATATAGCATGATTTTTCATATTTGGTTCAATCACTTGTTCTTTAGGCAAATTTTGCTTGATTTCTTCAAAAGAGTCAACTTTTTGGATTGCAACTAATGCTGTCCAGGCTGCTCCCCATGCAGCATTATGATGTGTGTCAGAAACATAAACTGATTGTCCAAACACATCTGCTAAAATCTGAACCCATAAAGGAGAACGAGTCAATCCACCGTTCACACTAATTTTAGTTGGCTTCCCTGCTAACGATTCAAGTGTTTGACCAATTTGATATATATTAAACGTGATGCCTTCTAGCACGCTTCGAACAAGATGTTCTTTTTTATGCACCATCGTGAGACCAAAAAAGTTTCCTTTCGCCCGCTGGTTCCATAGAGGAGCACGTTCTCCATTCACATAAGGATGGAAAAATATCCCCTCAGCTCCTGGTGAAATTTTTTCTGCCCCAGCTAATAATTCATCATGGCTTCCTTCAAATTCGAGCAAGTCTTTAACCCATTGAAGGGCGATTCCGCCATTATTCGTCGGACCTCCGACAATAGATAATTCTTCAGAAAAAGCGTATGTGAATGTTTCTTGATTTGAATCAATTGGTGTCCCTTGAACAAATTGACGAATTGCTCCACTCGTACCAGCTGAAATAGCAACTTCTCCCGGAGATATAGCACCACTACCGAGATTTGCCAATTGTCCATCTGCGGAACCGATAACAAAGGGAACCTCCTCCGTAAAACCTATTTCTTTTTGAATGATTGGATCCATCTCTGTTAACATTTCAGTCGGTGATACAATCGTAGAAAGCTGGTCTTTCGTCACTCCGGTAAGCGAGAGTGTCTCTTCATCCCAGTCCAATGTTTTCAAATTCAGCATTCCAGTCGCCGAAGCCATCGCAAAATCCACAATGCGTTTACCGAACCACTTCTCTATTAAAAATTCTTTCATTGACATGAAATAAGTTGCTTTTTTATACGGCTCATACGCTGTTTCTTTCATCCATAATAACTTTGTAAATGGTGACATCGGATGAATTGGCGTTCCCGTTCTTGCGTGAATGTTTTTTTCATCTGAAGTACGAAGTTCCTCCGCCTGATTGCTTGCTCTCCCATCTGCCCAAATAAGCATTGGGGATATGGCTTCCATATTGTCATCTACGCAGATAATTGAATGCATTGCGCAAGAGATTCCTACTGCAAGCAATTCACCAGGTGAAATTTTTGCGCTAGATAGAATATTTTTTAACACTTTTACAGCGCCACGTTCAATTTCAAACGGGTCTTGTTCTACCCAACCAGGCTGTGGATAATTAGATGATATCATCCGTTCCTCTTCATTAACGACATCACCTGCTAAATTAAATAGGACCGCTTTGACACTCGTTGTTCCTAGATCAAGTCCGATGACTAGTTCTCTTCCCATCGTAATCTTCCTTTACTATGAAATACTTGAATAGATTGTCTGTGTTGAAAATCGATGAATAGGATTGCATTTTTAGCATGTATGTTACTTCACGATAAAACTACATTTTCAATTGGATGGGAGCGTAGCACCTTCTGTATCAATTTTAGTTTAGAAGGCCAAGGGAAAAATATTTTTATCAAAGAAAAGACGAACGATGATAGCTTCGAAAATATACTTCGCTTAACTAACATATTGTTCGTCCTTTCAGTTGCTAGTTTTATTTATTTCCCAACCTCATGGGTTAATCGTCATTTTTCTTAAACCCTTAGGAAAAGACTAAATCAACAATTTTCAACTCTCAAAAAAGTATTCTTTAGATGGTCATGTTTCCAAAACCACCGTCAACACGTATAAATGTACCTGTAACAAATCCAGATGCTTTATCAGACGCTAAGTAAACAGCTGCACCTTGCAGTTCTTCTGGTTTACCGAAACGATTCATCGGCGTATGGCCCATAATAGAAGCAATTCGTTCTTCACTTAAAATTTTACGGTTTTGTTCAGCCGGGAAAAATCCAGGAATGATAGCATTTACACGAATACCATTTGGCGCAAATTCTCTGGCTAAAAATTGGGTTACACTGTTAACACCTGCTTTTGAAGCTGAATACGTAAATACACGTGAAAGTGGTGTCGTCGAAGATACCGATGAAATATTAATAATGCTCCCTTTTCTTTCGTGCTCAATCATCTTTTCAGCAAAAATCTGTGTCGTAAACACAAGACCTTTCAAGTTTACATCCATAATATTGTCCCATTCTTCTTGTGTAAGCTCAAAAAATGGAGTTGAACTATTCATTCCAGGTGCATTAAGTAAAATATCCCAACCACCTGCCCAAGCTTCAATTTCTTTTGCAGCATTTTCAATTGTCTCAAGCTCACTCACATCCCCTTGGAATGCTTTTGCCTCTCCACCATTTTCATTAATTTCCTGAGCTACTTCTTCTGCTTTTTCCATATTACGCCCAAGTATCGCAATTTTCGCCCCATGTTCTGCAAAGCCCTTTGCAATCGAGCTGCCGAGCACACTATTTCCACCGACTGCTACAGCAACTTTTCCAGTTAAATCAAATAATTTACTCATTTCTTCTGTCCCCTTCTATTTTGCAAAATTTCCATGCTTATCAAATTCAATTTCATCTGGATCAGAAATTAATTCCAAATTCGGATGCTCTTTCACATGTTCCAATAGATTTTCTGATACTTCAATTTCACTAATTTCAAGTGTATTTTTAATACGGACATAGTTTACCTTTGTAAAATCTAAAATATTACATGTCTTAATTGCTGCTTGTAAACATAACTTATCATTTAACAAAGTGGTTGCAATTTTTGTCGGTGCAACAACTGTTGAAGTCAGACCGTTCGCATAGGTTACTTCCCTATCCATTTTGTCAACGAGACGCTGAGTCGTAAAGTCCGCCGTTCCTACTCCGTTTGCGTTCCCTTCTGTTTCTTTTGTTAAATCAAGGACTGCCATTTTCGTTACGTTCGGACCACCATGAGCATATGGTGTCGGATAACGCCCAGTAATATTTGGATCCATTCCATCCCCGCTAATATTTTTCCCGATTTCATCAATGATAAGAACATCGATTTGATCAAAAAACAATTTTGGAAGCAAACTTTTCGCTAACTTCTGAAGTTCAATTTCTTTTTCCTCAATTTCATCAGGTGTCATGACAGCAACTTTAGCCACTTTATCAAATGCATTTTCTACTGTCGCAACCGCAAATAAAATTGGCATTTTTTCGATCGTCATTTTTGCCATTGCCGGTACATGTTCAGCCATATACTTAAACCCAAGCTGATGGCATGCTTCCGCCCCTTTTTGTTTACCAAGTCCGATACTGATCATCTTCATAATCCCGCTTTCAACTGGACCACGAAATGCAGTATGTGGTTTTACTCGGTTTAATACAACGATCCCATCTGCTTCAGAGGCGATTTTGTCAATATATACAGGGAGTCCATTTGGTAGTTCTCCAAGTTTTATTACTTCCATTGACGAACGAATTTCTGCATTAACCGCTTCTTCAGTCACACCTAAATGTTCAAGAACAGCACGCTGGCCTTCTGCCGTTGCACCGCCATGACTCCCCATGCTTGGAACGATAAATGGCTTTGCACCTAACTCCTGCAAAAATTTAACTGTCACAGCCGTCTTTTCAACGAGCTTATCTACTCCTCGGCTGCCAACAGCAATGGCGATCTCCATCCCCGGTTTCACTGTTGCCTTAATTTTTTCCTGATTGAGTTCCTTCTCTAATACCGCTCCAAAGTCTTCAATATGTGTTGGATCAAAATTCTGCTTTACTTTCGCCGTTTTTGGGATCGGGATATCCTTTAATAACTCTTCTAAAATACTCAATTCACATTCACTCCCATCTTTAGTATTTTTGTGACATATATGTGCATTTCGTTAACTTGAGATTCTTATGATAAAACATTAGAAACCTTATTTAATTCACAAACCTCATTCTAGGCAGTAGTTTATTAAAGTCATCTCTCACGTTACGTTCTATCATTTATCAATCAGTCAATTTCGCCAATGACGGCACGAAGGACATTTGGATGGTTAGGAAACGTTTTTGTTCCAGCACCATAACCGATTGATGTAATGGTCATTGCCGGCAATGTGCCAAATTCACTCGTTAATACCGCTACAATTGCAGCTCCAGTTGGGGTAGTAAGTTCCGCTTTTAATTCACTTTTTGCTATTGGGATTCCTTTTAACACTTCAAGCGTTGCAGGAGCAGGAACCGGGTAAATCCCATGATCAATATGAATTTTCCCTGATCCAGTTGGTACCGGAGATGAAATGACCCTTTCTATCCCAAGCTGATCAATTAAAATTGCAGTCCCAATAATATCGATGATCGAGTCGACTGCGCCAACTTCATGAAATTGTACATCTTCCAATGGCATGCCGTGAATATGGCCTTCTGCTTCACCTATTATCTTAAAAATATCAAGTGCTATTTTTTCAATGTTGCTGGAAAACTCAGCTTCTTGTATCATTTTAACAATATCTTTGTACGCACGGTGGTCGTGATCATGAGAATGAGCGTGTGAATGATCACCATGACTATGACCATGATGGTGTTCATGCAAATGCTCCTCGTGAGCGTGTCCATGATCATGTGCGTGCCCATGATCGTGATCATGTTTATGAGGCGGATGTGCATGTTCCTCATGACCATTTGCACTTTCTTTCAAGATAACATCAAACTTACTGCTTGTAATTCCATTTTTATTTACTTTGTCTAACTTCAGTTCATATTCATCTTCCATCCCAAGTTTCTGTAATTCTTTTTTCAAATGATCAAAATCACCACCAGCATCAAGTAATGCACCGATAGTCATATCACCACTGATTCCAGAAAAACAATCTAAATAAAGAACCTTCATTATAGGACACCTCCCTATCTAGTAGGAGAACTCCCCATCAACAGGGAGTTCTTCTTATTTTTTAAAACCAGTTCGTATGGAAGACGCCTTCTTTATCCTTGCGTTCGTACGTATGAGCGCCGAAATAGTCACGCTGTGCCTGAATTAAATTTGCAGACAAGTCCGCTGTCCGATAACTGTCATAATAAGAGATAGCACTAGCAAATGCTGGAACCGCAATGCCATGCTTCATTGCAACAGAAACAACGTCACGTAGTGCATATTGGTACTCCTCAACAATTCCTTTAAAATAAGGATCTAGTAATAAGTTCGGCAAATCAGCTTCTCGATCGTATGCATCTTTAATTTTTTGTAAAAATTGCGCTCGAATAATACAACCACCACGCCAAATCATCGCGATTTCACCATATTGTAATTTCCAGTCATTTTCTTCAGATTGAGCACGCATTTGAGCAAATCCTTGTGCATATGAACATATTTTACTCATATACAATGCTTTTCGAATCACTTCAATGAATTCTTTTTTATCTCCTTCAAATGGTACATGCTCTGGACCACTTAACATTTTACTCGCTTTTACTCGCTCATCTTTCAGTGCTGAAATACAACGAGCAAATACAGATTCCGTGATTAATGGAAGTGGTACGCCTAAGTCAAGCGCATTAATACTTGTCCACTTACCAGTACCTTTTTGACCAGCTTTATCTAAAATCACTTCTACTAACGGCTGACCAGTTTCTTCATCTATTTTTGTAAATATATCAGCAGTAATTTCTATTAAATAGCTGTCAAGTTCTCCTTTATTCCAGTCTGTAAATACGTTATGCATTTCATTCGCATCTAAATCGAGTCCATGCTTTAAAATAGAATATGCTTCTGCAATCAATTGCATATCCCCATATTCAATTCCATTGTGCACCATTTTCACATAATGGCCAGCACCACTTGGCCCGATATACGTACTGCAAGGTTCCCCGTCGACTTTTGCTGCAATCGCATTAAAAATCGGTTCTACTAAATCATATGCCTCTTTTTGACCGCCCGGCATGATGGAAGGTCCATTTAATGCACCTTCTTCTCCTCCCGAAACTCCTGTTCCGATAAAATGGATTCCTGCTTCTGATAAAGCTTCGTTACGACGGATCGTATCTGTGAACAATGTGTTTCCACCGTCAATTAAAATATCTCCTTTATCCAGATAAGGCTGTAAAGATGCAATTGTCGCATCTGTGGCCGCACCTGCCTGAACCATTAATAAAATTTTCCGAGGTTTTTCAAGCGACTCAACAAATTCTTCAATACTATACGCACCGACAAAATTTCGATCTTTTGCTTCATTCTTTAAAAACTCTTCCGTACGTGACGCTGTACGATTATATACCGAAACTGAGTAGCCTCTCGATTCGATATTCATTGCTAAATTTTTCCCCATTACTGCAAGACCAATTACACCAATTTGTTGTTTTGACATTGTGGTTCCCTCTCTCGCCTAATAATTTAATCGTAGAAAAACTGGCATTGATTTAAACATTGATCAGTTGTTAGTAGGAAAGTTTATCCTTCCCTAAATACTAAAATACCGTTTTGCATTTTCATAGCAAATATTTCGGACATATTTTTCTAAAAGTTCCATATCTTTTGGCACTTTATGTTCTTCAACCCATGTTCCTAGTAAATTACACAAAATTCTTCTGAAGTACTCATGTCTTGTAAAAGATAGAAAACTTCTGGAGTCTGTCAGCATCCCAATAAAGTTACTGATTAGCCCAATATTTGCAAGAGTTTTCATCTGATCTTCCATACCATCAATCGTGTCATTGAACCACCAAGCAGTACCGAATTGCACTTTACCTGGCACTTCATCACTTTGGAAATTTCCTGCCATTGAAGCTAATACATCATAATCTTTTGCATTTAGACTATAAAGAATTGTTTTCGGCAGTTTGTCATTTTCGGATAATGCTCCTAAGAAATTGCTCAATTTATCTGCGATTAGTAAGTCGCCAATCGAATCAAATCCAGTATCCGGTCCAAGCAATTTAAACATCCGTTTATTATTGTTACGAATCGCTCCTAAATGCAGTTGCATTGCCCATCCTTTTTCAGCATATAATTCACCGAGAAATAGCAATGTATAAGTTTTAAACTTTTCTATTTCTACTTCAGATAACGGTTCACCATTCAGTCGTTTAGTAAAGATTTTTTCAACTTCTTCTTTTCTTGCTTCTTTATAAAAAAACACATCAAGACCGTGGTCCGAACTTTTACATCCATGCTCATCAAAATAGTTTACTCGTTTTTCGAAAGCAGTTAAAAATGCATCATAATTTTCAATTGAAGAATCCGTCACTTCTCCCAACTTTTCCACCCAAGGTAAGAACTCTTCCCGTTCAATAAACAAACCTTTATCTGGACGGAAGGAAGGAGATACCGTTATATCAAATCCTTCTTCTTTGAGTGCAATATGATGTTCCAAACTATCGGTCGGATCATCCGTCGTTCCCACAAACTCCACCTTATCCTTTTTCAACAATGAACGAACAGATAATTCTGGAGTTTGCAATTTACGATTTGTCTCTTCCCATATTGCTGGCGCAGACTTTTCATCCAATAATTCATCGATATCAAAATAACGAAGTAATTCAAGATGAGTCCAGTGATAAAGTGGATTTCCAAAAGTGTTTGGTACCGTTTCCGCCCACTTCATAAATTTTTCATAGCCACTCTTATTTCCAGTTATGTAATCTTCATGTATGCCATTTGCACGCATTGCTCGCCATTTATAATGGTCTCCGCCAAGCCATATATCGGCAATATCATCAAACTTTTTATCTTGTAAAATCTCATCTTGTTTTAAATGGTTATGATAGTCAATAATCGGCAAATCTTTTGCTGTATTATGATATAATTCTTTTGCTGTTTCATTGTATAGTAAAAAATCATCTGTAATAAATGTTTTCATAATCGGTTTGACATCCTCTCTTATGTAAAAACCTGAGGTTGGGACATAAGTATTTTTTATTATAGAAAAGACGAATGATACTGGAGGTATGATAGCTTCGGAAATATACTTCGCTTTCCTCGGGCACGGCCTCAGCTTCTGTAGCTCCTCGTTTTCGAGTCGCAACAGGGATCTTCGGACTCGTGCTATTCCCGTAGGAGTCTACGTATATTTCCTACGCTGAACAACATATTGTCCGCCTTTTCTGTTGCTAGTTTTATTAATGTCCCAGCCTCAACTACTTATTTTACTGCTTCTAAATGTACTTCTTTCGTTGATTCAGCCAATACTTCGTTCATGCTCCCTGTACGGTAGCCAAGCAAATCCATGGACACATAAGAAAAACCAAGCTCCATCAACGCCTTATGAATTTGTTCATGGTATTCCAAAAGTTTAATCATATCATCACGATTTACTTCAATACGAGCAACGTCCCCGTGGTGACGAACACGTACGTGGGAAATGCCAAGTTCAGTAATAAAAATTTCAGCCCGATTTACTTGCTCAATTTTTTCTTTACTTAATGGTGTACCATACGGTATACGTGAAGCCAAGCTGCATGAGGCAGGTTTATTCCAGACAGGAACCCCTATTGCTTTAGAAATTTCACGAACTTCATTTTTGTAAATTCCTGCTTCCTGTAACACACTACGAGCGCCTTCTTCCGTTCTAGCCCGCAGTCCAGGTCGAAAGTCATCCATGTCATCCATAATCATTCCATCAAGTACATAAGGGTAATCCAACTCTTTTGCCACTTCTTTTAAATGAGAATAAAGCATTTTTTTACTGTGGTACCAACTATCCGGATTATTTGCAACAATCAGTGGATGGTTCAACTCTTTGATCTCCGTTTCAAGTACACGGACACCCATTTTTTCGGCAAGCCTAACTGCGCCGTCAAATTCTTCTTCACGAAACAGTTCCGATTTTACAACAACAGCAAGTACATTATCGCCTAATTCCTCCTGTGCACGTTTTAATACAAGCGCACTATCTACACCACCTGAAAAAGCAACTAGTACACGACCCATTTCCCTTAAATTATCACCAAGACGACGGTTTTTTTCTCTAACTAAATCATTCATATTTCTATCCTTCCTTTCCCTATTAAGCAAAAGTAATATATCGTAACACTTTTTCTTATTCACAGTTTATAAAATGTGGACAAGAAGTGTAGTAAAGAAATTATTGAAAAGTTAACTAACGGTTTATACTATCATGTATATTTGCCCTTTTTTTCATGCATCAAATCACCTTTTACACATGCTTTTTTCACTGATCATTCCTTCTTCTCATAACACCGAATTATTGCTCTTCAACTCTGTTAAAAATTCACCCAAATAATAGTCTCGATAAATAAATAACAACCGTCACCGTAATAGCACTAAAAAGTGTAGAGAACAAGACGATCTGTGCGGCAAACTCTGGATGATTATTATATTCTTCCGCGATTACTGCACTATTAACCGAAGTCGGCATAGCAGAAGCAATAAATAAAGACTGTGCTACAATACCTTCGACCCTAAACGTATAAATGATCGCTAATGCAATCGCGGGACCAACTAATAATCGTAGTACTAAGCTATAATATACGTGACCAAGCCCAGACGTGAACCGAATAGTTGCAACTTGTGCACCGAGTGTAAAGAGCGCAAGAGAAATCATCGCATCAGCAATATAATTTGCTGGAATTAAAATAAAAGATGGGACAGCAATATTTAACATATTTAACGAAATACCGAATAACATTGCATAAAGCATCGGCATTTTAAAATAACTGAGCAATGCTTTTAATTTTCCGGTATGCACCGCCTGTAAAGAAAAGATCCCATACGAAAATAGGAAAATGTTTTGCAAGGTTAACATGATCACTTGAATCGACATCCCTAACGGATCACCGCGAAATACTAGATCATTTACAGGCACCCCATAATTTCCAGAATTAAAAAACATCACACTGTTTGTAAATGTAGTCTTTTTTCCTTTTTCAAGTCCAACCAATTTTCCAATGAATTGTGAAATAAAATATAAAATAACTACATATAAAATGAAAAAAAGCAATATATTTAAAAATAGACCCGCCGAAAACGTTGTACTATACAACTTAGCAAAGATAAATCCAGGAACAAGAAAATATATATTTAATTTTGCTAATGTTGCGATGTTTAGATGAAATTTCTTCTGAATGAAATACCCAATTGCCATAATAACAAAGATTGGTAATATAATGTTTTTTAATATGATAAATAGTTCCACCGGACAGCTTCCTTTCCAGTTACCTATTGCTATCCTATCACCCCTGCTTATTTTAACATACTAATGGGTCATCAAATAAATATATGACTAAATTCGATGGGGAAAGTTGTCTTATATAGCAGCAAATGAAGTGAAGATGCTGAATGATTAATTGCTTCTACATGCTATTTCCAAGGTTATGAGACGACTACCACCAATTTATAGCATTTCTAAAAAGTTTTAGGAGTAGTGACACAATTATCAACTATTCAAACTACTTCTTATAACATTTCCACACCTAATAAGGTTAGGTGATTATTTGATCGTTTATAAAAGTTTACAGGCAAGGACTTAAAGCTAGCCCTCACCTGCAGTGGACGCAACATTACATCCCTAATGTTTCTAAATGTTTTCCGATATGTTTAACAAGAGCATTGGTGTATTCATCTTCATGCTCATCAAGTGTTTTGAAAAATTCGTCTTTAAAGACAAAGTTACCATCTTCATCTTTCGCACTTAAAATTAGTCCATATGTTACATGAAGCAATTGGCGAGCTGCATCATCGTTCATATAATTTGGTAAATCTTTATCCTCGACATCTTCAAGCGCATCAATGCTATCAAGATCAGGAGTAACGTGATAATATTTTAATGTTTCTTCAAAATTATCTAAAGCAAACTGATGCATTCTGCTATAGAGTTCAGGGTTCGATTGCGCGATTACACGAACTGCTTCCAGCCAGTTTGTACCAGCAGTTTTAACGTGAAGAACCCCTTTCGTATACTTCGCAATAATTGGGAACACTTTAAATTTATCACTTCCTGAATGGATACTTAATTTGTAGCTAAAGTACTCAGCGATCAGTGCATGTTCACTTAACTCTTTCTCAAATTGATTTACGTCCCCAATGTAATCAATTCCTTTTTGAAACTCTCCGCAAAAACGTGGTGCAAGACTCGTAACTTTTACTCCTTTAGACGTTAACTCATTTGCAACAAAGAAGTGAGCCATAGGTGATGTAATCGTTTCTGTCTCATCAATAGAAATTTCAAAGTCAAAATCACGATCTAATTTATTAATGTACTCGTTATAGACGTGAACCATATATTTAATTGCTTCATTATATTCTAACACGTATTTTACAAGCGTCTCTTCGTCAAATGAAATAGCTAATCCATTTACATCAAATGTTTTATCCAAATATTTCTCATTATAATAATGTTGAACATCTTGAGGAAGTTTTTCATAATCAACACGGACTTCTTCTAAAGATTTGCTGTCAATCCCAGTAGGAATATAATCAGAACAATCTAACGTTAACATAGAGAACCCAAGATCCAACGCTTTTCGAATATCACTTTCCTCTTTAATATGGTCACCGTCTGCTCCGTAACCATCTTCGTATCCTTCTTGGAACACAGCGAATGCTGCTGCATCAATTAAATCTTCCATCGTTCTATTTGTCAGCGTCAATTCACGAATACTTTGCTGAGCTAGGATTGGTTTCACTTTATGACCTCTTACTGTTTCAATATGCCCCGGAGAAGCAAGTCCGAGTCGATCTCCTAGTCCAATTGTTGCAACCCTTGTTCCAAATGCTTGCGGTGCCGTATAGGCAAAATACTTATTTAAAACAAGACGGTTTTCATGCGTTAACGCACAAGCTTTCCCATTTTCACCGATCGCTTCTCCTTGTAAATCATTGTATAAAGCGCCACTTCCTGTAGCTAAAATATATTTAACTCCACTTGTTTTAACCATGAGTAAACGAACACCTTCGTGTTCTTTAAAAGATTTCTCATATACCTTTACATCAACTGAATTCGATGCTGTTTTCCCCGCTTGCAATAATTCAATTACTGGTTGTAAACTTTCCATTCAGATCCATCCTTTTCCATATAATAATTATCTTTAGAAATCAAAATAATCTTTCATCGTTAGCGTTCTCATTTTTAATGTTTTTAAAAATAACAACGTTGTTATTTCCATAATATACGATTTAGAAGGAATGTGCAAGGTATTAAGAAGGAACTATAACGTTGAAATTACTGACCATTTTTTAATAAAGCGAGTATACATAGCTCTCCTTAATACCTTGCCGATCAACAGTTGCTTTCAATAGCTTAAAACCTGGAAAGTTTCTTTAGATGTAAAGCTGTGTTTAAAATTACTTTAAGTAACGCTATTTAAACTTTTGAACTCGCACTATAAGATTAATGGTTGGCGGTTTAAACTCTCGATAAAAAATCATATATTATCAATCGGGAACATTGGTCGAATTATATGATGGAACTCCAATTTTTCTAATCTTTGATCAGTTGCACCAGGGGTAAGTGCCAAAATCTCGCCTTCGGAAACTGCACTTAATTCATCAAATAAATACCCTTGTTTTACAGCAATAATATCATAATCCTCAATAGTAATTCCTGCTCGTTTAAAATGGTTTAAAGTAGTAAATGAGTCACCCCGATTTGCAACCACTACATCAATATTTCCAATAGAAACGACACAAACCTCTCCTACTTTATCATTTGCGGAACTCATAAAGCCCAATAAATCACCCTTGGCAATCAGTTTTCCTTTTAGTGGGACGGGAGTACTATTTTCATCGTGTCCAACGCCCACATTTTCGGTAATGAAGTCACCAACTTGGTAAGCATTTATTTTTTCAAAAGAATACTTATCAAAAATAGCAGAAATCAAAACTCTTTTGTTACCAAGTTCTCGTTCCTTAAACATTTTCAAAAGTAAGGTATTAATTCCTGGGGCCCCACCGGTTGTATTATCACCGGAATCTGCTATAAAAACAGGCTTTCTCTTTTTCGACAGCGCTTGATCAATTGCTTCCCGAGCTTCTAATACAGTTACATTATATGTAAATTCATGTCGACGACTAAATACGTAATCAGCTAATTTTTTTGTCCACTCTTCTGCCAAACATTCATATGATTCAGATTTTGGAACAACAAGTACAGATGCAGAAGTATTTACCGTATCATTCCAAGCATGTCCATTAAAATAGTTAGCACTGATAATTCCCTCTATTTGTTCAATCTCTTCTAACTTTTGAAAAATAGATTTTAACGGATCTGCATTTCCCATAGCCTTTTCCCCAGGTAAAATAATAGGCACTCTTATAAAGGATGGGTTAATCTTTGTTTTATTCTTCATACATTCAATTAATAACTTTGCGGTAATTTGTTCTGTCTCTGCTTGATCAATATGTGGAACGGTGCGATAAGAACGAACAATATTTACATACTGATGAAATTCATCTTTTAAGTTTGCATGAAAATCTAATGTTAATGAGATGGGAATATCATATCCACAAATTTCTCGTATTTCTTTTAATAAGGCAAGTTCACCTGAACCGATATTTTCGACCTCCATGGATCCATGCAAATGTAACCAAATTCCGTCTATATCTATTGCTTCTTTTAATTTAGTTATCATTTTATCTGCAAAAAAGCGGTATGTCTTTTCCGATAATATCCCTGAAGAAATAGCTGTTGCATAGATACTAGGAATTATTTCAATTTCTTCATTTCTGAATAATTCTGTACTCGCAAACCGTTCTAACGATTTATCTCCTTCTAAAAAAGTAAAATCTTTTATCTCCGTTAAAAATGGATTAAACGTTGTTGCTTCATGATAAAAAGATCCAACAAAAACCTTCATTTATCTTCCTCCACCTATAAAATGGGAATACATCTTAAATCGGTCTGCTATTATTTACTTATCAAGCGGGTACATCGGTCTGATCAAGTGATGGAATTCTAATTCCTCCACCAATTGATAGGTTGCTCCAGGGGTAAGTGCTAAAATTTCCAAAGCAGCTATTTCACTTAATTCATCAAATAAATAACCTTGTTTTACAATAATTACATCGTACTCTTGAATTTCTAAACCGGCTTTTTTAAAATGATTAATCGTAGTAAAAGAGTCCCCATGATTGGCTACAACAATATCAATATTTCCCACATCGATAGTACAAACATTTCCAATTACATCGTTTTTAGAAGTTTGATAACCTAATAGCTCTCCTTTTGCTTTCAGCGTTCCGGTCAACTTGACTGGCGCGCTATTTTCGTCAAAATTGGCTCCAACTTCAATAGAAACTTCATTTCCTATTTCGTATGAACTCAGTTTATTGTAGGAAGCTTCATCATAAATTGCTGCTACTAAAACTTTCTTATTCCCTATATTTTTTTTGACTAAATGCCGAAGTAAGACAGTATCAAGACCTGCGGCACCACCTGTCGTATTATCTCCTGAGTCTGAAATAAAGACCGGCTTATCATCTTCACCAAGTGCACGATCAATCGCTTCAGCTGGTTTTAAAGTAAGCATAGGAAAAGTGAATTTATTACGAAGACCATAGACAAATTCCGCCAACTCTTCAGCTACTTCTTCAGCCAACTCCTGATAGTTTTCTGACTCAGGAATAATAATAGCGGAAGCCGATGTATTTGGAGCATCTGTCCATGCATGTCCATTAAAATAATTGGCTAAAAGAATTCCTTCCATTTTTTCATACTCTGTGAGTCGACTTAAAATTGTTTTCATCGGTTCAGTTTTACCAGTAGCTTTCTCACCTGGCGTAATCATTGGAATTCGTTTGAATACTGGGTTTATTCTTACATTTTTTTCAATACAATCAGCTAACATATTTGCTGTAATTCGTTCTGTATCTTCCTGATCAGTATGAGGAGCTGTTCGATACCCACGTATAATATTTGCAAGTTTTGGTACATCGACATCTATATTTCCGTGTAAATCCAATGTCAGGGATATTGGTATATCATTTCCGACAATCTCCCTAATCTCCCTTAATAATTGTGCCTCTCCTGAACCAATATTGACGACTTCCATCGCACCATGTAAATGGAGCCAGATACCATCGATATTTTTTTCTGTTTTCAATACGTTCAGGATTTTATCGGCAAAAAACCGATACGCTTCTTCCGTTACACAACCACCAGAAATAGCGGTTGCATAAATAGTCGGAATTACTTCTATTCCTCTTTTTTCAAGAACGTCAGTGGCAGCAACTCGATACTTAGATGCTTCTCCTTCAAAAAAAACAAAGGAGCGTTCGTCCATTACAATCGGATTAAAAGTGGTTGATTCTTGATACCAGTTACCTACAACTATTTTCATAAGATTCCTCCTACTGCGACATTTAATAGAGAGGAAGATTATCCTCACTTTTCTACTGTTTTTTAGAACATAGACACGTCATGTTTCACTTCTTTTTTACCAATAAATTTATATTCCGCTAGATTAATCCAAACAATTTTGGTAAAAACAGACTAAGTTGCGGAATATATGTAACGATAAGCAACACAAATATAATTACTGCATAAAAAGGCAACATTGGCTTAATCATATGCTCTAGCCGTACTTTTCCAATACTCGAACCGACAAATAAAATTGTTCCAACCGGGGGAGTGATCCCGCCGATACACATTGCAAAAACGATTATAATTCCAAAATGGATGACATCCATTCCGAAACTCTGAACGATAGGCAGAAAAATCGGGGTAAAAATTAATACTGCAGGAGCAATATCCATAAACGTTCCAACGAGCAATAAAACAAAAAGAATAATTAATAATATTAACGTAGGATTATCTGTTATCCCTAAGATCGAATTGGTAATCGCCGTTGGAATACCGGCAACAGTCAGAATATGGGTCATCATGGAAGACGCACCGATTAAAAACATAATTACTCCCGTCACATTAATCGTCTCTAATAACATTTGAGGAACAATTTTAAAACTGAAAGTCCGATAACATAGCATAAGAATAAATGCATACAATACAGCAACAGATGCTGCTTCTGTAGGGGTAAAAACACCTAAAATAATGCCACCTATCACAATAATGACTAATAACAAGCTCGGTATCGCCTGAATAATTACTTTCATTCCTTCACGGAAAGGCATTTTTTCTGCGACCGGATATTTTCTTCTCTTCGCAATAAAATAGGCGACAACCATGACACCAATTCCCCACAAAATCCCTGGAATATACCCAGCAATAAATAGAGCTGCGATTGATGTCCCCCCACTAACGAGCGAAAAAAGAATCAATGTATTGCTTGGTGGAATTAACAGTCCAGTTGGTGCAGAAGCTACGTTTACAGCTGCCGAAAATTCTTTATCATATCCCTCTTTCTTTTGCAGTGGAGACATCAATCCACCAATTGAAGCTGCAGCGGCTACTGCAGAACCCGAAATCGAACCGAACAACATATTACCTACAACATTTGTATGGGCTAAAGAACCTGGCAATTGCATAATTAAAAGTTTGGCGAAATTAATTAACCTTGTTGATATTCCACCATGAGTCATCATCACTCCGGATAAAACAAAGAATGGAATTGCGAGTAATGTAAAGCTTGATATCGAATTAAACAACGACTGAGCAGAAGAAAAAGCTGTCACATCAAATGCATATAAAGTCAGCATTGTCACGATCGTCGGTATTCCTAAACTGATTGCAATGGGCACCCCTAAAAAAAGCAGGATCGCAAACACAATCAATAAAATAACTCCTATCTCCAGTGCCATAATTAGCCTCCTGTCTTCACTTATAAAATATAGAAGTTCACTAACAAATAATGAGATATGATTAGTATGTCACCACCTCTAACTATGCGGTATACATACTAATCACATGCACGAAACGGTTTTAACTCAGAATTGTATTACATTGTCGACTGTGTCACTTCATAATCTTCATTTACTTTTGTACCGCGAAAAAGATCGACTATATTAAAGAGGCTATAAAATACGATAAACATACCTGAGATTGGGAATGCGATATAAATATAGCCGATTGGAATACGAAGTGTCGGTGACATCTCTGCCATTGCCATACTCACACCTTGCGATCCTCCATATACTAATACCGTAACTGCAAAGAAAATAACGGTAAGTTCTGTAAATAGGTCAATAATAAACAACATTTTCCCACTAAATCTTTCTTTTAAAAATACAATCGCAAGATGAGCTTTTTTACCAAAACAATATGCAGCAGCTAATAATGCCAACCATAATAGTGCATACCTTAAAAATTCTGTTGTAAAACTGGCTGAATTACTTAATACATGTCTCGTAAAAATTTGCCATAACGCGATGAATACCATAGTGACAAGTAACGTACCCATTAATACTTCCAAAATCCTGTCTAAAACGAGCTTCACCTTTTTCATTACACTCACCACTTTATGTTCAGATTAGAAACTTTTTCTTTATTTCATTTCTTCAATAATTGATATATACTCTGCAATCTCTTCATTTTCTTCGGCAAATTTTTCTTTCATCGGTTTCAACGCTTCAGCAAAAGGCTCTAGATCCGGATAATAAATAGTGACCCCAACTTCTTCGGATTTCTTAATAGCTTCTTCTCTCTCTTTTTCCCATGTTTCAGTATGAAATGCCGTTGATTCTTCAGCAGCTTCCATGACGGCATCTTGCTGTTCTTGAGTTAAATCATCCAAAAATGTTTTTTTAATTAGCAGTACATCTGGAGAAAAAACATGTTCTGTAAAGGAAAAATGTTTTGCTACTTCGCCAAGATTATTTTCAGTAAAAGCAACGATTCCATTATCCGCTCCATCAACAACTCCTTGCTGGATCGCAGTATAAAGCTCATTCCAATCGATCGGTGTTGCACTACCTCCAAGTCTTTCGACTGCTTCAATTAATATTTCACTTGATTGAACTCGCATAACAAGGCCTTCCATATCTTCTGGTTTTTCAATTGGAGTATCACTCGTATAATAGTTACGCGCACCAGCGTCATACCAAGTAATACCTACAACGTCCAAGTCTTCAGTAGATTGATAGATTTCCTTGACATGTTCACTATTCATAAACTTCTTTCCATGTTCAATCCCTTCAAATAAATAAGGAATACTGAAAATAGAGTAAATATCTTCAAAATTTTCTAAAGAATTAACAGACACCTTCGCCATATCGAGTGTTCCAGCTTGAAGTGATTCGATATATTGTCTCTCATCACCAAGTTGTCCACTTGGATAAATTTCAACTGTTACTTCCCCACCCGTCTTTTCTTCGACTAATTCAGCAAACTTTTCCATTGACAAATGAACCGGATGGCTTGGTGCTTGTGTATGAGCTAATTTAATCATCTTTGCTTCTTTATTATTAGAGTCTCCCGACTGAGCTGATCCGTTATCAGTCGATTTTCCTCCACAAGCTGCAAGTAGTCCTACAAGTAATATCGCTATTAGCACAATAAAGTTACATTTCTTCATTTTCATCCCCCTAGTTTTTATCCTATGAATCGGATTGTTCCTGACTTAATTTCCAATAACAATTAATCAAATAGCCCCTTGCCAGACGTGCACCACCACCTTTTTTGAATAGAGATTACTGTCCTTTTACGTTGACTGCATTTTCTTGTGCTACTAAACAAAGTTCAGCAGCTTTAAAGGCATGTTCTTGAGTCATCGCGTTTTCTGTACGGTGAATACAATCTAGGATAAGTTGTCCAAAAAACGGAAATCCAACTTCTCCCGAAACATTAAAATATTGTTCTCCTTTTTGATTAACAAGAAAGACATGATCACCAGAAGTATCCCGAGCCAAATCTACATATTTTCTTATCTCAATTGTCCCTTCGGTTCCAACGATAAACGTTCGTCCGTCTCCCCAAGTACTCAATCCATCAGGGGTAAACCAATCTACTCTAAAAAATTGGGTGGCCCCATTATCACCAACTAATGTCACATCTCCATAATCCTCTAACTCAGGAAATTCTGGATTATTGTAATTCGCCACTTTACTATGCAAGATTTGAGCATCTTTACATCCGGCATAATAAAGAAATTGTTCAATCTGATGGCTTCCAATATCGCACAAAATGCCACCATACTGTGCTTTATTAAAAAACCAATCCGGCCGACTCGGAGCGTTCAACCGGTGAGGCCCAAAACCGGTAACTTGTATTACTTCACCGATTGCCCCTTCTTTTACTAAATCCCCAGCAAAAACAGCTCCTTCAACATGTAATCGTTCACTGAAATACACCATATACTTTTGTTGTGTTTCCTGAACGACCTGTTTCGTTTCTTCTAATTGCGCCATTGTTGTAAACGGAGTTTTATCGGTAAAATAATCTTTATTTGATTTCATTACTTGATTTCCTAACGTGCTTCTTTCTGAAGGAATTGCTGCTGCAGCTACCAATAAAACTTCTTCATCTTCCAGAACTTCATCTAAAGAACGAGCAACTTGCGCTTCCGGGAACTTTTCAAGAAAGTCTGCCACTTTTTTTTCATCTTGGTCATACACCCACTTTATTGTTGCTCCTGCTTCGACCAATCCGTTACACATTCCGTATATATGCCCATGATCGAGGGCTACTGCTGCAATTGGAAACTCTCCCTCTTTAACAACCGGATTAGGTTTACCTTTTGGTGCATAATTCATTCCATCTTTAGCCAAAGTCTTCACTCCCGCTTTATATAATGATCAATAGTTGTGTTTCTATTAAAACCAGTCTCCGTACCCTAATTTTTTTAAATTTTCAGCGGATGTTTGTAAGCAGTCGAATGGATCATCACCATACGTATCATCTTGTTCGACTATAAAATACTCTGCTCCACTAGCCAGTCCTGCTTCAATTATCCCCTTCATATCTAAGCTCCCTTCCCCGACTTCCGCAAACTCGATAACATCTACAAACTTTTTCATGAATTTATCGTAGTCTGCAAGCTCTTCCTCAGTTAGATTTAATCTTCCAATTCGATAATCTTTTAAATGAAGTAAGGCAACTCTTCCTTTATATTGTTTAATCATTTCAATAGGATTTTCTCCAGCTCTTTGAATCCAGTGAACATCTAACTCGAATCCTAACCGTTTTGTTGTGTCCCTCATTATATCTAACAAATATTTGCCATCATATTTTTCAAATTCGACATGATGAGTGTGATGATATAGTTCAATTCCATGCTCAGCTAGCTTCTCTGCCTCTGCTTCAGCTTTATAAATGAAGTCCATGGTTTTATCTTTATTTCCCATCAGATTTAATGGGATCATCCCAATTCTTAAAAAATTACAATCTAACGTTTTGCAATCGTTTACAATTTTATCAAAATCATCCCTTAATGAATCACCAGGTAAACCCTTTGCAACAGGTTCAATAAACGCAGACATTGCAGCTACCTTTATATCAAAGTCTTCTATCGCTTGTTTAAATTGGTTAACATTTTCAGGAGTCATTGGGACTTGAGAGATTTCAATATAGCGATATCCAATATCCCTTAATTTTCTTAACGTTTCATAAACCCCAATTGTGGCGACACTTTCTTTCAGCATCATCATCTGGACTCCTATTTTTCCCTGTTTCATCATTTATTCCTCCAATATAATTAGTTATTTATAAAAGAGCTTATTGAAACTGCTCTTTTATAAACGTTAAAGATTTTTGTAATTCTTCGACGTTAAATTCTGTCCAAATCGATTCAATGCAAAGTTTATTATTATAATTTGCTTCTTTTACACAACGTACAAATTCATCATAAGGATAACTTCCCGTTCCCGGTTGATGACGGTGTGTATCCGCTAAATGGATATGTTTCAAATAATCCTTATTCTTTACGATATCAGTTATCGGTTCTTGCTCTTCATCCATGTGATAAAAATCTGCCAAAACCTGAATCTCCGGTCTGTTAATTTTTTCAGCAAATTCTACTCCTTCTGATACGCTGTTTATTATATTGGATTCTTTTTTATTAAGTGGCTCGATAACAATCGTAAGTCCAAAACGTTTTGCTTCATCAGCTACTAACTGTAGAAACTCAATAATTTGTCCTTCCACTTTTTCACGAGGATATTCACTCTCCGAAATGGTCCGTGCATCACCACTTCCAAATACCACGGTTTCAGCTCCAAGTTCTTTGACACGATTTAAAGCTGTTTTCACATAATTTTCTATCCTTTTTTGATCTATATTTTCTCCTACAATTTTTAGATCACCAGGTAAAAATACATTACATGCTTTGACAGGTATCGATAACTTTTTATATTCATTTAATACTTTTTGAAAAGCTTCTTCGCTCTCTTCTGGAACTAGTGAAACTACTTGACATTCAACAAAATCAAATCCTGCTTCTTCTGCAATTTTTGCTTCTTCTACATTTGCAACACATACTCCAAATTTCATCTTAAGCACCTCTGTTTAATTACTAATTTTTTCTGCCAATATTATTTCTTTATCTTCTATAGAAGACTTCTCAATTGCATCAATTATTCTAAGTGATATGAAAGCATCTTTCGCATGTATATAACTCGATTTTTCTTTTAATATACATTGATAAAATTGATTAATTAACTTGTGATGGCCAGCTCCATAATAGAATTTTTCTCCTTGAAACTGTTCATCTTCTATTAATTTAACTTCGCCTTCATCGGCTGTATATTTATATAGAGCTTCATTTCTAATCGTAAACTGAGCTTGTTCACAAACAACCTCTAACTCAATACTCGAATCGATCGCATTCGCTGTCGTTGCTACAATTAGACCTTTCGCTCCGCTAGTAAAATACATATTGACAACCGCTGTATCCTCAACATTCAGATTATAATCATGCAAGTTGCTTAACTTACCTCTAATCGATTCAATTTCTCCTCCAAGTAATTGGATTAAATCCAATGTATGAATTGCTTGGTTGATCAAAACTCCTCCACCAGCATATTCCTTTTGTCCTCTCCAAGCCTTCGTGTAATAATAACTTTTTGGTCTAAACCAAGTTACAATTCCTTTGATTCCTATTATTTTTCCGTATCTACCACTAGTAACTTCATTCTCTAAAACTCTGAATGTGTCATTTAACCGATTTTGTAAAGAGACGCATATTTTAACATCAGGAAGTCTCTCTTCTAATCTAACAATAGATAACCCCTCTTCCATTGTGTGCGCTAGTGGTTTTTCCAAATAGATATGAATTCCTTTTTCTGCACAAGCTTTTGTAACTTCATAATGTAAATGATGTGGCAAACATATATGTACACAATCAAGTCTTTCATTTTCTAGCATTTCTTTATAATTAGTGTAAAATTTTACTCCTGATACTAATTTATTTAATGATTCGTCCAAATCACATACTGCAACCAAGGTCACATCTGGATTCGATCGGATTGTTGAAAGATGTACTTTTGAAACATCACCTAAACCTATAACTGCAATTTTTAGCATATGTCTAATCTCCTTAGAACCATTTGGAAACGTATGAATTATTGATGCACCGAGTTCTGTTTTTCTTTTTCAATTCTTTTATTTAATTCTTGTAAAAACAGTTCCTCGTCAACTGGTAATGAAACTTCTTTCCCTAGCCAACTTGAAAGATAAATAGCGTTAACCAGTTCTACTCCATAAATCCCATCACTGCCCGGTGCTAAAATGGGTTCTTCTCCTAAAATAGTTGCTGTAAAGTTTTTCAATACGTTAATATGCTGTTCCCCCCATTTACTTTCAAAAACAGAGGTTTCTTCGGAGTAAATATCTTTTAATCCACCTCCGGAAACAACAGTTTGCACATCTTCTTGCTTCATTCGTGCATTTGTTTTCGCCTCATCTTCATGAAGTCGATAAATAGTCAGCTTTTTACTGTCATCAACAACAATCTTTCCTTTATCCCCTAAAATTTCTAATCTATCGGTACCGATCAGATCATGCGTCCGGGTAATAAATACACCTGTTGCTCCATCTCCATAATCCAGAACAATAGTCGCATCGTTATCTACTGTAATATCACGATGATTTCCATATTTTATATTCGCAAAGACTTTATTAGGCATTCCACAGATCCACTGAAACAAATCTAATTGGTGTGGGGCTTGATTAACTAGAACTCCCCCACCTTCACCTTCCCATGTCGCTCTCCAGCTACTTTCATCATAGTAAGCTTGAGGACGCCACCATGTTGTAATCAACCAATTAGTCGCACGAATTCTACCAATTTCTCCATTATTAATTACTTCTTTCACTTTTTGATAGAGCTTATTTGTCCTTTGATTAAACATAATTCCGAATGTCAACTCTGGTTTCGATGCCGCTACTTTGTTTAGTTCTTTTACTTGTTTTGCATCAATGCCGGCAGGTTTTTCTACAAGTACATGAATATCTCTTTCTAAAGCTTGAATGCCTATCTCCGGATGCAGATAATGAGGTACACATGTAATAACCGCATCTACTTTTCCGTTTTCAAGCAATTCTATATAATTTTCGTAAAAAGGAATGTTTGGATATTTCCCTTCTGCAATCGCTTTCTTTTTTGGGTCAGTATCACAGATTGCCCCTAGTTCCATATTTTTCACTTTTCCTTCTGTCAGGAACTCTGCATAAACACTTCCTTGAACTCCTAATCCAATAATACCTAATCTAACTTTTTGCATTTTTCTTCTCTCCTTAACTAGTTGTAAACACAACAGAGGTTCATATTTTTGTACAAAAATTAAGAAAATTTTATACAAACTTCTTTAGTTTAAATAATTTAGAGACATTTAATTGCCTTAAATTAAACCATAATGTAAAAAGTGACTAACCAATTAATAAACTTTGCTTAATAATTAATCAAGTGAAAATATTTAGATATTAAACTTAGATTAATAATTAGCTAGATTTTTTGTAATTATTTGCTATGATATACAATTATTTTAATATTGTCAACGTTTTTTAATGTATTTATTAAACTTAATGGACTAAATTCGCATTTGAAATATATGGAAGGCAATGATAAAATAATTGTTATTAAATAAAGTTTAATAATAAAATGAAATATTAACTTAAAGGAGCTGGAATGGTTGTGACGTCCCAATTGAAATACGATCAAAAAAATGTCAGAAAATATCATTATTTTCTGTTATTAAGTTTAATTCAAAAACATAAGAAAATATCTCGCTCACAATTGGCTGAATTAACCCGAATGAGCAATACGACAGTTGGAAAAATTGTTAAAGAGCTTATTCAGGATGAACTGGTAATTGAGAGCGGACAGGAAAAAGGAGAAGTTGGAAGAAAAGCTATCTTTCTAGAAATAAATCCACATGGAGCATATATTATTGGGATAGAAATAGATGTGGTTTCCGTTCAGATTGCACTCGTATCTTTAAATGGTACTGTACTAACTAAAAGGCAATTTAAAAGTGAGGAAAAAGGAAAGCCAGAAGTCGTCTTAGATAAAGTTGCTTCTGAAATCTCTTTACTACTTGAAGAAACTGACCCTAAGTATGATGAAAAAATAATTGCAATCGGCCTAACAATGGCTGGTTTAGTAACTTGGCCAGAGGGAAAAGCATTAATGGTACCCCAATTTCAATGGAATGAAGTCGAAATAAAAGAATACTTACAATCTCGGTTAATGTATGATGTTTATGTCGATAACCATGTCCGTTCTATTTTACTGGCAGAAAGCCTATTCGGCACAATTAAAAATTATAAAGATGCGGTTTGTATCCACGTTGGAAGTGGTGTAGGTGGAGCGGTAATGATCAATGGAGAAATTTCTCGAGGCACATGTAACACTCTAGGAGAAATTGGACATATAACAATGGAACCAAATGGACAGTTATGTGATTGCGGAAGACTAGGTTGTTTACAAACATTTATCTGTTCTTCCGAATTAGAAAAATACGCCCAAGTTCCCATTGAGGAGATATTTATCGCTTACGATAAAGAAGAGGAATGGAGTAAGAACTTAATTGATCGTGCTAAAAAATACTTAGGAATAACGATTGCGAATGTAATTTGTATGTATAATCCTGAAGTCGTTTTACTAGCAGGCCCTATGATTGAAGATTATCCTATCTTGTTAGAAGATATAGAGCAAATAACAGACGAGCATATGTGGAAACCTTTAAAGCGTACTTTTAAACTAGCACATTCAACTATTGGGAAAGACAGCGGGGTTATTGGTGCAAGCGCTCTAGTTTTGAATGAATTTTTAAGACAATCTCGCATTGAATAACGAAAGAATTCAATATATTTAAGATAAATCATTATTTTTAAATTTTATGACAGAAATAATTTATTACATTAATAACTAATTACTCTAGTAAAATAGTAATCCTTTTTTGTAAAATTTAATATTTGTTATAACTTGGTGAATTTTCTTCGTAAAAACGATGAAGTTCTCTTCGATATTAGTAAATGAGTAAGTAGTGTTCTTCAATATTCCTATTTGTAAATTATGTTCAACTTCATTATACTTAATAATCAACAGCCTAAATAACAACGTTGTTAATTGCGCCAGTTAATATAAAACAAGAGATGAGGGATAATAGCATGCAACAAAATGATCGCCTTACTTATAAACAGTTAAGCGCATTTTTCATTCCATTAGGAGTTTCTGCAAGCCTGACCTCAATTACACATGTCATTATTAATGGCACATTAAGCCGTGGAGAAGATGCAGCTTTTATTATTGCATGTTACGCCGTCGCCATGTCAGTATTCGGAATTATAGAGCGACCAATGATTGTGTTTAGACAAGCGTCTTCTACATTAGTTAATGACCGGAAGTCATTTAAAACATTAAGCATTTTTTTCCTATATATTTTGGCAGGTATTATGGTGATAAGTGCTATTATAATCTTCACAACGCTAGGTGACTGGATGTATATCCAGTTATTTAATGCTACTCCAGATATGTTGAAAGCTATTTCGATAACATTCCAAGTCCTAATTATTGTCATCATATTTTCAGGAATAAGAGGATTATATCAAGGAATTATAATACAGAAACTGGCGACAAACTGGTTAACAATCGGAGTAATCGTGAGACTACTTGCTATGTTTTTACTCGCATTTTTATTTGTCGTCTTTGATTACATAACAAGTGTAAGTGGAGCTTATATTTTTTTACTAGGAATGATAATCGAATGTGTTGTCAGTGTTTTTAAAGCAAATTCCCTTTTAAAAACTGATTTTGCGAACGAAAATACCGATCAACTTTCTCAGCGGGAAATATCTACGTTTTATTTCCCACTCGTATGTTATTTCATGTTGCAAACATTGCTTATTCCTATCATCTATATTTTATTGGCAAAATCAAGTGATATTGAAATGAGTATTGCCTCTTTCGCGCTTGCTTTTAGTATTACGAATTTAATGCTTAGTTTTTTTATGTATGCTCACCAGTTAGTATTACAGTTTTATCAAATTGATAAGAAAAAAGTGATTACTTTTTTTATCATCTCAAGTATTATTCCAACATTGTTACTTTGTGTTATCTGTTACACTTCATTTGGGATGATCTTTATGCAAAACATAATGGGAGCAGATGAAACTTTAGCAATTACAACGATTGCGGTGCTTAAATTTTTTATCATTAAAACACTTATTTTCCCATTTGTTGATTTTCTAAATGGATTTTTAATGTTAAGCCGCCAAACAAATAGAATGCTACTTGCCCAAGTCGGTAATTTGATCTTTGTAGTGATTAGTCTCATTATTTTTGTCCGTCTATGGCCTGATTTAAATGGAATAAACGGTTCAATCGCAGCATCTATTGGAGAAATAGCAGGATTCCTTATCGTAGGTATCATCGTGTATAAAATGAGTGGCCATTACGCTAGAAGAACAGTACGTATTAAAAAGAGTCGGAATTAACAGTCCGACTCTTTTTTCCACATGATAAATCATGACAATACTATTTGAGTTTGAAAACAAAAACTGAAAACGTTGTTAATATGTGATATTATAAGAAGTTAAATAAGTACTCTAATTAAAGGAATTTTGGTGAAAGAAATGAATGTAACGATTAAAGATATTGCCAAAATAGCGGGAGTCAGTTATTCAACTGTTTCAAAAGCACTGAATAATAGTCCACTTGTTAAACCGGCAACGAAAAAAAGAATTATTGAAATTGCAGAAGAAATGGGATACGAGCCAAACTTTGCGGCCCAACGCCTTGTTTCTAAGCAAACCCAAATTATCGGTCTCATTTGGCCAACGATTGAACGTGTTGTATTATCAACCTTAGTTACGAATATTAGTAAAGAAATTAGCAAAACTCCATATTCAATGATTCTCTCTGTCGATCCTATTCCTGCTTCACTCGATACTTTTAGACGATTTCAAGTAGATGGTGTCATTTTATTTGAAGAAAATATCGAGAAGAAAATGGAGCAAACAAATATACCGCTTCTTGTGTATGGAGTTTCAAACAAGGAACAAAGCAATTACCCAATTATCGATGCAAATCATGGCCAAGCAATGGATGAAGCAGTCTGCTATTTAGCCGAGTTGGGTCATCATCATATCGCTTATTTAGGTGATTTTTCTGAAATCGATTCGATGCAAATGCAGAAATATAAAGGTTTCAAAAAAGCAATGGACAAATATAACCTGAAGGTAAAAGACGAATTTCTCATTAATACAAAAGGTCTTGATTGGTATGATGGATATACTGCTGTATCTAATTTATTAGATACTGATGAGCGGCCAACTGCAATTGTTGGGGGTAGTTACGATATAAGCGGAGGAATTATTCGAGGGATTAAAGAACGAAAATTACGTATTCCAGATGATATTTCAGTTATTAGTTATGACAACATCCCACAAATGGCTAATATGGAAACACCACTAACAAGTATCGGTGTTCCTGTCGATGAATTGGCAAAAGAAATTGTACGATCGATCATCGAATATGTGGAAAATAAAGAATTATACCCTTCTGTTAAAAAAATGAACCCGGTACTTTCCATCAGAAAATCATGTGGACCTGTTAATGAATTATTCAAATAAAAAGACTGAAATGTAAAAGCGAAACCAACTCATTAAATGTTGACGTTTCGCTTTTATTATTCAGTATTATATTTAAAACGAATAAGCTTTATAAACGTACAAATTACTAATTCTCCTTTTCTTCAGGCTCATATATTTCAAAATTCATATCTTTAAATAAATGCTTCACATCACGTGTTTCTTTATCAAAAGTAATTTCTTTTTCATAGTTCAAAAAATCCAACGTATATTGAATTGTAGCAGCTACTCCATATTTCAGAGCATCTTCATCAATGTCGAAATGAGCATTATGATGTTCTGCTCCTACGCCTTTTTCATGATTTTGGATGCCGACAAAGGCAAAAACACCTGGAAAATAGTTTTGATAAAAACCAAATGGTTCGGAAGCCATCCATGCATAATAGTTAGTCACACTATTTTTTCCGATCGCATCGGATATTGAATTCGCCGCAATTTCTGAACACGTTTCATCATTATAAACGAACACATCTACAGGAACAGGTTTTTTCACAAATTCATATTGACAGTTATGTTTATGACAGGCTTCACCCAATAATCGAATAAATTCTTGTAACCCTTTCTCCCCTTGTTCTTCTTGCAAATATCTTGCAGTTCCTTTAAATCGCAAATCATCAGGTATCACATTTGCGGATGAGCCAGCCTGAATACTTCCCACTGAAAACGTAATAGGTTCAAAGGGATTCAACTTTCTTACACGGAATGCCTGCAAATCTTCATAAAAATCGATGAAACAAGCAACTGGTGAAATCGCTAAATCTGGACGGGAACCATGACCACTTTTCCCATGGATAATTAAATCAAATTCAAATAAACCAGCCATTCGGGGACCTGGATCGACAGAAATTTTTCCAGTTGGAATATCGTTTTTTAAATGAATTCCCCATACTCCATCTGCACCAATTTCTACTAACCGTTTTAGTATTCTGTAAATCCCTTGGTCTTCCTCCTCCCCTTGTTCAAAAGCTAGTAAAACATTCCCTTTAAGTTGATCTTTATGGTTAGATAAAATTTTTGCCGAACCTAATAACATCGCTGTATGTCCATCATGCCCACACATATGTGCTGCTTCATCATTTTTAGATACGACTACTTTTTCTTGAGTTAAATTATCAGTTGCTTCCTTCATTGGTAGCGCATCTAGATCAGCCCGTAAAACAATCGTATTACCCGATTGATCTCCTTCGATAAATCCAATTACTCCACCATGAGGAACAATTTCGTAATCAATTCCCATCTTTTTCAATTCACTAGTAACGACGTTAATTGTCCGCTCTTCTTCCATACTTATCTCGGGATGTTCGTGTAGATCTCTACGGATATCAATTACATAGTCTTCTATCTCTTTAGCTAATCGTAATGTATCCATTTTTATCCCTCCATTTTCATTACTTCATCCTTTGCTCTGATAGTTTGCTATAAGCAAAAATACCCTAAATGCATGTGAAAATAGTAATTATATACTTCTATACCCTGTGAAAACTTTTAAATAACATAGATTGAAACCTATAAAAATAATAAACAATTACTTTTTTCTTAAGAAAGTTACTATCTTCGAACCAATATAGTATCCACCAATCCCAACACATGCACCAATGCTATCAATGAACACATCTCTTATTTCGCCACTTCTTCCCGGGACAAACAATTGATGAAATTCATCTGACATCGCATACAACACACAAATACAGACAGCTATCACTAATCTTTTCCATCTCATTTGGCGAAGGGCGAATAAAACGAACATACCCAATAGTAAATAGGCGGTAAAATGTGCACTTTTCCTTATATAAAAATGAATACTCTCAACATCAAATTCAAGCGGGAAAAAAATTGCGAGAAAATGAACGACCAAGTCCGTCATTCCCGAACTTAATTCACTGGAAGTCTGAGCTGGCTGATGAGATAAATAAAAAATAACTCCCATCCATATAACGGCCGGAAACCAAGCGATCACTTTCTTGTCTTTTGTAAACATATATTAATCACGCCTATCCAATAAAATTGAAAAAAGTGCTCTATCTCTTTAATAATAGGAATAGAGCACATTCATATTCTCATTTAAAATTCCAAAGTCTTCATAAAGTGTTGTAAAAACCGTTCTTCTTCTACCTTTAAACAGACATTAATTTTACTGGTTCCCTCGGTAGCTACAGATGTTTTTCCAATCATGTCACCTGTAGTTTCTACTTCAATATACATCGATTTTGTTTCTACAAATGACGGATCAATTACCACCCCAACTGCGAGCGGATCATGCAACCCGCAACCACCAATCCCCGGCTGAAAATTTTCATAGGCATCAATATAATAATTTGTTATTCCCGCAAAAAATTGTGAAACCTCATTTTCATTTTTCAACCATTGATCAACCGAATTTCTAGGAAGTAGTGTGTTCATCGTTACATCTAAGCCAACAAGCGTAATCGGTAAACTAGATTGAAGTACTTTCTTTGCAGCGTTTGGATCAGAAAAAATATTAGCCTCTGCATAAGAACGAACATTTCCCGGTACAGTGACTGCTCCGCCCATAATAACAACTTCTTTCACCAGATGAATAATCTCCGGATCCTTTTCTATTATCCTTGCTAAATTGGTTAACGGACCAACGAAGATGAGAGTAATCTCATGCGGATATGTTTTGACGGTATCGATCACAAAGTCAATTGCATGTTTTTCTTCCTGATGATGCTGTGCATATCCCTTGTCTTGTAGATGATTTCCCAATCCATCATTTCCATGGATTTTCTTCGCTACTTCCAAATACGGTTCTTTCCCACTTAATGGTCTTTCAGAACCTTGATAAACTGGGGTTTCTTCTTTTAATAACTGCAAAACAAACTGAGTATTACGGGTAGCATCTTCTACATGCACATTTCCAAAACAGGTTGTTATCCCTAATAGATCAAGACATTTTGATTTAGTTGCATAAGCAATTGCTAGAGCATCATCAATTCCTGTATCAACATCTAAAATAACTTTCTTTTTTTCCATTCACTTCACCTCTTTAAGAATGATGATTACAGTAGTACCTTTCTCTTTTACAAAACACAAAATGCTTTATCCTTATACGTGTTAGGATTGTGATTGTATATATACTTGTACGTCTTCCTTATTTGGCATTGCAGATTGAGCACCTTTTTTTGTAACGGTAAGAGCACCTACAGCATTTGCATATTTTGCACTGCTCTTTACATCAAGACCTGCAACCAATTTAGTCGCAAAAGCACCAGCAAATGCATCTCCCGCTCCAGTTGTGTCAATTGCATGAACGTCATATCCTTTTATCCATTCAGCTCTATCATTCTGGCAAATGATGACGCCGTCCTTCCCTAATTTAGAAATAACTGTTTTCACACCTTTACTAATTAACAATTGACTAGCTTGAATTGCAGTTTTCTGATCAACAATTTTCCTATTTGTTAATTGTTCCAATTCTGTTTCATTCGGCAAAATATAGTCTATCTTTGTTAACATATGATCTGGCAGCTCTTGTGCCGGAGCTGGATCAAGTAACACGGGAACATGATATTTCTTCGCTATCTCAATACTCTTTTCAACTGATTCAAATGGAATTTCAAGTTGGATAAGAATCGCCTTCGCCCGCTTTATGACATGCTCATGTAGAGTAATATACTGAGGAGTTACTTTATTATTGGCGGCAGGCGCTACGATAATGCTATTTTCTCCATTTTGATCAACCGTAATCATTGCAATCCCGGAAGTTTCACCATCAATTTTTTGTATATATTCCGTATTGACACCGATATTTTTTAAATTAATTAAAAGCTGTTCTCCAAATAAATCATCGCCTACACATCCAAGCATCGTTACATTTCCACCAATAGTTGCAGCAGAAAAAGCTTGATTGGCCCCTTTTCCTCCCGGATTGGTAAAAAAAGACTCACCCATTGTCGTTTCACCACCGGCTGGTCTCTGCTTCACATCCATTACCAAATCCATATTAATACTACCTATTACAACTACTTCATTTTCCATTAGTTATCCTCCAATTATCATCTATGAAATGAATTACATTCTATCCCATTTTTTGCACCTTAGCATATATACATGCTATGTAGAGTTTTATAACGTGTTTAAATCTATCATATTTTTTAAAATTATGTCCACCAATAGCGACTATCAGATTGGCTGTCTACCATCCAATAGATATATAGAATTGATTTAACTAACACACTAGGCGATTGGGACAATAAGCTGATGTCACTTTTACATCAAATCCCTTACAATCAGTAGTAATTTAATACTTGGTGTTTTATTAAATCCTATTATCTTCTTTTAATAATAAAAGCACCTATCCCTACAATCCACACATATGAAAAGAAAAAGATCCATAGGTACAAAATTGAAATCGACTCGTTTCCTAAAAGAGTGAAAACTGCTAAAGCTATAAACAAAATAGCTAAGAAAATATGTGACGCATATGCGAAAAAACGGAATACATTATGAATGACTCGTTCATCTGCTTCAGGAAGATTATCTTTTTTTACTTTTTGTTTAATTACTTCAATTACTGTCAAAATAATAGTAGCTATCAAACCACCTATAAGCACTTCATACGGAAACTCTCCTTGAAAAAAGTAGATCAGAAATGAACCCAGAACAGCACCTAAAAACGTACAAGTAATTATAAAGAATGGAGTCCATTTTGCTAAAATAGTTCCCCATTTTTCCTCAGCTTTTACACTCATTTGTCATCCTCCTCTAAAATAAATATTTCACCAATTGGCACATCAAAATATGCAATTATTTTTAATGCTAATTCGAGACTGGGATTATACTTATTTTTTTCAATTGCATTAATAGTTTGACGTGTAACTTGTAGATCTTCAGCCATTTTAACTTGAGTTATCCCCTTTTTTTGGCGGATTTCTCGAATATAGTTAATCACCTTCATTAATCGCCCTCCAAATAAAAGTAAAGATATCTTTACATATACTATAACAAAAAAAACAATTGAGTGTAAAGAAATCTTTACACTCAATGATATTATTTCCACACGATAATCAGAATACCCTTTATTATTTGGCTATCCCGTTGAGTTAGATATGTTGACAGTTCCGTTAGCTCAGAAAGGAAATTAAAAATATCTTTGGATATCTATTATAAAATTGGCTTGTAAACTATTCTCTTATCATAAAAAAATCAAATAATATTTTTGCATAACCTTGCAAATATATTGGTCGGCATGCAACATCTGAAATGGATAAGTAGTTCGATTACTAAAATCGAACAGGTGAGAGCCTGATGATCCAGATGTATTATTCGTCATCAAGAGTTTTCCACCTGACACTGGATTTGTCGATCAAGTTGGTGAAGGAGAAGGGGAAGGAAATACAGTAAATATTCCATTCCCAGCCGGAACAGGAAATGCGGCATATTTAAAAATAAAAAAGACATATTATCCTAAGTAGATTTATATGTCTTTTTAATTACCATAAGAACATACTTTAGAATCTTATGTATCCTACTGTTTCCAAATCGTATTTTTCTGCTCTTCTTCATTTACAACTAGCTGGAAAACATCGGGACGAGCATAATGACCAACTACATCAAAATCAAATTTGGCAGCTACAATTTTATTTAAATCGATATCCGCATAAATAATTTCTTCTTTTCCGAAAACTGGTTCCACAATAAAGTTTCCAAGCGGATCGACGATACAGCTCCCTCCCCTAGTCAACTCATCTGGGAGTCCAGCGAATTCGTTTCGTGACGTAATCTCCTTTAGATACATATCTTTCGTGGAATATTGATTACAGGATAAGACAAAACATCTTCCTTCAGCAGCAATATGGCGCATGGATGCAAACCAAGTGTCTCTCCCATCCGCAGTTGGTGCGACGTATATTTCGACTCCTTTTTCATACATTGCTGCACGTGCAAGTGGCATATAATTCTCCCAACAAATTAGAGCCCCTAATTTACCATATGGAGTATCAAAAACAGGTAAAGTACTTCCGTCACCTTCCCCCCAAATGAGTCGCTCGGAACCGGTTGGTTTTAACTTTCGGTGTTTCCCTAACAATTCACCATCTGGATTAAAAAATAACGCCGTGCAATAAAGGGTGCCATTATGTAAATCCTTTTCGATCACTCCAATAATGACATAAGCTTTTGCTTGCTTTACCGCTTTCCCAATAATCTCCGTTTCAGGACTAGGAACCGCAATAGAATTGTTCCAGTACTTGAAGAAATCTTGCCGCCCTTCCTCTGTACGTGATCCGACTACCGCTCCAAAAGACATACCACGTGGATATGCAGGAATAAAAGCTTCAGGAAATACAATAATTTTTGCATCATTCTTTCCCGCTTCTTCAATTAAACGAACAGTCTTCTTTATCCCTTCATCCTTATTCATAACAACCGAACCAGCTTGAATAACTGCAACTTTGAATTCCGAAACTCTATCCACTTTTACCAGCCCCCTTACAATTTAAGTCTTATTTTATACGTAATCGATTAGAAAGTAAAAAAGATCCTAAACTGCCATTCTTTCACATATTAATTATTATCTTTTCAAATCATATACTATACAAAATATAAAATATAATACTCAGAGTTAATGGGTAATATTACCAAAATTAGGGTATGATAATAGTAGAAATGACGACTCACTTTCAAGGGGGGAACCGATGTGGATGGAACGACAATTATTGTCTGTTTTAGTATTGCAACGTTTTGTTTCACATTCATTTTCTGGTTAAAAAAGAGTGAAAACAAATACAAGTATCAAAAGACAAAAATGGTTGATCTATTAATTAAACAAAAAGACATTCATGTAAATAAATTTTATAGTGGACCTCATTTTGATCTAATAAATGATACAGTTAATAAGCAAATTTGGTTTTTTATCCTTCAACATCAAACACTCCAATATAAAATCATCCCGTATGATGAACTTTTTCAAGTCAACTACAAACTCGACGGTCACACAATTAAGACTGCTTCTCGATCAGGTAAATTAAAAAGGGAACTAATCGGTGGGAAAGTATATGATAATTCCACTTCTAGTCCAGCTATGTGGAAAAAATCAAATGATTTTAGAATGGCAAAAGAAGTTCGACTCACTATTCTTATCGACGACATACAAGCAACTACACTAGACTTAGTATTTCACACATCACACTTGCCAGTTGATTTAAAATATATAAAGGACGAAGAAGCGAAAGATTGGTTTAATGTGTTTACACATATAATTGAAAAGGAAGAAAGGAAACAAGCATAACGACATTTTCCTTATTCCTTCCCTACTTACTATTTATAATTCTTTTTGTTATTATCCACCTTTAAACGTAATTAAATTTATATGACTTTAAAATAAACAGAAATTAACTAGCGGCGATAAATTTCCATTTAGTCATGTAAATTGGTTTGAATAAAATACTCCAAAGATTTATCTATTAAACTCCTCTGCAAGTAAGCGATACGAAGTGAACTTTGCTTCTTCCTCATGTGTAATCGTTACGATCATCATCTCATCGGCTTTATACAGCTCATTTAATGTTAAAATCTCTGCTTTCACTTTAGACGAATCACCAATTATCATCTTCTGTTTCATTTTTTCTATTTTTCTTTCATCTTCTTCTGTGAACGGATAGTTTTGTGCATCCACCACTGATGGAATTTTACAATTTTCAATCATCTTCTCTTGCTGGAGTCTCCAAACAAAATTACTTAGCGCCAATTCTTCAGCTTTTTCCAAAGTCTCCGCACAAATAACAGTAATGGCAACCATCACTTTTCCTTTTGTAAAACTATCACGATATGCTCTCACAATTTCAGGACCATCAAAATCAGTCATAAAATGTCCAAATGCATAATTCAAACCCTTTTGTGCAGCTAGAATGCCACTTTTTTCACTCGTTCCTAGCATCCATGTTTCTGGCGGCTGTTCTGGAATTGGTGCAGCGGAGATTTTTCCATATGGGTGATCTTTCGGAAACCGTTCATGCAAATAATGAAGTAATTCATCAATTTGTTTTGGATATTCATTTACTTGTTTTAGATAATTATCTGATAAAGCAATCGATACTTCAGCAGATCCACCTGGTGCACGTCCAAGTCCTAAATCTACTCTTCCAGGATATAACGTTTGCAATAAATTATATGTTTCTGCAACACGAAACGGCTTATAATATGGCAGCAAAACAGCTCCCGCACCAATTCGAATAGTATTGGTATGTGCACCAATCACACCGAGCATCACATCTGGATTAGGACAAGCAAGCCCAAAAAGATCGTGATGTTCTGCAATCCAATACCGTTTATACCCTAGTTCTTCACCTAATTTAGCAAGTTTGATGGAAGTCTGTAAAGCCTCTCGAGGTGACTTTCCCGTGGAAACCGGTGATTGATCCAATATACTTAATTCCATATAATCACTCCCATAATAACGATTATACAGGATACTGTTTTATTTAAACGGAAGAGAATATCGTTACAGCTTTATTCTGCTAAGAGCATTTCAAATAGTAATGTATTCTTATTTTAATTCTTTTATCAAATTAATTACCTGTAACTTCACAGCATCATGAAAACTTCTTGGATCGAGTCCCCAAAGTTCTTTTATTTTATCTAATCTATAGATTAATGTGTTCCGGTGAATATGTAATATAACAGCAGTTTCTTTAATATTCAATTCATTTTCTAAATAGACGACTAGCGTCTCCTCCAATTCAGAACTTAATGCTGGCATTCTTTTGGAAAACTGATCCAAATATAAACACCGAAAGTCAGACGGGATTTGCGCTAATAAACGTAAAATACCCCATTCATTAATATGAGCAACTTTATCTTTAGATCTCACTTGCTTTAAAATATCAATACTTTGCAATGCCTCAAGATAACTAGACCGGTATCCTAAAATCCCTTCACTTGCACTGCCGATACCAATATAACTGGTTAATCCTTCTTGTTCTAATTGCCTGTTTATCTCTCTTCCCACTTCAACAAATCGTTCCATATCTTTTTTATTCTTCTCAGGCAATCCTATGATGAAACGATCCTTTCCTAAAAATGTCGCAAAAAAACTATAAGGAAAATACATTCGTAACATTTTAATAATCCGCGCTTCGTTTTGATGTAACGTTTCAAAATCAAATACTGCTTGATTAAAATCTTTTATTTCGATCGCAAACACACAGCAACTAATAGTGATATCAATATTAAAGTATTCAGCCTTTGATTCTAAAATAGGTATATTGTGATAATCCGTGTCAATAATATTTTGAACCCACTCTTCTAATGCCGTACGCTTAAATCGTAACTGTTCAATCATCACTTGTTGTTCCAATAATGTTTCCACTGTTATTTTTATCATATGAATAAATTTATCTATACAATCTGAATTGCCGGTGATTCCTACGACTCCTACAATTTCGTTATTTACTTCTATCGGTACATTTACTTCTATTTCAGTAAAATCAGTAAGCTCTGAATTAATCGGTTCAGTAATACTTTTACTTTTTAGCTCAAGTGCTTTCAAAGCACCTAAGTGAGGTTTATCAATTTGCTTCGCATTTGTACTTGCTACGACAATACCTTTATGGTTCATTATTGTTATATTGTAATCAATGGCCTTCATAATTTGGTCGACAATCGGCCGAGCGATATCTGTTGTAATTATCAATCCCTTTCCCCCTCTCGCCAAGAATAATATTTATTCTCTTTCAGTTTTATTGTTTTGAGATAAAGGACGTATAAAATTTATTAATTATTATACAACTTAATGAATAACCTTACAACATTCATGCCACACATTGTACAAAGGTAAAGTTTTCCAATAGGCGTAATTTTTAATAAAACACTTTCTGTTAAAACAAAAATAATCCCATTGAAGTCTACGATCTACCAGCTCCTGTGGGATGATTTCTTAAATGTAAATCTACTAAATGATGTCTGCTTAAATCAATTGACAAGAATATCCCTTCTCGAAGCTCTATAGCTACAGTCCGATCCAATTCAAATATATAACAAACTTTAAATTTTCATTTATTCTGTAGCAATTTTGGCTAGAGCACCAACATAATAATGGTCAACCGCTTAGGTAGATAAATTCAGATAATAACAAACTAATTGTGATAATTTAGTAGACACCTATTTTTGATTAACTGTTTATTCATGCTAGATGCTCTTCACTATGTAGTTGTATCTATATCAACAAAAAATATTATAATTTACAAAAAAACTGCGTAATTTTAAAGTCAAAAATTATCACAGTCTTTATTAAATATAGCGATTAGTTATTCACTTATTTTAGATATTTTAATTCATGCATTAATTCGGGCTTATATTTGCCATAATAATCATGAACATCTTGATAAACCTGATATAATTTATTATATACCTCTACATTTTCAGGGATTGGACGAAACGTTTCCTTTTTTACTTTCGCCATTTTTTGAGCAGCACTATTTATGGAATTAAATCCACCTTTTTCTTTCCCTGCAGCAGTGGCAGCATACATTGCAGCTCCCAAAGCAGTTATCTCGGAAGAATCAGCTATTTTTATTTCACAATTTAAAACATCTGCGTATATCTGATTCAACAAGTTGTTTTTTTGAGGTATTCCACCACAGGCAAAAACCTCTTTAACAATCACATTATTCTTTTGGTAATTTTCAATTACTTTACGAGTACCAAATGCGGTAGACTCAATTAAAGCACGATAAATTTCTTCAGGCTTGGTTGTTAAATCAAACCCTAAAATTAACCCAGATAGATTAGGATCAACTAAAACAGAACGATTACCATTCCACCAATCCATCGCAATTAATCCAGTTTCTCCTGGAGAAATCGCTGCCGCTTTATTTTCTAAATAATCATGTACGGAGATATTGCTCTGAACAGCCGCTTGATAAACATGATGAGGTACACTATTTTCAACAAACCAAGAAAAGGAATCACCTACAGCTACTTGACCGGTTTCATAACTAATATAGTCAGGTATAATACCATTTTCCACAGTTCCGCATACTCCTTCAACAAGTGTCTCTTGTTCAGTAATAAGCATATGGCAAGTAGATGTTCCAATAGCCATAACAAATTGTCCAGGCTGAACTGCTCCAACTGCTGGTACTGCTGCATGTGCATCAATTATGTTAACAGCTATAGCAGTATCTGGCTTAAGACCGATTTTCTCAGCCATTTGAGGGGTAAGACCTCCTGCTTTTTTACCAACCGATCTCACCTCTCCTCTTAATTTTGTATCAACTATATTATTTAATTGAGGATGTACCGCTTTGAAAAAATCATTGTCTGGATATCCTTCTTTTAAGCTCCACATAGCTTTATATCCTGAAGTGTTACTCGAACGGACAAGATTTCCAGTCAATTTATAGACAAGCCAATCACCTGCCTCCATAAAAAGGTCTGCTTGTTCAAAAATCTCCATGTCTTCATGAATAATTTGTAATATTTTTGGAATCATCCACTCCGAAGAGATTTTCCCTCCGTAGCGAGCTAGAAAGTTTTCTCCCCTTTCTTTAGCAATCGCTGTTATCTGTTCAGCCTCTTTATGTGCTGCGTGGTGCTTCCATAATTTCACCCAACTATGAGGGCGACTAGAATATTCTTTCTGTGTACAAAGTGGCTCTCCATTGTGATCAAGAGGTAACATTGTACACGATGTAAAATCAATCCCTATACCAATTACATCTTCCACATTGACACGTGATAGTTTTAATACCTCATTTACTGTTGTAATTAAAACATCCAAATAATCGTTAGGATGTTGTAATGCCCAATCCTTTTCTAAGAGTGTACCATCAGGAAGATACTCATCTAGAACTCCATGCGCATAAGAATGAACCGAGACAGCTAGTTCCTCTCCCGTCTTTGTATCTACCAAGAGTGCTCTGCCTGAATCAGTACCAAAATCTATACCAATGACATACTTATTACTCATTCAAGTATTCCCCCTTGTATTTTGCTAGTCCTCTTAAAACAATTAATTCATACATTATTTCATGAAAAAGATTCCAAAGGTCGAATTCTATTTTGAGATAGTTTTAATAACCTAATAGGATTCGTTAACAAATCTAATATTTTAAAAATGGACCTTGATTTAATTTTTCTATTAGAATAATACTTCTCTATATGCTTTTAAATGATCGAAAAGTTGTCTTATTTCTAGCTTCTGCGTGTTAGTTAAGGTTTGATTTTTTTTCACGCGTGTTAAAATATTACAGTTAATACCTTCAAAATGTAAATTATATTTTGCATTTTTAGGGTAATTTTGTAATTCAATCAAGGCACACATGCTCAAAACATTTTGAAGCTTACTAGCTAATTCTTTATCTTTATTAAAATTATTTGTTAACCATACATAAAGGTCTGGGTGAAAGTTGGCCATTACTCCACTATATCCATCTACACCACTATTTAAAGATTCTAGTAAAGTAGCAGTATTCGCATTATATATTTTTAAATTAGAATCTTTAGAGACTTTCAATTTTTCATTTATTTCGCTTATATCACAACATGTATCTTTTAAGAAATAAAATCTTTCTGTTTTCACTATTTCATCTAATACTTCTGGTGATATAGTTCTTTTATAGGGATAGGGGCATTCATAAAATCCAAGTGGAATATGTTCAGGTATTTGATCAAGCAAAGCGTATATATTACTTAAAAATACTTCATCACTTTCGTTCTCTTGTGCAAATCTATTTGTAATTAAAATGACAGCATCTACACCAGTCTTAGCCATCTCATTAACTTGAATGATATGATCATTTAAGTTAGATGCTGTATTTCCTGAAGCAATTACAGGAATCCTATTATTTACTTTTTCTTTAACAAATTTTGCGAGTTCTAAACTTTCCTCATCTGATAGATAAAACATTTCACTAGATTGACAGACAGCAAACAGTCCGTCTACACCATTTCTTATATACCATTCAATTAATTGTTCCATCGCTTCATAATCTATTTTGTTATCTTCTGTAAACAAGGTTAACATTACAGGCCATACTCCGCCTGGAAATTCTTTTTTTATCACGTTTACTCCTCCTGCTGCTATAAATGAAACTGTGCTACTACGATTGATTGGCGGTTCCATGTATATGAGACAATTACTCGTCCGTCTTCTGCAATGATTGCAGGATAGGAATATTCACCAGACTCATTTTCTAATGTAAATATATGGTCCCAAGTTTCACCATTATCCTTTGAGATAGATATATTTAACGGAGTTCTTTTTCCCCAATTTTCTCCTATTGGATTGTAACAAAGTAACAGTTCATTATTTATTGTTTTTACTACATCTATTCCACTATTGTTATTTAGCAATGATGTTTGATAAGCTTTACACCATGTTTTCCCATAATCATTCGAATCACTTCGATAAATGAAACCCTCAGTACTCCTTAATAACATATGGACGTGGCCATACTTTGATTCCCAAAGGGTTGGTTGTATAACTCCACGTCCATAAAAAGACTGTTCGGACACTTCAATATCACTATAGTTAACGGTTTTCTCGCCGTCATAATCAATTCCTTCAATTTGAATATGATTACTCTTAGTCCAATAGTCTAATTGAGCGGTAGAGCTATCTGCAAAAGCATACCAAATCCCTCTTTCTAAAGAAGCTCCACTAATAATATCACCATTCGATAAAGTAATTGCTTTATTACGGACAGGCCCGCGTCCACCAAAGTCTCCTGGCACAAGTTCTTTTGGGTCTGTCCAAGTAATCCCATTATCATTTGATTGGCGAATTTTTGTAGACCATTTACTTATATCTTTTCCGACTTTATAGAATAAGTAAATGGGACCGTTTTTTTGTTGATAAAAAACTGGATTCCAATGAGGCTCTTTTACATCATAGGCTACTTTATATGGTTGGCTCCATTTTCCCTCTTTTTGTCGTGACATCCAAATTGCAGTATCATCAGAACCCTCTTTAGTACCTCCAAACCAAGCAGCTAACATTTCATTGTTCGGTAATAAACAAATAGTTGAAGCATGGCAGACATTAAAATATGGATTATCGGGATGAAACACAAATTCTTTTTTAATGAGTTTCATTTACATTCACTCTTTCCATTGCATTTAATCATTTACCATAAATTGGTCCGTAATTAGCACAAGCTCTATAGTCCGCAGCCTCTATATCGTTTGTTCCGAATGAATTCCATGCTGTCGGTCGAAAGATTTTATTTTCATCAACATTGTGCATATTCACAGGTATTCTAAGCATGGATGCAAGCGTGATTAAATCACTACCTATATGCCCAAAGCTTATCGAACCATGGTTCGAACCCCAATTATTCATCACACTATAAACATCTTTAAAAGCACCTTTACCAGTAAGAATTGGTGCAAACCAAGTGGAAGGCCAAGTTGGGTCAGTACGGTCATCTAACACTTGATTTACTTCTTCCGGTAAATTGATCGTATAACCCTCCGCAATTTGTAAAACAGGACCTAATCCATCAACAATATTAACTCGGCACATCGTTACTGGCATCTCTTGATTTGTATAAAACTGAGAAGAGAAACCTCCACCCTGGAAATATTCAGTTGATGCAGGATACCATTTCGTTGTTTTTAGGGCTGCTTTATGTTCTTCATCAGAAACTTCCCAAAAAGGTTTTACAGCCGGTAGCCCATTTATCGTTTGCTCTCCTGCAAAGTCTAATGCCGCTGCACCAGAATTCTTCAGGTGAATGACTCCATGTTTAGCTTTTCCACCAAGTTCAAACCCATCACATACTCTTGAGACAGACTTAGGACTCCAATAACTTCTCACATCTGCGAATAGCTGCGCAGTATTTGTGAGAAGATGACCAAATAACATGGAAACAGCATTTAAACTATCATTTTCTGTAGCTATTAAATAGGGTTCGCGTTTTCCGTTCCAATCATAAGTTGTATTAAGCATGGCCTCCATAAAATCTCCATTTGGAAAATGGTCTGTCCATTGTCTTTGTCCTTGAAAACCACTGATTAAAGCATTGTGACCTTCTGCTTCTTCTACATGACCCATTTCAGCAAGTTTTGAGTTACCAACCATTAAATCTCGAGCGATTAAGAACATTTTAATTACAAAATCCCAATCCTGCTCTTTTTGCAGTTTTGAACGTCTTTTATCTACTGCATTTAAATCTTCACCTTTTTGGCAATAATCCAGGACCCAATTTTTTGCTTTCTGAAATTCATCTTGATCATAAATTCCATTATCAATTCTTCTAATAAATTCAGTCATATCAATGTATTCATTACGCATTCCTAAGTATTTTTGAAAAAAAGATGCTTGAGTGTCCGAACCTAATATACCCATGGATATACTTCCCATTGCTAAATAGGATTTATCCTTCATTAATCCTACAGCTAGTCCAGCCTTTGCAAATTGGAGTAATTTCCCTTTAACATCTTTAGGAATAGAATGATCTTCCAAGTCTTGTATTTCTTCGCCGTATATCCCAAATGCTGGCATTCCAATTTGATTATGAGCAGCCAGTGCCGCAGCTAAATAAACTGCTCCAGGGCGCTCTGTTCCATTAAATCCCCAAATAGCTTTAATTCGAATGGGATTCATATCAATTGTTTCAGAACCAAATGCCCAAGAAGGTGTAACGCTAATCGAAATTGCTACATTCTCTTTAGAAAATTTCTCCTCACATTTCGCTGCTTCCAATACACCACCGATTGTCGAATCAGCTATAATACATTCAACTTTTTCACCATTGGGATAACATAATTCTGTCTCCAAATAATTCTTGATTTCGTGCGCCATTTTCATTGTCTTTTCTTCTAGAGATTCGCGAATTCCACGACGTCTTCCGTCTAGAATTGGTCTTATACCAATTTTCGGTAAAGTTCCTACAAGTTTGTCTATCATTTATTGTTCACTCCATTAATTTGTTATCGATTTATTTCTTTTTTGTTTTATTTTACTAATAATCATAGGGGAAGAGATCGCAAGTAACGTTAAGATTAGGAAACATAAACTAATCGGTCGAGTAACAAAAATTGTCCAGTCTCCTTCTGACATAATTAGTGATCTTCTTAAATTACTTTCAATCATTGGTCCAAGAATTAACCCTAAAATAATTGGAGACATGGAAAATTTTAGTTTCAACATAAAATAACCTATAAAGCCTGCAATGACCATTACTAACACGTCAGTTAAGCTATTATTAATTGCAAAGGAGCCAATCAAACATAATAGCAATACAATTGGAGTCATCACATAATCTGGCAAATTAATCACTTTTGCAAACAGACGAATCCCTAACAATCCAAAAACAATTAGTAATATATTTGCAATAAGTAGACCTAAAAAAATACCATAGATTTGTTCTGGTTGTTCCTTAAATAGCAAAGGACCAGGTTGTAAACCTTGAATCATTAACGCACCTAAAATTATTGCTGTTACAGAGTCACCCGGAATTCCAAGCGTTGTCATTGGAATCATTGCTCCTCCTGTCACTGCATTATTACCAGCTTCAGGAGCGGCAAGTCCAACGATTGACCCATTTCCAAATTCCTCTTTGTCTTTCGCAAATCGCTTTGCCTCATTATAGGATACAAAAGCTGCGATATCTCCACCAGTTCCAGGTATAGCTCCAACTATAGTACCGATTATCCCGGAACGTGCCATTGTCCCACTCGTTTTCTTTATGTCACTTTTAGAAGGGAAAAATCCTTTCATCTTATATACTGTTTTCTTTATTTTTTGTCCATAATTTTCTTCTAATGTAATTAATGTTTGTCCAAACGCAAAAAGACCAATGAGTATAGGGATAAAATCAATCCCACCAAGTAAATACGTTTGATTAAAAGTAAATCTTGTAAAACCAGTTACCGTGTCAATACCAATTGTAGCGATAAGTAAGCCTATCGTTCCTCCAATCAGCCCTTTTATGACAGAATCCCCAGAGACACTAGAAATAATGCTTATACCGAAAATCGCCAATGCGAAATATTCAGGAGCACTAAAATTCAAAGCAAACGCAGCTAAAAATGGTGCTATAAATATTAAAGCAATATTACTAATGATCCCACCTACACCTGATGAAAGAGTTGAAATTTGTAAGGCACGTCCTGCTTCACCACGTTTGGCCATTGGATGTCCTTCCAATGTTGTAGCGGCTGATGCAGGAGTTCCTGGGATATTTAATAGAATTGCCGGAATAGAACCTCCATACACTGCTCCAATATAAACACCTAAAAGCATAAGAATTCCCGAGATACCATCAAATGAAAATGTAATAGGAAATAATAATGCAATGCCTATTGTCACTGTTAACCCTGGTAAAACTCCGACAATAATTCCCATTAGAACGCCGAGAACTATCAACATTATATTGCTAAAAGTCAGAACAGTTTCTAATGCTAATAATATATTTTCCATTGACTTCCCTCACTTAAAATAAAGTTTGACTAGGTAACGGTACTTTAAAGACCATGTTAAAAATCAAAAAAACAACCGTTGTTACACCCAATGGTATTATCAGCAATAATTTGTAACTTCGTAATCCCATTAAATAGCACATAACTATCATAAAAGAAAAAGTAGTTGCAATAAAACCTATGAATGGTAATACGATTGCATATAAAGTTACTATACCTATAACTTTGTAAATAAATCTTGCTTTTTTTGAGCCTAATGCTAGTGATACATCCTCTTTATTTTTATCAATCAAATTTTGTATTAATAAAAACACACCTAAAATTATCAAAATAACACCTAAAAATGACGGATAAAAACCAGGACCTGGGGCATTAGATACTTCTTTTGGAAAATCTTTGGATAGATATATGAAACATATACCTATCCCAATACTTATTAAAGATGCAATAATATTGCCTTTTTTCATTTCTTTAACCTCCAAAGAAATCCAGAAAATTATAGATCGATCTCTTTCATTAATTCACCATAACGTTTATGGTCTTCTTCCATCATTTTCTGTGTCTCTGCTGGTCCGTATTGTACAGGCTCAATTCCTTGTTTTATTAAAAAGTCTTGAAACTCTTCATCATTCAATGTTTCTGAAAACGCTTCAGATAATATGTTTAGTGTTTCTTCAGGAACATCAGATGGAGCGGTTAATGCTGCCCATGCTTGCACAGTGAAATCCATCTCTGTTTCTTCTTTAAATGTAGGGACATCAGGGAATGAATCTAATCTTTCTTCACTCATCACAGCTAATACTTTTAGATCACCTGCATCAATTTGTGATTTAGCATTTCCAGGCGCTACCATAATTGCATCTAGATGACCACCTGCTAATGCTGCAACTGCTGGAGCAGAACCACCGTCATAAGGTATGTGGTTAAAATCAAGTTTAAATTCATCTTCTACTGCTACTGCTGCCAAATGCCAAATAGAACCTATACCTGAGTTTCCTACTTTTAACCCTTTATTTTCTTTCGCATAATTAATAAATTCTTCTAATGTATCGTATGGAGCGTCTGATGGAACGATTACTGAAGCAGGATCTGCAATTGCACTAACAATACCTGTGAAATTTTCGTATGTTACAGGTGAAAGTTCCATATGTGGTAAAATTGCTAATTCTACTGTTGTCATCGTTAATGTATATCCGTCTGGTGTGGCTTCAGCACCTTGTACCATCCCAGTTACTCCACCACCACCCGGTTGATTTTCAACGATAATATTTTTATCAAACTTATCTTTTGTATATTCTACAAGCCCACGAGCAACAATATCTGTTCCTCCTCCTGGATCCTTAGGTACAATTACTTTAATATCTTTCGTTGGAAAATCAACTTCCTCTTCAGGCTGCGATGTTTCATTACTTTTTCCACAACCAACTAACGCTAAAATCGCAATTATAATAAGTAAACTAGATATCATTTTTCTCATATTCATTTCACTCCCAAATTTATTTTATAGTAAAAGTTTAAAGCTTAAACGTTTTAGCAAATGCAAAAAAAAAAAAAAAATTAAGAACGATTACAAACTGCTAGAGCGTTCAACCAAATAAGATTTGAATTTTACACTTTCAGATGAACTGACTTTATGCTTTATAATTTCTAAGAGTAAACGTACACATGATTCAGCCATTTCTTCAACTGGTAAATGAACTGTAGATAAGGATGGGGATGTAAACCTAGTAAAATCTTCATTATCATGCCCAATAATTTCCACTTGGTTAGGTATGATTATCCCTGCATTATTAAATGCTTTGATTCCCCCCAAAGCCATCTGGTCACTCAAGAAAAAAATTGCAGTTGGCAGTTGTTTATTTTCTTTGATTAATCTTTTCACCGCTCTGTAACCGCCTTCTTCCGAGTAATCCTCGTATAACTCATAGGAGCTTTCTACATAAAGATTGTGCTCTGATAATTTTTCCTTAAACCCAATGGTACGTAAATCAACTGCTTGAGAAGATAGTGTCGGTATGATTAATCCAATTTTTGAATGTCCGTTTAATATAAACTTCTCAGCAATCATACTTCCTGTTTTTTTACTATCAACATACACTGTGCTATATTTATCAGATTGCCGTTGATAAATTACTATCGGAACATTAAAATTATTGTTTTCTATATACTCCAAATCTTTATCTGAAGCGTTTGCAATAATTGCCCCATTATATCGAGTCCCCAATAAAAGACTTTCTTCTTCATTAAGTTTACCGTTTTCATATGGTTGAATAACTAATTCGAACAGACCATCTTTTAATAAAGATTTTTGTTGAATACCTTGTAAGAAGCGACTAATTAATGATGTTCTTGCATCCAATGTCCATAAAATTGCTATAACGGGTATCTCTTTATCTTCCGTTGAACGCAATCTTCTTGCAGATAGACTTGGTCGATAGCCTAGCTCTTTTGCTGCTTCTAAAACTCTTTTTTGTGTCGCCTGTGAAATCCTCATTTTTTCTGATTTACCATTTAATACAAATGAAACTGTGCCTACTGATACTTGAGCAAGTTCCGCAATTTCCCTAATTGTTGCCATATACTCACCAAATTTCATTTTTGCTAAAACGTTTAAGTAAACACTACCTATTTTCTTTTCATTTGTCAAGACTTATTTTAATTTATATAAAAAAGTTTAATATATCATTCATATATCAAGTTAAAGTAAATTGAAACTATAATTAATTTACAAACCAATTAAAAAAGTGTAAAGAAACACTTTTTTCTTTACACTGAAATGATTTTTTATTTTATCGTTTTGTTTTTCCTTACTCAACAGCTACTACTCTTATAACTTTTCCATCTTATTTTTATCATGTCCTCATTTCTATACTAGTTAACTCTTCCCCTAGCATCTACCTTCCATCTCTCGATTACCTTGCCATTTCGATGTATTAAATAATGGTTGAATAAGTTCGCAACTACACAGACATGATTAGGAATGATTGTCAGTCGATCGTTCAACTTTATATCTGTTTCTCCACTAATTGGGATAACTCCGTGCTCTTCAGAAAGTCTTTCAATTACAAATTCGGAATGTTCCTTCACAAACCCATGTCCTGCAATACTTGCATTTCCATGTGCTCCTTGATCGAGTGCCAATGTTTTGCTGCCTGCATCAATGACGATTCGATCTGCTTTTTTAGAAACAACACTTGCCATTACAGTTAACGCGCATTGTTCTATTGTAGCAACACCGAGACCCACTTGAACCATATCATAAAAAACTGCATTTCCCGGTCGGATTTCAGTTATCCCTTCAACCAAACCAGCTTTTTTAAATGTAGGGGTCGAGCCGATACTGCGAGTAGTAATCTTAATTCCGGCAGCTTCACATAATTCCGCGCTTTTTAATACAGCGTCCGCCTCTTCTTTAGCAATTTTATCAATTTCTATTTCTGATTTCGCTGCATAAGAATGCCCTGCATGAGTAAAAATTCCCGTCAATTTTAATGCAGATAGTTCATCAATATATTTTGCCAATTCAAGCACCTCTTCATTTGGCTCTACACCAACTCGATTAAGTCCTGAATTAACTTTGATCATCACGTTCAGTGAGTTTTTCTCCGTAAAAAAGTCCTGTAAAATCTTGGCTTGTTCGATGGAATCAATTGCTACCGTAATGACTGCTTTTTTCATCAGTGTGCGTACTCGTTCTAACTTCTTTTTCGCTACAAGAGGATATGCGATAAGAATGTCTGTAATCCCTCCATCAACCATTACTTCAGCTTCACCGACTTTTGCCACGGTAAGACCAATAGCACCTGATTCAATTTGCCGCTTAGCAATTTCGATGCTTTTATGTGTTTTAATATGTGGCCGAACTGCAACTCCTGCTTCTTTAGCAAAACTTGCAATACCTTCAATATTTCTTTCCATTTTATCTATATCCAGTAATAAAGCTGGTGTATCAACATCTGCTAGGTTAATATTCAAAAGAACTCCTCCTTCATGACTCATCTTGGCATATATTTTATCATAATAAGAAGCCACAACTAATTAAAAAATACCAATCTTACATTTATACTTTTTTCAATTTCCATTACTCCAAACGAATATTGGGGAACTTTCCGTTTATATGTGGGAGAACCGGGATTTATCAGCAAAACATTCCCAACATACCGAATCATTGGGATGTGTGAATGACCAAAAATAATAATATCTACCTTTTCTTCTTCGAAAGCTTCTAATGCGCGCTTTTCCGTCGTCTTTTTCGTTCCATGTCCATGCGTAACTCCGATTCTATATCCACCCGCTTCAATTATTTCTCTTTGTGGAAACACTTGCTTAACCTCTGTTGAGTCTACGTTTCCATATACTCCAACTACTTTCGCATATAAAGACAACTCCTCAAACACTTCGAGTTCATTCCAGTCTCCAGCATGAATGATGAGATCAGCTTGCTTACATGCTCGTATTAGTACATCTGGTAACCCTCGCTTATTTGACGGTAAATGAGTATCTGCAATTATTATAATTTTCATCTACTATACTCCTCTAATACGTTTTTTAAAATAGAATACCCTTTTTAATGAAAACTAACTAAACAAATACCAAAAAGGCAACTGCCGGTTAAGCAATTGCCTTTTAAACTCTTATTTTGAAAACTATTCTCTAAAACCTGTATTTGCTTTCACTTTAACTTCTGCATAACGTTTCAAATTGTACTCTTTCGAAAGGATCGTTCCGAGATATCCGCCCAAAAACCCTAAAGGTACAGATATAATAGCTGGATTCTCTAACGGAAAGAGAGGAGTACCAATGAAAATTGCTGAACCATCTGGTGCCAACACATTAGGACTGATTGCTACTAAAATTAGCGATGTAAGAAGCCCCGTCAACATTCCAGTGACAGCTCCACTTGTATTGAAACGTTTCCAATAAATCGTATATAAAATAACTGGTAAGTTCGCACTTGCTGCAGTACAAAACGCGAGAGATACGAGAAATGCAACATTCATTTTTTGAGCAAATAATGCAAGTAAAATAGAGAACACTGCTACTCCAATAGACGCGTATCGTGCAGCTAGCATTTGCTGTCTATCCGAAATTTGACCTTTTTTAATCACTTGTCCATAAATATCATGGGCAAATGCAGACGCTCCTGCCAGCACTAATCCTGCCACTACAGCAAGGATAGTCGCAAACGATACAGCTGATACAAAGGCAAATAAAATATCTCCACCAAGCGCCTCGGCAAGTAACGGAGCAGCCATATTTCCTGCAGGATTAGCAGCAATAATTGTTTGTTCACCAACAAATGCAGCAGCCCCAAATCCTAAGAAAATCGTTAAAATATAGAAAATACCGATAATCCATGTCGCTGTAACTACTGAACTTCTAGCAGTTTTTGCATCTTTCACAGTGAAAAATCTCATTAAAATATGTGGTAATCCAGCAGTACCAAAAACTAATGCAATCATTAGAGAAATAGTCCCGAGCGGATTCGTATATTTTAATCCTGGTTGCAAATACGCTTCTCCATGGCTTGTAGCCGTTTTCATTTCAGTAAACATAAATCCGATATTAAAGTTATATTTTAGTAGAACTAAAAAGGCAATAATAATCATACCGATCATGAGTAATACTGCTTTAACAATTTGCACCCAACTCGTTGCAGTCATTCCACCAAACAATACATAAATCGTCATCATGACCCCTACAATTAATACAGCATATACATACTCAATACCAAATAATAGTTGAATTAATGCACCAGACCCAACCAATTGGGCAATCATGTAAAAAATACTAATGACGATTGTGCTAAGTGCTGCAGTTCCTCGCACTTTTCTTGCATCAAAACGAGCATTAATCATGTCAGCAAGCGTATATTTTCCTAAGTTTCTAAGTGGCTCAGCGACTAAAAACATCACCACTAAATACGCAATCAAAAATCCTATACTATAGAAAAATCCATCAAATCCAAATAATGCAATAGCACCAGCAATCCCTAAGAACGACGCGGCTGACAAATAATCACCTGCAATTGCTAAACCATTTTGCCAACCAGTTAAACCTCCACCAGCCGTATAAAATTCCCCTGTTGATTTCGTCTTTTTTGCTGCCCAATACGTAATATATAAGGTTAGTCCTACAATTAGAAGGAAAAAAAAGATTACTGTTCCATTCATTACTGGTCGCTCCCTTCCAATTGCTCCTCAACAATTTCTTCAGCCTCAACATCAAACTTAGCAAACCTTTTCACATAAACAACACATAGTACCCAAGTCATCACAAATTGCGCAACTGCAAAGATCCACGCCCAGCTTATATCCCCAATAGCTGCCTTATTCAACACTTTAGAATAAGAAGTTAATATCGGGAGTGTGAAATAAAACACGAGAAAGAAAATGGTTAACGGAATAATAAACACCTTCTTCTCATGTATCAATTGTTTAAATTTACTGCTGTTCACCACCGATTCATAATCTGGCTTCCCGAGGTGAACTTGTCTATCTTTAGTTACGGCATTCCCCATCATGTATCAATCCCCTTTACAATATTTGTTTAAGAACTTCACAAAATGTTCATATTTTCATAGTAAATTATTTTTGGTATCGGTTTCAACCGATAAATATTTCCATTTAAAATTTTGTCTATTAAGCTAACTAATCGTTATAAAAAGCTCCATTACTTGGTTAAAACGCCAATTTACAACAAAAATCGACATAAATTGATATGTATTGTTTATCAATGCCCCTAGTTATACACCTTGATTTTTGGTTTATAATCCAAGTCACGAGTTTTTTATGAAACAGAACATACTTGTTGAAGTTATATCTTACAATCTTTAATATACGTGGCAAAAACCTACCTAAATGAAACATAATCTCGCTTTAACAAAAAACTGTTCAAGTTTAAACGCTCATTACCCTCTAATTAGAACAAAGACAAATAAGGGGGAAAATAGATTCCCCCCTGTTCGAATTAATATTAAATTGTACTAACGATAAAATATAACAAAGCGTCCACAACAAAAACAAAGATGGCACCCAAGAGAAAGAGCGTACCGGTGACGGTAATATTTTTCAAATATGCCTTTTCCGGTTGAAGCGGGTCATAATAGACTGTCACTTTCTTACCAGGTTTAAAACCCGGTTTAATTGACATCATAGACCTCTTTTCATAGCTCTTTCCTTCAACTTTATATTGAAAGGAAGGATATTCATCTGGATGATCAGCTTGTTGTTCCTGAATTTCCTCTTTTGTTAGATTACTAAATAAATCTGAAAAATTAATATCTGTTTCTCTTTTAACAATAACACCTTCCGTAGCCTTTAACCCTGTCCATCTTAACCGCTGTTTCATTCCTATAAATAAAAATACTAAACCTATTAAAAAAATGATGGCGAAAATGACAATCATTCCAAACTCCTTTACTCATTTTATAGTTTGCTAAATAATAAATCTGGCTTATTTTCGTTATGTAATCTTTATTTATGAAGGGAACATACAACCAAGGCCCGACATTCCCACACACAACAAGCAATTAAACTATCATCTATTAATCTAGTCCTCTACTTAACTTTACCATTACTTTTTATCGCCAGTCCATGGATGCACTCTGAAATAAATAGCATAAACGATGATCCAAACAATAACCCACACTCCATATTTAACACTCATGTGGAGATTTGGGAATAAAACCTCTGCCAATACCCACGCAAGCAAACTCGTCAAGAAAAATCGTATAAACCGAGCAGGAATACTAGCAAGCAAAAAGGAAATGAATCCAATCCCAACTTTTGGTGCTATGACAGCATAAGCCTTATAAGGAATTCCTCGAATTGGCCCTAGCACCATCGCAAGCAAGCCACGCTGCTCCAAACTAGCTCTAACATTTTGCATCATTTTTTCCCCAATAGCGGGGACACCTAAAACAAAGCGATACGCTTGTTCGTCGCGATTTACAGACCAAAAATACATCACACTGCCACCTAGCAAAGCTCCTGCTAAAGCAATTAAACTCGCATCAAGCCCAGCACGGAAGCCATGAATTGCAAGGAGGGTTATAATAGCATCTGGGATAATGAAGAAGAAGGTCGCTTCCGCGAGTCCCCACAAAAACGCTAAAATCAGTCCAATTAAGATTAATCCCATTTTGGAAAACTCCCTTCCGCTGCAAGTCCATTCATTTTTTCTTCAAGATTATTCATAAATTCTCGCTTATTACTTTTCCATTTAAAAGGTTCTCCTATAAAAACATCACAGAAAAATGGAACGAAAACCCGTTCTCCCTTAGGAAGCGATTTCCCCAATCCATGCATAAACACTGGATAAATTGGTACATCTGGACGTTCTTTGAGCAAATAAAATATACCCGATTTTAACTTTGCCACCTGTTCTGGTTCTCCACGTGACCCTTCTGGAAACAAAATAACAATATGATTTTGATCTAGCGCCTCATAGACGCCCTTAAACAATCTTTCACGACGTTTCGGTTTCCGATCAAGCGGAATAATATGAATAATATTTAGTGCAAACCATGCGATAAATTTATTTTTCAAAAAATAATCGACAGCAGCAATCGGGCGAATCTGATGAATTTTCCTTCCCTGGAAAAGCGTCATCAATACGAGTGTATCTAAATGACTATTATGATTTGCCACGATGACAGCAGGCCCTTTTTCAGGCAAATTCTCTATTCGGCGCACATTTAAACCGAGAATAATTGTAATAAATGGCCGGATAATAAATGTAAAAAACAACCACCTAACAATCATTAGTTTGTAGCTCCTTTATGTAAAATAAAAATAGCGAATGAAATGAAAAAATAACGGCGCCGTATATGTTAAGCTGTCCACCCGGTCCAAAATACCACCATGACCTGGTATGGTTTGTCCTGAATCTTTGATTCCCAAATCTCTTTTTAAAGAGGAGATATTTACATCCCCGATAAAACCGGTCAAGCCTATTAAAAATCCAGTAAATAACGTTGCAGGCAGCGTTAATGGAGTCAGAAGCGGAGCAAGCAATAGCGCGAGCCCGGTAGTAGTTAAAACCCCACCAATTAACCCTTCCCACGTTTTATTTGGGCTCACCTTAGGAATAACTTTATGTTTTCCTAACATTTTCCCCCAAATAAATTGCGCCACATCATTGCACTGGGTCAAGATAACAATATAAAGTACGAGCCCAGCCCCGGCAGCCGCATTTGTACCTGACGTCCCGGGAAGCACAAGCAAATATGCAAGATGACTAAGTCCAAAAACCATAATCATCAATCCCCAATGGACGGAACCCATTGTCCGTAAAAAACCTTTATTCTCCCCAATTAAAATCATTTGTATCGGCAAAAATAAAAACATATATACTGGGATGAATATGATAAACATCCCGTACCAGCCAATATAAATCCAGTAAAACTGAATCGGAATAGCGAGATACGCCCAAAATAAGATTTTACGATGTGCCCGATTCGTCGGAATAAGCGACAAATATTCTTTAAATGCAAGAAAACATAAAAATGCCAAAAAAATGAGAGAAACATTATGATTAATAAGTATTGCAAACGTAAAAACAAACGCCATGACCCACCATGACTTAATTCTTGCATTCACTTCGGTAAAATCCTTGTCCCGCTTCACTTTTGTTAATATAAAAGCAATGATACTGGATAAAACTAATAGACCTAAAATACCGAGTAATACAACACCAACATCTTTAGAAACTCCATCAAACGGCAATTAATTCACCTCCTTTAGTGCTCTCTGGATTCGGATGAAAATATTAATAATAATCAGACCAACCATGATGGCAAGAATGACCGTCATCCAGAACCCTAGTAAAAATTCAAACGCACCAAAAATGGCCAATACCCCAAACATAAATGCCCGATCACTCTTCCCCATCGGGCCATCGTATCGACGGCTTGTTCCAATAACTTCTCCCATCACTCCCGCCATCTCACTAATTATCGAGACAATTACAATCAGTACAATAAGGGGAGCTGAAAACCCCGGAATAAATGCAAATGGTAGAAATAAACACGCATCGGAAACTACATCCCCTAACTCATTTAAAACATTGCCAAGCCTTGTCTTCATATCATGTTCTTTTGCCAACATCCCATCAATCGCATTCAAAGCCATTCGAACAAACATCATCACTGGAACAATTAACAATATATATGTATGTACATAAAAAAATAGTAATATCAATCCCGTGCTTACCGATAAAAAAATCGCCGCAACTGTAACCTGATTCGGTGTTACTCCTATCCTTGCTATCCGGTTTACAATCGGCCGTAATAAATTTTGAAATTGCGGCTTTATATCATAAATGCTCGCCATCCCTATCCCTCCTGTTGTATAAACTGATCACACTAGTTTTTGGGCAGCATATGTATTTGAGATCATATGAAAAAATAAATTAAAGGACTTTTGTTTCCAAGAGATTCATATTTTAAGTAACTTCCTGCACTTCACACTTCTCTATTTAATTATCATTCAGGTAATCATTCTTTTCAACGAATAATCCATCTTTTTACATATTTGATTCTTTTCTCCTAGATGAACGGAAATTATCCCCTTTTTAAACACACAAAAAAACCCCGAAAGACCTAGTCTCGCGGGGGGATATATTCATATATTAAGTAGCTTATTATTCGTTTTGTCTAAATTTATCTGCTGGTAAATTTCTTAGTACTTTAATAATTGGAGATTCTTCAATACTATTTAACAAACAGTCATTAACGATTCACCTCATCCTTTTCAGGGTCTAGTACAAAATCTTTATAACTATTAAACTGATTTCGGTTCGGGAATCCTTCTATATCTCCATTTGATTGAACGATCATTGCACCTACGATATTAGCTTGAATTAATGATTCCCGTATATTTAATCCATCTAACAGACCACTAACAAAACCAGCCGTAAATCCATCTCCTGCTCCAATTGAATCGACAACCTTGTCGACTTTAATGCCTTCTATATATTCTTCTTGATCCGCTGATTTATAATAGCAACCTTTTTCACCAAGCTTTAACACAATCGTTAACTCATCATTCATTGCTAAATAAAATTTTGAAATTTCTTCGGGTGTATCAAAGCCACATAAAAACTTTGCTTCTTCTTTTCCTGGTAAGAAGTAATCTACTAATCCAACAATCTCATGAAGCATATTTTTATAAGCTGCTTCATTATCTATTAATTTATAGCGTACATTTGGATCAAAAACAATTTTTAATCCCAATTGTTTTGCCATTTTAATTGCCGAAAAAATAGTCTCATGGCATGACTCACTTAATACTGGTGTAATACCTGTGATAAATAAATATTTTGCTTGGGCCAAATATTTATCATCTAAAACCTCTGGCCCTATATAACTGGCTGCTGTATTCTTTCGGTAATAGTAAACATTTGTTTGATTTTGGATGATGCGTTCTTTAATTAATAAACCTGTTGGATAGGTGTCATCAAATTCCACAAAACTTGTGTCCACACCATTACCTCTTAATATGTTATGAACAAAATAGCCAAATACATCGTTACTGAGTCTACTGATCCAACCTACCTTATGACCAAATCTGCTTAATCCAATAGCAACATTTGACTCCGCACCTGCTATTTGTTTCATAAATAAATGTGAATCTATAAAGGAGACATCTTGTAACGGATTAAAAACTACCATTGACTCCCCAATTGTTATAACGTCTATTTGTTTTTTCAAATGATTACCTCCACCTCCCAAAAATGATCTAGTAATCATTTTTGAATTAACCTAATTAAATCATCGACATTTGGAAGAATACATGGAATTATTTCATTTGTCTGATCAATACTTTTCATATCTTTTAATCCATGACCAGTCATTAATAGTAAGGAAGACGTTTCTGTCATATCTTTACCTTTAAAGGCTTTCCTCCATCCAGCAAGCGATGTTGCAGCAGAAGGCTCAACAAACATACCTTCTTCTTTTGCTAACTCCGATTGTGCCGCTAAAAGTTCCCCATCAGAAACATCGATACAAAGCCCACCAGATTCTCGAATAATATCAAGAGTGTACGTACCATCTTCAGAATACCCCAGTAGACCATCCCCGATTCCGCCGGCAATAGTCTGAGGATTTTCTTCCTCGGAAACATACTCTAGTCCTAATTTAAACGCTTCCGCAATTGGTGAACATCCAGTAGCTTGTACCCCAATCATTCTTGGTAATGGACAATCCAAATCAAACAATTCCTTTAATTCTTTAAACCCTTTAAATGTTCCAACTAAAAGTGGGCCAGCTCCAATTGGAACAACGACATAATCCGGCCATTGATTCAATTGAAAATGAGCTTCATATGCTACTCCTTTATCCCCCTCAATTGTATACGGATTAATGAATGTAGTCGTCAAGTTATAGTAAGGTGAAACTTCACTCAAACGTAAAGCTAAATTAAAACTATTACTATATGGTCCTTTTACCTTTATTACTTTACCACCATAGAAATGGGCCTGTTTTACTTTTTCATCTGGTGTACTCTCTGGAACTAATATAATACAATCCAATCCAAAGCGGGCAGCAAATGCAGAAACTGAAGCAGCACCATTCCCGCTTGAAGCCACGATAATTTTTTCATAACCAAATTCGAGTGCTTTTTTGATACCGGCTGCAACCGGTCTGTCTTTAAATGACCCAGATGGATTTAAAAACTCACATTTTGCATAAAGGTTTCCTGTATGGACTCTTCTTGCAGTTTTACTCAATGAAACAATCGGTGTATTTCCCTCGCCAAGTAAATTATCTGTTTTATGATCGTGAAAAATAAATGTTTGTTTAAGGTCGTTACTACTAGTTAGGTCACGTAGCTTTTCATTTTTGACATCATAAACCACATCTAATATACCATTACAATTTGGGCATTTATAAAGCGGCTTTACTTCAAAATGTTCACTACATTCAATACATTTTAATCTCATAATTTATCAACCTCATTTTCAAGTAAAGATAAACAAATGAACACAAAATTTCGTCCGGCAGTCTCAAGTTGTGATTTGTGAACGCGTTCATTTGTCACATGTGCTTGATTCAATGAGCCGGGTCCATAAATAATGGTTGGAATGTCCTTTTCCACCGCAAGAAATGGAGCCTCACATGTTGCTTCAAATGCTTTTATTTTCACATTTTCTTGGTTTTTCTCTATAACATCATAAACACTTTTTACTAATGAATGTTCTTTGTCCAATAAAAAAGAAGGAACAAACGTTTTTGTATTTATTTCATATTCTACATCTGTCTCAGTTAATAATTCATTATATTCTGCTAGAACGCCTTTATTTGTTTCACCTGGGAGCACTCTACGATCGACGATTATTGAGCAAGAGTTCGGAATAATATTTTCTGTAATCCCACCTTCAATTGTTGTTACATTACTCGTTGCGCTGCCAAAAAAGTCATGTGGTTTTAATTTTCGAATACCCTCACTATATTGGAATAATGTTGATAAAATTATATTCATTTTTTGAATAGCATTATCAGGTTCTAAAACATAAGCAGCATGACCGGCTGTTCCCTTTGTGTGAATCGTGTATCTTGCAGTTCCTTTATGTCCAATTGCAATATCCAAATCCGTCGGTTCACTAATAATTGCATAATCAACTTCAATATTTTCCTTCAAAAACTGATGCATCCCTATATTAAATACTTCCTCGTCAGCATTCAAAAATAATATTAATCGTCCTTTTTTGGGATATCCTAGCCTTTTTAGACAAATCGTTGCATAAAGCATCGCTGCAACCCCGGATTTCATATCAGCGGCACCTCTGCCATATATATAACCTTCATCGTCCTCATATGCAGAAAACGGATTATGCTCCCAATTTCCTCCGGCAGGAACCGTGTCTAGATGCCCATTATATAGGAGGGTTTTTCCTTCCATTTCTCCCTCTAAGATGGCATAAAGATTCGTCCGATTCTCATCGACATATTTCAGTTCGGAGTCAATTCCTTCTTCTTTTAATATCGATTGAATTTTTAGCGCAATTTTTTCTTCAAAATCTCCAGGATTCTCACTCGGAATCTGGATCAATTGCTTAAAAACATCTGTCAATTCTTCTGTTGAAAACACTTCATCCAAATGAAGGTACATTAATTAAACCTCCTTCACATATTTACTTGGGTAAGATTTCACATCGGTGTGTTGTTCCTTATAAAGGAAAGTTGTTCCATAATTGAAATATAAGAGCCCTGTGACAATACAGACCCCCCTTCCAATACAGGAAGGAGCCTGTACACATTATCTATCTCTTTGAACCTAAATCATATGAAATTGCTGCTGCGGATTGCTTCACTAATTTACTTAATTCATTTGTTGCCTTTTCAAACGATACTCTTGTCGACGGAGCAGAAATACTTATTGCAGCAATTGGCTTCTTATTATGATCAAAAATAGGGGCAGCGACACATCTGATTCCTTCTTCATGCTCTATATCATCTAGCGCAAAACCATCTTTCGAGATTTTCTCTAATTCCTGCCACATTTCATCAAGTGTTGTTATCGTTTTTTTCGTGAATTCCGGCATTCCTTTACGAGATAATATTTCCTTTACCTCTTCCTTTTTCAAGAATGCCAAAATAGCTTTACCAACACCTGTGCAATGCATAAGAGATCTTTTCCCAACCCTCGAATACATTCGAATCGTCTGATTTGATTCAACTTTATCGATGTAAACAACCTCATCTTTATCAAATAAACAAAGATGCACTGTCTCATTCGTTAAGTCAGAGAGTTTATTAATCTCCGCTTTTGCAATTTCTACAATACTCATATTCTCCAATGCTTGATTTGCAATAAATAAAATTTGCGTTCCAAGAATATAATTATCTGTTCTTTCATCCTTAGCAACATAATGTTGACTTAACAAAGTATTCAGCAAACGATGTGCCGTACTTTTTGCAACATTTAATTTTAACGAAAACTCCGTAACACCAACACCATCCGGATACTCTGCCAATATTTCTAATATTTTCAGAGCTCTTTCCACCGATTGTATCTTACCCATGGTTTTCTCCTTTTAAAGTATTCTATTAACTTACAATGTCTTTACATAATTCACCCATTATATGGGTAATACCAGCGTTATTTAATTTTTTGATTTAGGAAATCACGTACACTTATTCCTTTTTACCAATATGCTAATCACTAATATGTTTGACTTTTTGTTACTAACTTAATCCTGTTTTATTTCAACAACCACAAAACAAGCCCCATTTCTTTTAACCGTAAATCAATTTTACTTATCCAATAACTCCTAAAACAATTCCAATTACCTACTATTACTCTACAATATTTTTCGGTATATTCATACTACTAAAAGCATTCTGAGCAATTTTAAGATGATGCTTCGCATTTGATAACGCCGGTTGATAGTGCCCGGGTAAGAGAAGATCCACCTGATAGTTTGCCAGTTTATCAATACTTTTCTGTAAGGAATGAAGCTGAAAGTCATGTGTATACAACATCGAGATTTTCCCATCATAAAATACGGTATCCCCACTAAACAAGAAAGAATGTCCAGCAACACTTTGAACTAAAAAAGATACATCATACGCTGAATGACCTGGAGTATCAATGGCTTGCAGTGTTAATGATCCAACATGGAAATGATCCCCATCTGAAATGAGCGTATCTGCCTTGCAAGGGGTAAATTTATAATTAACAGGGTAAAATCCATTTTGTTTCGCAGTCGTTAAATCAATCTTATCTTCATTTCCGTCCCGTAAAATAGTATAAGCATCTCTAGCTACAAATACTTTTGCACCAGTTTTTTTCCTTAACATTTCAGCGCCACCAGCATGATCTGCATGTATATGTGTTAAAAATATTTTTGTTACTTGGTCCAAAGAAAACCCATGCATTTCAATATGTTGGCAAATGTTCTCAACCGACTCACCTGTTCCAGTATCAATTAAGGCAAGTTCATCATTACTATGGAGTAAATATACATTACAATCTGACGGATGTGTCCAATCAAATCCCATTTTACCACTTGCAATTAGATAAATATGTTCATTAATTTTCATCATAAACCCTCTTTACATTTGAAAAGCTCCCAATTCAATTTATATCTTCATCTACTACTTTTGCATAAACATATATGACGTTATTCCAACATCATGTAGCCTTACTTATCAATATGCACCACAAAAGCACCTAAAGATTTATACTTACAATGAAATAATTCGTTTTTCTGCAGCTGACTGAACAATAGCATCTGCAATTCTAAGTGCTTCAACCGAATCTCTTATCGGTGCGATATTGGAATGCCGATTCATTCTTACTATCTCGATGAAATGACTTAATTCTGCATGAATTGCTCCACCAATCTTTCCTTGCTCCGTTGTCCATAGCGTTAACTCTGGATGCAAAACTTCTTCCTCTGTCCAGATAGAATATCCACTATGTGAAAGTTTGAAATTAGCAGTCCCTTTCATCCCATACACTTCGATATCGGCATCAATCGTTCCGTCAAGTTCTAATGTTTCAACCAGGTTTTGTGGACCACCTTTCGGATAGAGCCATGCAGAATCTAGTGAAGCAACAATCCTATTTTCAAACGTTAATACAGTTGAAAATAAATCAGGATACGTATACCCGCTTACATTTCTTTCTGTCGCATACACTTCCACACAAGGACTATCTACATACCATAAAATTAAATCTAAATCATGAATCCCAGATTCATATACAGGATGAACACGCTTACCAAAATGATCAAACCAATTTTTACTAAAATTTCGTTTTGCACGAATCATTCCAATTTCACCAAGTTTGTCGTTTTCAATAACCTTTTTAATCGACGCATAAGGAGTACTAAAACGGCTAATATTTCCAACCATTACTTGGACATTCTTTTCAGCTGCTAGCTGTTCAATTTCTACAGCTTCTTTATATGTTGTTGCAATTGGCTTCTCAATAAATACGTGTTTTCCATGTTTTATTGCTTCAATAGCGAACATCCCATGCGTATCTTCTGAGCTAACGATATCAACAATATCAATAGCAGGGTTTTTAATTAAATCAAATGCATCTGTATATAATAATTCAATAGAGTTCTCTTTTTTTACTTGTTTTAATAATTCTTCATCTGTATCAGCAATTGCAACAATTTTACATCCCGGTAATTGTTGCAAGACTTGCAAATGTAAGCGACCGAAACGGCCAATTCCAATTATTCCAATGTTTAATTGTTTCATTATATCCTCCCTCTATTTGATATCTATCTAAAAAAACAAGAGAGGGGAGCATATAAGTTTATGCTGTCTCCCCACCACTTGACAGATTACTTTTTGCATATCTAATCCCTGAATCAATGGCCAATGCTCCTATAATAATTGCACCTTTAAATAGGTCTAAACTTGACGAGCTGATCCCAAATACAACGAGCGCGTTTGTAATTAAACTAATGATTAAAGCACCAACTAACGTTCCCCAGATCGATCCTTTTCCTCCGTAAATACTCGTTCCACCGATAACAGTTGCAGTGATCGCATCAAGTAAGATACTAATACCACCAATGTTCGGAGAAACAATTGTTACCCTTGAAACTAAGAGCATTGCTGTTAACGCAGTACAAACTCCACTGAAAAGATAAACCAAAATTTGTTGTCTTGCAATTGGTACACCTGATGATTCAGAAGATTCTGCACTACTTCCAAGTCCATATGTCCAAAGCCCAAAATTAGTGTGGTACACTAACACATAAATAATTGCAAGCAGTAAAAACGTGAGAATAAGGATGTTAGGAATGACACCTGTCGTGCCAATCCCCAAAGTTTTGAGTACTGGATTTGTTATCATTAATGTACCAGAGGTTGCAACAACAAGTGTTGCTCCCTGAATGATCGTCATTGAACTTAGTGTAACGATAAATGGCTGTACATTAAATAAACCAATGAAAAAGCCATTAAATAACCCAATCAATACTCCAGTAAGTAGCGCAAAAACCACCGCCATTACTAAAGAACCTTCATTTGTTAAAAAAGAGGCAAAAATAACAGAACAAAGAGCAACACCATATCCTGCCGATAAATCAATTCCTCCAGCAATTAGAACAACCATTGCTCCAAGTGCGAGAATTGCAACCGGTGCTGTATTGATTAAAATTTGCATCAAGTTTTGACCCGAAACAATTCTTGGATCCAAAGCCGCAAATACACCTAATAAAATAATTAATAATATAACAGGTGCAAGATCTAAAATACGAAACATTACTATGTTCTTATTCATCTTTGTTCTCACCTGTCATACTTAAAATCACTGTACAAACTTCACTCATCTCTTCAATCGATGCTCTACCTCCAGAACGGCCATAACCACTAGCACTACCTGCAGTTCCGCCGGCAGGAATTTGCGTTTCCCAATAATTACTTGCTTCATTTATATGGACAAAACCGAACTTGAGCGATTCAGCAAACTTTAGGGCTTTTTCAGTGTTTCGTGAAAATACAGCAGAAGACAATCTGTATGGACTCGATTCAATTAATTCGATTAATTCATCTTTATCCTTATATCGGACGATTGGAATGATCGGACCAAATGTTTCTTCAGTATTTAATTTCATCTCTTTTGTAACATAGTCTACGATCACAGGTTCCACATACATTTCTGTCGGCCATTCTTGACCACATGTTTTACTCAGTACTTTAGCACCCTTTATAACTGCATCTTTGACATGATCAGCAACTGTTTCAGCAGTATTTGCATTGTGGACAGGACCCATTACCGTAGTTTCATCAAATGGATCACCAAGTTTAATGTTTTCGATCCTTTCCATTAATGCCTCAGCAAAGCCATCCGCAACCGACTCATGAACAAGTACTCTTTCAGTTGAAGTACAAATTTGTCCTGCATTTACAAAACTTGCATCTACTAAACTAGTAGCCGCATGTTCAATATCTGCATCCTCAAATACAATCGTTGGTCCGTTACCACCAAGTTCTAGTAATACAGATTTTGCACCTGCCCGCGAATGAATGATTTCACCTGTTTTCGTACTTCCGGTAAAACCAATAGCGGAAGTACGTTCATGAACGACTAATGCATCTCCCGCAACTGGCCCCCGTCCAATCACTAAATTAAGTATACCTTTAGGAAGATCCGTTTCTTCCACACACTTCATAAATTCACTTGCAACAGCAGACGTACTTGTTGCAGGAACCCAGACAATTGCATTACCAGCTGCAAGGCCCGGTGCAATGTAATACGTACTGGCACTTCCAAGTGGAAAATTCCACGGACTTATTACACCATACACCCCTTTTGGTCTCCGGTATGCAAATGCACGCTTATTTTTATCTCTTGTCGGAATGATTTCAGAGTTCATCCATTTAATTTGTTCACCAGCTTCACGGAAAGCTTGTGCTGTAGTAGCAACCTCACCAAGTGCCTCCGTAATCGGCTTACCATGTTCCCTTGTTAGTAATTCAGCCAACTCTTGTTGCCTCTTACTAACAGCATCTGCAATTTGATTCAATATTTCTGCCCGCTCAAAAACAGTCATATTTTCGATGAGATGTTTGGATGCATCTGCCGCTTTTACCGCAAGGTCAACATCTTCTGCTGTCCCCAACGGAATTTGGCCAATTACTTCACCATTGACTGGACTGACTACATTTTGTTCTTCACCATTTCCTTTATGCCATTCCCCATTTATATACATTTTATATAACATAATACCACTCCATTTTTGAGATTTTACAATTACAAGATTACCTCATCATTTGTTTCAACTGCTTTTAAAATTGCATCATTAACTGCGACAGCTTGAAGAGCTTCTGGAACTGTGATGACAAATTCTTTATTATCCCTTACTGAAGTAACAAAGTGTAAAATCTCGTCCTTTAAATTCCCAGCAATTTTTCCGTTCACTTCCGGCCAATGCATTCCATCTGGCAATACTACTTTTTCTTCATTAACAATATATAATCCGTGATCAGATGTATCTACTTGAAGCACACCTTTTGTTCCAATTATTTCAAGTCCTGCATTAATACCTGAAGGCATATATTCAGGAATTGTCCACCCTACTCCCAAAGAGCCAATTGTTCCATCTTCATATTCAAAGTTAGCGAAAATCGCGTCTTCTGATTTCACATTATATGAAGGCATAATTTTAGAAACGGAACGAGCAAATACTTTTTTAATTTTTTTGCCTGTTACCCATTGTAGTGCATCCACATCATGAACACCTAGGTAGAATAAGACTGAACTCTTACCATTCATACGTACTCCAACATCAATGTTTGAGAAACGTTTTGCTGATATGTGGACAACATCACCAATTTCGCCGTTACGAATTGCTGCTGCAGCGCCAGCATATCTCGCATCAAAACGCATAACATGACCGATCATAAGTCTAGCATTACCTTTATCTGCAGCCTCAGCTATTTTCTTAGCTCCTTCTAATGTATCAGCCATTGGTTTTTCAAGTAAAACAGCTTTACCGGCTAATAAAATTTTAGACGTAACATCGACATGCAATCGATCCGGAAGTACAACAGAGTATGCATCGATTAAATCCGTATGAATTACTTCCTCTACATCTTTAATAAATTTAACTCCATATTCATCAGCGACTTGCTGACCAAGTTCTTCGTTTAAATCAATAATTGCTACAAGTTCTGCAGAATCACATTCTGAAATAGTTCTTGCGTGCATTTGTCCCATAACACCAGCACCAACAACCGCCATCTTTACTCTTTTCATGTTATTGCACCTCTTTTTGATTAGTCTCTTTTTTTATACCAAGAGCATAGTTCATTACTTGCTCCTCTGTTGCACCATGTTCCAGTTCTCCAACACTTCTACCTTCATGCATGACAACTATTCTATCTCCGACATTCAGTGCCTCTGTTAATTCAGAAGAAACAATTAAAATGGCAACTCCTTGTTTCTTTAATTCTGCTATAAGCTCGTGAATTTCTGCTTTTGCACCAACATCTACACCTCTTGTTGGATCATCTAATAATAATATTTTTGGTTTTGTTAACAACCATTTTCCTAGAACGACCTTTTGCTGATTACCACCTGATAAATAATCGACTAGTTTATTTGGATCTGGTGGACGAACATTCATTTTTTTAATGCTTTCAAACACATTTTGTTTTTCTTCCTTCATTGGAATAAAACTAAATTTACTTTGCTTTTGTATCCAAGCTATCGTTAAATTTTCGGCAACAGACATTGTTGGGATAAACCCTGAAGCATGTCGGTCTTCCGGAATATAAGCCATTTCACATTGTTGATACATTTTTCTCGGGCTCATATGGTGGATTTCTTGGCCATCAATTTTCACTGTACCTGATGCGAGCTTGCTCATACCAAAAATTGCATTTAATATTTCTGTACGTCCAGAACCCATTAATCCAGCTAAAACAACAATTTCTCCTTTTCGTACGTTAAAAGAAGCATCTTTTAGTAATCCACCATCGCTAATATTTTCTACTTCAATTGCAACATCACCGACTTCAGATTTCGTGTATGGGAAAATATTATCTATCTTTCTACCTACCATCATATTAACAATCGCAGATTCTGATGTTTCTGGTAGATCCGCATTCCCAATAAATTTACCATCCCGTAAAACTACTGCACGATTACATAATTTATATAATTCGTCCATTTTGTGAGAAATATATAAAATAGCAACATTACGTTTTCTTAATTCTTCGATTAATAGATATAATCGTTCACTTTCACTTTTGGATAAAGATGACGTAGGTTCGTCCATGATCATAAACCAAGGATTACCAATTGTAGCTTTGACCACTTCTATCAATTGACGTTGCCCTACTGTCAATTTATTAATCTTGATATTAGGGTCAATATCGAGATTAAATTCATCCAATAAATCCTTTGTTTTTTTGCTCATAATTCGCTTTGAAAGTAACGGTAATCCTTTAATTTTCACTTCTCGTCCAAGAAATAAATTTTCTGTAATCGTAAGTTCAGGTACTAAACTATAATGTTGGTGAACAACACCGATTCCTGCTTCCCGAGAATGTTTCGCATTATCAAATACAATTTTATTACCGTTAATTTCGATATCTCCACGTGACGGCTTAATTATTCCCGATAAAATTTTAACAAGTGTTGATTTACCAGCACCATTTTCCCCAACAAGTGCAACTACTTCACCTGTTTTAATTTCCATTTCAATATTAGTTAACGCCGGAAATCCAGAGTAATTTTTTCCAATATTATTCAACCTAATAACACTGCTATCAATATTCTTTTGAGTTGAAGGATTGTTATTACTCTTTTTAAAGCTGAATTTCGATTTTTTTATACTTTCAATTGTTTCGGAACTGTAAAGAAGGACAGAAAGTAACACCATCCCACCAGTAACTAAATAGGTAACTTCTTGCGGAGCACCAAAGAACGAAAGTCCAGTTCTAATGATCGTAACTAAGATAACCCCGAATAAAGTACCTATAACTGTCCCGACTCCTCCACTTAGTAATGTACCACCAATAATAACTCCTGTAATAACGTCAAATTCTAATCCCATACCGCCTAATGGTTGAGCTGATTGAACTCTACCAATTAATAGAATAGAAGCGACACCTGCGGAAACACCAGTTGCAACATAAGTTAAAAATTGTATTAGTTTTACTTTTACAGCGGAAGCTCTTGCTGCTTCAAAGTTTCCACCTAACGCATAGACGTAGCGCCCTGTTGTTGTACGGTTTAGTAATACCCACCAAAATAAAAGTAGTAATAATGTAATAATGATCGTAAAGGGGATTGGACCTAAAAAAGCTGAACCAGCCCAACTAATTGTCGGATCTTGAATACTTATACTCGATGCATTTGATAAACTTAGTGCTGCACCATGCCCGAATGCCATTGTTCCCAAAGTAGCAATGAAAGGACTAATATTTAGATTCGTTACCAAAAATCCATTTAAGGCACCGACTAGTGCACCAGCTAAGAGAACCACTAGGAGTACAGTAAAAGAACTCATTCCACTTTGAAATGCAAGTGCCCCAACAATACCTGAAACAGCCAATGTAGAACCAACCGATAAATCAATCCCTTTAGCAAGGATCACTGCTGTCATGGCAAATGCAATAACAGCTGTGATAGCCATTTGATGACCCATGCTAAGAAAATTATTTATGCTGATAAATTTTGGATTCATAAAACCAAATAAAACTAACAACAGTAAACTAATACTAATTATTATTAAATTAACTCTAGTTGAACGGTTAATTTTATTAAAAACTTCGATTAGTTTATTATTATTTTTTCCCATTTTACTTTTCACTCATCATCTCATCACTTACTTCTGGACCAAACTCATTAACGTAATCTAGGAAAACACCTTCCGCATCTTTAGGAGTAATATAATCAAATTCTAATCCTTTATCAGCTAACATTTTTGCAGTTTCGTCTGAAGTAATGTAGTGTGTCGGCATCGCTAAATCTTTAGAGAACTCAGTACCATTAACAATTCTAGCTGCAACTGCAATATTCCAGTAACCGATTCGGTATGAACCAGTCATAGAATCAAGTAACATTCTACCGTCATTGATAAATGTTTCCATTTCCATCTCTCCATCATACCCACCGAAAATTAAACCATCTCTCCCCATAGTTTCTGCAGCAGACATTGCAGCAATACCAAGTGGATCATGTGCAAATGCGATTCCGTCTAAATCAGGATAGTTGTTTAACCAAGTTTCGGTAATTTTTTGTGCTTCAGCTGTATCAAATTCAGTCGGTTGGTTCCCAACAATTTCAATATTAGGAAATTCTTTTTCTATTGTTTCAATAAATCCAGCTTCTCTTTCATCAGAAACATAGTTCCCTTTTGATAAAGATAGATAAGCAATTTGACCTTTTCCATCAAGTGCTGTACCAAATACTTTTGCTAGCATCGCCATATTGTCATAGTCGGGATATAGAGTATTGTAATTCCAATCTCCTTCAACCTTATTACCCATTGTAATAATTTCAATACCTGCTTCTTCTGCTTTTTCAATTACAGGAATGATTGCATTTTTGTCAGATGGATCAATTAAAATTGCATCTACACCTTGTTGAATAAAGTTTTCAATCAATGATATTTGTTTTTCAACAGATCCGTCCGCACTTTGCCAAATAGTTTTTACACCATAATCTTTAGCGGCTTGATCTCCTGCTTCTTTCATTTGGATGAAGAATGGATTTGTTAAATCAATCGCGACAATTCCTAGCGTCTTTTGACTTCCATCTGTGGCTAGTTCTTCTGGATTATTATCATTTGATTCAGTATCATTATTACTCGTATTAGAATCAGAACTACCACCGCTACAAGCTGCAACTAACAATATGGTACAAAGTACAAATACCATCATAATAATATTCTTTTTGTTAAATCCCATTTCGTTTCCTCCCTAAATTAAAATGTTCATATGTTTTTATGTTTGTACAACTTTCTGAAGTGATATTAAATCTGCTAACCACCTCCTTATGTAAAATTTTATTTTAAAAGGATATATTACTTATTGTTCCTTAGTACAGAATACCGTTCCATTAATGATCGAGAATTTAAAATCGTATCTGTAGATACAAGAAAACGATTACAAAGTAATCAAATTTGATAATTAAAACTAATTTAATATTTAATCGGGAGAGCTAAATATTTCTAGTGTGAACGTCATTATTCCGTTACGACTAGAATAAAGAACGTTTTTGCACCATTCTGTCTAGTTAAATAGACAAATACTAATTTAAAAATCTATCATTCCGAATTAAGGAACAATGTTCTTTCTTTAGAAATTAAAATTTTCATGACAGAAAACGATTACATTATAATTACTACATTTTATGTTCCTTATAACGGAACATCGTTCTATAGTTAGGGAAATAAAAAATAAATTACTCTCTTCATTAATGTAAGGGCATTCAGTTTGCTAAAAATTAGCTACATAAGGAAATTTTAAAATAATATATTCTTTCTGAATAATTAACGTAAAAAGATAATATCACATAAAAATAAAATTTACAATACAATAAATTTGAAAACTAGTGATTTTTGAGAAAATTCCATATAAATACTCTGCGTATTCATCGTTTTATGCGATCCACCATCTGTCTACGGCCTATCTCTTAACAATAATTTCCAATATTCTTCTTACAGGTTAACTGATCTAAAATATGATTAGGATTTTTTCCTAATAATCACTTCTCCATTTAAACTCAGTTCTATTTATTCCCAAAGGTATAGTGTTAGATTAATATGAATTATAGAACTATTCTCTTTACAAAAAGTCTTCGTAACCTTTGCTATCGCACTCTAATTTCTCTGTGTTATGTGATGGAGATCCATTAACAAGGCTGATCGTTCTCCTGTTCATCCACGAAATGGTTTAGACATTTGAATTGCTGTTCCTCTGCCTTTGCCAGGGCCGATAAATTCAATTGCTAGCGTTCCAATTACGTATGTAAACCATCATGCTTTGCTGTCGTTATAAAGGATCAACACCTAGGGACTACTTTTTTCAAGTAATACCAAGCTTTTTTATTATGTGCTATTTAAGTAGCGTGTTAAAGGATGGTTATTTGTGTGAATGTTTTAGATTTAATTCTGCTCCTAACTCGGTTATTCGCCGTACTGCACGTTGGAAGTTTGGCTTTGAATTGTTTGTATGTCTTTATGTATCGACTGTACATCATCAGATAAGCTTTTAACATATCCGCTTTATACATTCGAGTTCGTTTTTTCCATTTACTTCAGAAAGCGTCGATGTTAATGCCTTAGTGGAAGAGGATAGCGTGGAAATAGCTTGTTTAATGGTAGCTTCTTTAAGATTTAATTCCATTACGTAAATGCCTACCTTTGTTTACTCCTAAGATAACTTAACTGTGTACGTTTGGTTAACAGAATTTAATAAAAATAACCGTTTATTACTAGGTACGTATTTAGTTTAAACGGAAAGGACTAATTTTAATTCATGTAAAAAGTACTACTGTATTTATTACGTTAAGTATAAATCTGGAGAAACAATGTAGTGAACTATTTTCAATTACATGTTGAGGTAACGTGTTATGGGTTTATTTTATTTAGCCCCATCAAAATTTTAAATCTTTTCTCTAAAATTCTTTTCGATTCAAAGTTACTCATTCGAACCTAGACGCATATGCTAGTGAAAAAGCGGAGGAATAAAAAAATGTATATAAATCCTTATTTTTATGGAACACAACTATATCCAGCAAATTTTAATGGGATTCCAGAAAGTTCGATGGGCCAATATGATCCAATGCTTTACCCTGAGGCAACACTCCAACAGGTAAATTCTCAGCAAATTTTACAAAATATACGAACCGAGCATTCTAATTTATATTCACAGCTCGAACGATATGGTATGAATCGCCAAACGATTAATAGCATCTTTTTCTTTGTCATTTCCTTTACGATCAATCAAGCGGGAACAAATATGTCTGCAACCCAAATTTATAATCGTCTTCAAACACAAGCGCCTTGGATTAATCAATTATTTAGACAATTTAATGTTCCGCAAAACGTCGTCAATCAAGTATTGACGAGTGTCATTCAAATCACATTAGATATGATCAGACAAGAAGGTAATCAACCTAACCAGAACTGGGAAGGTTGGGAAAACTTAGGTGGGACCTTAACTTCGGCACCAACTGTAGCCTCCTGGCAACAAAATAGGCTTGATGTTTTTGCAAGAGGAACGGATAACGCACTGTGGCACATCTGGTGGGATGGTCGAAGATGGAGTAGTTGGGAAAGCCTCGGCGGCATCTTAACTTCAGCTCCAGGGGCAGTATCTTGGGGGCCAAATCGTATCGATGTTTTCGGAAGAGGAACAGATAATGCACTGTGGCATAAATGGTGGGACGGAAATAACTGGAGCGAATGGGAAAGTCTCGGCGGAAGCCTCTCGAGTGGGCCTGCAGTTTCTTCTCGTAGCTCTAATCGACTCGACGTTTTCGTTCGCGGTACGGATAATGCATTATATAAAAAGTCATGGAACGGAAGACGGTGGGAAGACTGGGAAAACCTTGGAGGACAGATTACATCCGAACCTGCTGCTGTTTCTTGGGGACCGAATCGTATCGATGTATTTGCTAGAGGTACGGACAATGCGCTTTGGCATAAATGGTGGGACGGAAATAACTGGAGCGAATGGGAGAGCCTTGGAGGTGTACTCACTTCAGCACCAACTGTTTCCTCACGTCGCACTAATCGCCTAGAAGTATTTGTCCGCGGAACAGATAATGCATTATATAGAAGAGCATGGAATGGAAGACGATGGGAGGACTGGCAACGCATTGGTGGAAATTTAACCTCCGCGCCAGCTGCGGTATCTTGGGGACCAAACAGAACTGACGTATTTGCTAGAGGACAAAACCAAAACCTTATTCATTTGTGGCGAGGTAGGTAAAAAAATTTGACCAGCTTTGGACTTTCTGTATGAATGCTGGTCTTTATTGGAAATTGATGGTGTGAGTATGTTGTTCAAGATTTTTATCGGATCATTGAAATGACACTATCTTAGGGTTTCAACTAAAATTTATATATGATTATTTTAAAGTAATCCTTTTCCAAGACATTTTTTCTACAAAGGGAAATCTATCCTATATCTGTCTACACCTTTTCTCATAATAATAATTTGAGCCTATATTCCTTCACCGAAATATAGGCTCAAAACTCTTATGACTATTTTCCTGAATTGTTTCTTTCTTTTCTACTACTAAAGAACCCAGCTAATCCAGCAATCATGGCCATGAAACCACCCATTAACCAATTAAACGTTGACGAAGCAGTATTAGGAAGAACTTTTCCATTATTACTACTACCACCATTCGTGTCACTACCGCTACTAGTTCCTACTACGACTCCACCATTATCATTTGTTCCATTTCCGTCGGTACTTCCATTTCCTCCATTGTCTCCACTTCCACCATTTGAACCAGTTAGATCCTCACCTGCTTGTCCATCATCGTCAACCGCTTGTACCGTTATATAAATAGAATCACTGGTATTTGTATCTTCATCAATTTGAAATAATTCTACCTCAGTACCTGCTGTCAATGGGTCTACCAGTCCAATGCTATACCTTCCGTCTTCACCAACAAATCCCGTTCCAAGCACGTTCCCATTTATCATACTAATAACCATTAATCCTGGTGTACCTTCTCCAGTAATAGATGTATCACCCTCATAAACAGGATCAATATTCGGAACATCTAAGACGATATCTCCATCATCATCGGCCGCTTGTACCATTTCATAAATAGAGTCACTGGTATTTGCATCTTCGTCAATTTGATATAATTCTACCTCAGTACCTGCTGTCAATGGATCTACCAATCCAATGCTATACCTTCCGTCTTCACCAACGAATCCCGCACCAAGCACGAACCCATCTACTGCAGCAATAACCATAAATCCTGGTGTACCTTTGCCAGTAATAAATTTATCACCTTCATATATAGGATCAAAACCGGGAACATCTAATATGATATCTTCATCGCTATCCCCATCGGCGTCAGCGTCAGCATCAGCGTCGGCATCAGCGTCGGCGTCAGCGTCAGCATCGGCATCGGCGTCGGCGTCGGCATCGGCGTCGGCATCAGCGTCGGCGTCAGCGTCGGCATCTGCGTCGGCATCTGCGTCAGCATCGGCGTCTCCATCTGCCTCATCTGAAATTACTATAGTTGTACTATCTTGCAAACTCGATAGTAACTCAGCATCGATCGTTGATGTATTGATTCCTTCAGCGTACACCGGAATTGCTCCAGCCGTATTCACCGGTTTATCGACTAATGCATTTAGATCAACCGTCGTTTCACCCATTAATTGAATCCCTGCTAAATCATTCGCTAAATCGATTGTTCCATTTGAAATATCATCAACCAGACCAACAACTTCATTCAACGCTAAGTTTACTCCATCTAATACCCCATTGATCAGATCATTCAGCCCACCAATAATAAATCCGACTCCCGGGATATTTTCCGCAGCTGGTAAAATGGCTAATTCTATATTATTAATTGCATCTACAACATCTTGTAACAACTTTACAACGACATCGTTAACTGTTGTTTCTAAGTGATTTCCTAATCCATCTGAAAAAACAACAGATATAGTTCCATCTTCTCCCACATTTGGTGTAATGGTATCTTCATATGCAAGTAAATCAGTTAAAGCAGCATCTACATTATTTAATGCGTCAACAGCCTGTTGTAATTCTGGGATCCCTTCTATCGTTAAAAACTCATCCGGGATAATGGAACTTTGTAGCTCATCAACTACACTTAGAAGTTCGCCAACTGTATCATTTAATACAGCTGTTGTATTATTTAATGCTGCTCCTAAAGCAGGTAAGTCGTCCATCGTTATTGGCAAAATTTCAACACGTACATCAGCTGGCCCATCAACAGTCATTTCTCCTGCCAAATCTGGTATGTAAAATAAAGCAACACGTTCAGGATTTGCCAACTCAGCATCAGCTAATCCTGTACCAGTCAATGTAAAATTAAGCCGATGATGATCTTGTAATTCAGTAACTTCAGCACCAATCGTAACATCTGTAAGCAATTTAACCTCGGCGAGACTTGCAGCCGAAACTGAATTTGTATTCAATACATTTCTAAAATCATTGTTAGACGATTCCATAGTTCCTATCGACAACGGACTAAATACAAGAGCAGAAGCAATTGCCGAAGTAGCAATTATTTTTTTCGTTTTATTCGTATTTCTGATTTGATTGTTTCGTAGTTTTCGCTTATAATCAAAATTCTTCAAAAAAACATCCTCCTCACATATTGAAAAACAAATTTTACAACGTAAACTGATCTTCCATATTGAGAAAAGATTTTATAAATAACGCCCTCCTTTTTAAAGTAAAATAGATTGGTAGAAAAAAGTTAACTGATTGACCTACCTTTCCTTAAATCAAATACTCTATAAGTTAAATGATAGAAAAGACTATTTTTTAATACAACTGCGTTTCTTCCTATCTTTTCCATTAAAACATAAGGAAAATATTCATTTACTTCCAATAATTTCAATTTAGCTGTACTTAAGTATGATTGAGTAATAAAACAAAATACGACTTCTATTTATCTTTTTTGACATATAAATTGTCTAAAACAATTGTAATATTTTCCTTACTGACTTACGTACGACATTTTTTATCCGAAATAAAATACATTTTAGCCGGACAATTGAGAGATAAATTTATATAATGTTGAAGAAGAAAAGTGTTTATCCAAGGGGACTCCAACGAGCAAATAATTCAAAAATAAAAAATTTGTCCGAGGATGATCCAACGGACAAAAACGGTTAAAATATGTATGGTTGTCTTTAATTTCTTCTTAAAGACTCGTATATTTTATACTCTATTCTCATTGACTAATTCGGCTCGGTTTACATTTATTTCAGAGCGATTTTTCGGTTCCACCCAATTATTTTTAATGGCCAAAATGACTGCATTCGTTCTATCCTGCACATTCATTTTTCCTAAAATATTTCTCATATGATTTTTAACTGTCGATTCAGTTATGTTCAAAAACTTAGCAATATCTTGATTTGTTTTGCCAGTAACAAGTAATTCTAGTACTTCACACTCTCTCAACGTAAATAAATGGAGCGGCAATTTAGGCCTACGTTGACGTTGTTGAGCCACCGATTGCTCTAAGGCATTCCGTAGCCTTTGATATTCTCTTACCAAGCTATGGCTAATATCCGGGTGAAGCCAAAACCTACCACGATAAACAGTTTTTATTGCTTTTATAAACATTTCATCATTCATCTCTTTAACGATATATCCATGGGCACCACTGCCTAAAATTAATATCAATGTATCTGTGTTAGCTGATCGAGCCGACAATAAGATAATTTTCGTATTCGGAGAAATTGAAGAAATTTCATTAATTCCTTTTTCGAGATCTTCTATGAAAATATCCTCATCTAGTATTAAAATATTTGGTTTATACCTATTCACAAGACGGAAAGTGTCTTTTTTATCATCACCTTCACCAATTACTCTGAACAACGGCTCCGACTCTATGATTTGTTTTATCCCCTCACGAAACAACCGATGTTTTTCTATTACGATAGCCGTGATCGTTGGATAATGTTGCATCTTATCACCTTCATTGTTTGCTAATCTCTCACCAAAAGAATAAATGTCAGCGAGTCAGTAACTAAACTCAAATCCCGAATGAATTTGCTTTATAGTTTTAATCAATTCTGTTGCACTCATGTCTTTTAATAAATAACCATTTATTTTATTAGTAAGATATGAATGATCTTCATTGTAGTTTTTCTTATGTAACGTTAGGATAACTAGTTTGGTAGAAGGAAAATTTTTCAATATATTATAATCGTGATGAAGTTGTTTTTTTTGAACTATTTCTTCTTCCATTAATAAAATATCTGGTTTATGTTTATGTAAATGTTGGTACACCCTTTCGTTTTCATCACCATCTGCAGCTACATAAATAGTGGAATCGCTTTCTAAAATTTGTTTAATACCTTCACGAAATAATTTAACATTATCAAGTAATACTATTTTAATTTTAGAATTCATCTTTTTATCTGCCCCTGTAACTATTCTATTTTTAAAACATACGTCAGACGAAAAACTCCTGCTGCAATGCAGAATATTAGTTTAATCGCTTTCTTTGACGGAGTTCATCTTCTAACAGTTTAATAAACGACTTATTCATCTTCAGTTTCACTGCTTTACTATACGCCTCTTGAAGCAATGCGTTACTTAAAGCAGGAAACATTAGCATCGCGTTTTTACTCTGTAAAGAAACCATATAATATTCACCTACTTACGTTCTTATATATTAGCCGAAAATAGGTTGTTCCCTTTATACGGGGTGAATTTTTCTCTTAGTACGTTCTGCTAAAACGTTTTGTTAAGAACAGTTCACACTCCGCTTTTTAGATGATATACCCATAATTCAGTATTTCATTCATAAATTTATTAAAATCTTAAAAATTTTAATTGTATGCCATGAATAATACAGTTTAATTACACTTTGATATGTTGGATAACACCATTTGAATTACAAATACTAAAGTTACGAATGATTCCTTTACATTAAATGAAATAAAGTCAGTGAAGTTTTACATGTTTCGACTCTGGGTATTGTTTATAAAATCAAATAAATGAGGGAGTGATTTGCTTTGTCGGACAACAAAAGAGACCGCAATGAATTTTTTGAAAACAGGGCTGGCTCAGAAGATGCACGATTTCATGTTGTTCCTCACGATGAGGAATGGGCTGTTAAACGTGAAGGTGAAGATGAACCTGTTTGTACTACAAATGCAAAAGATGAAGCAATTGATCGAGCTAAAAAACTTGCTAAAGATTCGGGTACCATAGCGTATATCCATAACAGCGATGGGAAAATAGAGGACCAAGTTGAATTTGGAAAATAATTCATTGAAATTGAATATAGCCTATACCCGAATTGGCGTATAGGCTATATTTATTTTTAAAGATTTTCAACTAAATAGAGATGAACAGCACGACATTCTTTTCATTCTTTCCCCTTGATTCACCGCATCTTCAGAACTAGACCATCCCAGCTTACTACATCATCTACTTCTTCCCATCATATATCCTAGTTGTTTGATCGATTCTTAGAAGAGAAAAAGTGTATAATCTAGATAAGTATTTTTATTCAATATATGAAAGGAATGATAAAAGTAGAAACTTCTACGACTACATCAAATCAGAATGCATATTTAGCTGCGACGACATACGCTCTTATTATTGGATTTTCATTTTTACTTATAAAGGTTTCACTAACCGTTACAAATGCAATCGATATCTTAGCTTACCGCTTTACTGTCGCTTTTCTTTTTGCACTATGTGTCAATCTATATAAAAAGGATAGACAGAAAATCACGTTGAAAGATGTACGTAAAATTCTCCCTATCGCAATCTTCTATCCAACATGTTTCTTTTTATTTCAGGTTATCGGACTTATCTATATATCGACTTCGGAAGCAGGGATTTTACAAGCGACTATACCTATTTTCACCTTAATTTTAGCTACATTTATTATTAACGAAAAATCCAGTCTCTTAGGAAAAATATCTATCTTTCTATCAGTAGCAGGTGTTATGTACATATTTATTATGAGTGGAATTAATGTAAAGTCATACAATGTAACCGGAATTATTTTCATTCTATTATCGACACTGTCTATCGCTTTTTATAATGTTTTTGCTCGAAGTTTAACTAGAAAATATCCATTATTTACATTAACGTATTTTATGACCTGTACTGGATGTATTATTTTCAATACAATCGCGATCGGTAACCATCTTATAAACGGCTCTTTGAGTAGTTTTTTCCTTCCCTTGGTAAGCGGTAAATTTATTTTTTCAATTATATATTTGGGAATATTATCTTCCTTCTTAACCTCTTTTTTATCTAATTACGCGCTAAATAACATGGAAGCTTCAAGAATGAGCGTCTTTAACAATATTGCAATATTAGTCACTATCATAGTAGGAATAATCTTTTTAAATGAAACTATTTATTACTATCATATAATTGGAGCAATCGTCATTATTGCTGGAGTCTTTGGAACAAATTATACAAGAAAGCCACGACCAAGACCTCAACACCCAAACGAAAAAAACACTCCTTCCAGAATATAATACCTCCTGGAAACAGAGTGTTTTTCTCTAATCATTTAAGTTTAGCGCCCTATCGGACGATCGTAACACAATACTCAACTTCAATCTGTTTGGGTTCATCTTTTTCGAACAACTTCTACATTAAAACCCTACTCAAAACTTGATCGATAAACGCTTCCTATTTTTAGAAAGCAAAAACGCAATATATAGGCAAACTTATGCTTCCTCCGTTACTGGCTTTTTCAGTAAGAAAAATAGCAATGCCAACCCGGCAAGAACGATAATAAGACCAACCCATACGCTTTCAGTAAAACCTAACGCTAAATAGCCGGCCCCTGCAATACCTGCTGCAACAAGCGAGTAAGGGAGTTGAGTCATAACATGATCAATATGATGGCAACTGGATCCAGTTGCAGACAAAATTGTTGTATCGGAAATCGGCGAACAATGATCTCCAAAAACAGCACCTGCTAAAACAGCAGCAAGCATTGGTAGAATTAATTCCAGATGAGTCGCCGCCGCAATTTGTCCGGCAATTGGAAGTAGCAATGCAAAAGAACCCCAAGAAGTTCCTGTTGAAAAAGCAATTAACCCAGCCATAATAAAAATAATAAATGGTAACAAAGCAAAAGGCATATTGGAATTTTTCACAACATCAGCTAAATACGTTCCAGTCCCCAATTGATCAATCAGATCGGTAATCGTCCAAGCAAAAATTAAGATAATAACAGCGGGCATCATGGCCTTCATTCCATTTACAATACCGCCTGCAAAATCTTTACCTGTCAACTCCCTTTTTGTAATATGTCTTACAAAAAACAAAAAAGTTGTTAAAAGTGCTACACTTCCCCCATAGAATAAAGAAGCTGAAACATCTGCCTCACCAAAAATAAGGATTAAACTTCTTTCACCATCACCTAATGCTTGCAGTCCTGTCCAAAAAATAAATATTAGTGTAGCAACAAATAAGACGATGATCGGAACAATTAAATCCGTTATTTTCCCTAAATTACTCGTTTTACCAGCGTCGGGATCTGTTGTATTTTTAGCATCTGTCAAAGAAACTTGTCCAGTCCTAATCGCATGCAGTTCATGTTTTTTCATCGGTCCGAAATCAGCCTGTTTAATGGCGATAACAAGAACAACACCAAGAGCAGACCACACATAGAAATTCATCGGGACCATTAAGAGAAACGCACTTAATTCAGAATAATCCACAATTTGATGCGTTGTTAAAACCATCCCGATTAACCCAAGAATATATGCTCCCCAACTTGACACCGGCGCAATAACACAGACAGGCGCGGCTGTCGAATCCACAATATACGCAAGTTTTGCTCTGGAAATACGATGTTTATCCGTAATCGGTCTAGCAACTTGACCAACAGTCAAACTATTAAAATAGTCGTCAATAAATAACGCAATTCCAAGGATAAATGTCATAATTTGAGCACCTACCCGTGTTTTAACTCGACGAATCATCCAATCACCAAACGCTCTAGTTCCACCCATCATCCCAACAAAGTTCGTAATCATTCCTAACAATAAAATAAAAAATATTATATAAACATTCCACGTATTTAATCCGCCGTCTTCAACAAATACACCTTTTGCCGCACCGTAAATAAGACCCAGCGAGTCGGCAATATGAAAGTTAGTAACAAATAAAGCTGCAGCAACTATACCTACTCCTAAAGAGATAAGAACACGACGAGTCAGTAACACCATAATAATTGCCAATACCGGCGGAATAAGTGACCAAAATGAATCTGCCAAAATAATACTCTCCTTCATGATGCAATTCCTTAAAAATTTTGCTTTTTATATTATAACCCAAAAAGAGCTAATATGGCAGAAGTAGCTCATGAGCATACTCAAATATAATTCCTTTTAACCACGCAATTTATTTAGGAGCACCATCATTCTATCTACAATATAGTGTTAGCTAATACAGAGATTAGAGTTTTTTTATACTCTATTCATTACCTTAAATGCTAGATTCGCTGTTTTAGGGAACGATTAAACGCTATTTGTTACCTTAATTGCTGAATTCCGACGTTTTGGGGAATGATTAACCACTATTCGTTACCTTAGTTACTGAATTCCGGCATTTTGGGGAACGATTAACCACTATTCGTTACCTTAGTTACTGAATTCCAGCGTGTTAGGGAACGATTAACCACTATTCGTTACCTCAGTTACTAAATTCCGACGTTTTGGGGAACGATTAACCACTATTCGTTACCTTAGTTGCGGAATTCCGACGTATTGAGGAACGATTAATCGCCATTCGTTACCTTAGTTCCTCATCTTTTGCAAAAACAACTAAAGGTAATGAACTTTAACCATATTCCCGATCAATTATCCAATCGTATCCACAACATTTCCATCTGAATCTTTCAGTTCTGTCTTTACAATTTTAAAAGCAACAGATTCTATGGAAGGTAGGGAAAATGTTTTTTCTATTGGTTCAAGTTGTGCAACAAGTTGCTCAACCGCATTTTCATTAAGAGTAAATTCAATTTGGTCTTCATTTTCTGTAACTTGTAACTCGTCTTCAAACATAAAAATAACTGTCGCTTCATTACTTACTAATCTAAGCGGTTCACCTTTTACCATCCGCCCTCTAATAATCTTCCCAATTGTTTTTGCTTGCTTGGCACCAATCGTCAACACTGCAGGAGTTCTTTTAAATAAAAACTTTTTAGCTGGTGTCCATGTGACTTGGTCATTAAATAAGAATCCAGTATTCGATCCTTCTTTTTCGCTACCTTTTTGAATGGCCTCCCCTATTTTTGAATGGTGAAGAAGTGATTCACGGGATAGTTTAGTAGTGTACATCGGCATATACTCTTCGAATACATGTAAAACACCTAGTGTATTCCATATTTGCATAGCTTCTAATTCGTCTGCTGTTATACCGACAAGTTGAATGAATTCGACCTTCCCATTCGGGGTTTCTATCTCAGGTAACTCGGAATCATGGATAAATGCGAGCGCTGTCAATTCTGTATCAGATTCAAGACTTATTGGACCATTCGCATCCATATAATCCCCATTTCTAAAAACATTACCACTATTAAACACGTATCTTGCCAAATTCTGCAATAGATTTAAAGGCCAGTTCGGTGGCTCAATTTCATTATTCTCTTTTTCCAACCTAAAAGTTAACTCAAATCCATATCCACTATATTCCATATCCTCTAACTCTTTTTCAAATAGTTCGGAAAATCCATATGTCACGTAATGCCAGTGTTCAACTGGTTCTTTCGCATCGTACACACTAATACCTTCTAAAGGATCATTGCCACCTAATTGATACGAAATTAATGTTCCAAAATGTTTCGGTTCCTGTTCACCATAAATCTTTTCCATCACTTGATCAATTGCATCCCAACCCGCATTATTTTCGCTCATCGTATCCTCCTTTGTAGGAAACTCCTACTGGTTAATTCTATATCTATCATACCACTATTATATAAACCTTTTATTTGAATATTGATCTGATTAATCGTTTAACTTTTACACAAACGCTGTAAATGATTCAGCATAAAATATATTCTCTATTGTACGTTCCTCAGCCTATTCTTCTGTTAAACTTTTATTAGCGTTTTTCTTTTCTGCAGCATTTCCATCGACTGCACGGCCTTTGGCATAGTCTTTTAACTGATTCATTCGGTTTAGGCCTTCTAGGCGTGCGGTATGAATCGACCCTTTCACCGTCTCTTTCAACCTGACAGCCGGAGATGTTTTCAAACTTATCGTGGCAGCTTGCTTCAATTTCCCAGCTCTGCCCAAAACAGCAAATTTCTTCACCGATCCTACAGCTGGAATGAGATCAAGTGGTGCCAGCAAACCTCTAAACCATTGTTCACCTGTGCCAACTTCCCGGCCTGCGACTAATATTGAACTTCATCAATTGAAAACAAAAAAACCACAGAGAAATCTCTGTGGACCGACCATAACCAACATATTAAAAATTAAGAATAATATTATCTTCATTTTTACTGAACTGGCCCCATAAGTTCGGTAATTAGAAGAATATGTTCTTTCAATTTAACTTTTTTTAAATGCTCTACTTTTTCTTCTCCGCCTAGTCCTAGTAATGGTGTATAACCAAAACATTCATCAAAGTCTGGAACTCCGAGTTTTTCTACTGCTTCTAAATAAGGACTCCAATCTAAATTCTCTTCTCTAAATACCATGTCTTGTAAGTCATCGAAAAAGAAATCAAACCCGGCTTCTATTATACTAGTTACTCCCTTTCTAAAGTTAACTAATACTAAATATTTCTCATCCTCTCCGGCATCTTCCCAAAGTATAACATCGCCCATTCCTGTAACAAATAGAACAGTGGTATTAGCATTGCGCATATACGTTTCACTAATCAAAGATTGATATTCTTCAGGATTAACAATCTTTAAATAACCATTTAAAATACTTCCAAAACCATATTCCTCCCAAACTTTCATTACTTGTTTTGGGAGTTCTTTCACGTATTTATTGTATACTTCCGTAGGTACTTCATGATTAATTTTAAAATCTTTAAAAATAGTGATGGCCACCAGTCCTCCTTTTGTTTAATGAATCAATTGGACATTCAAATAAGTCGATTTCCGCTCCGCCTCTGTCATATTCTTAGCACTCTCTCGAATTTTATTGTCTAAAATATCTATTCTGTATTTCCATTGAGACCCAATTGAAGAGTTTACTCTTTTATCACCTAATCCCCCTATACTTAAAGGGTTTCCACCAGCTATCTGGTCGGGATTATGCACTACTGCTTTTGTTCTCATCCATTCTTGGGCTTGTTTTTCAGCTTCTTTTCTAGATAAACCTTCTTTTCTCAATTCTTTAATTTTTTTATTTAATTGTTTTTCTCTCTCGGCTCTTTGAGCAGCATTTCCTTCAAGTGCCCGCCCTTCTTCAATGTATCTTTCTCTATTTTTTAAGTACTCATCAACTGTAAGCTCGTTCATCGCCTTTTCCTGGTCTTTAAGTTGTCTTACAAATTCTTCTGAATCATGACTCAAATTCTTTTTAAACTTTACTTCTATTTTGTTTATACGTGGGACTTCATGTCTTGTTACTCCTCTATGTATATTTCCGCTATTTTCAAATTTGACATACCCTGCTCCTTCTAGAGCCACATTTTCTTGAGAACCAAAGAGGTATTTTCCTAGTACACTAGCTTTTTCATTTACTGCATCTGAAGCCTCTTTGACTAGTGACTTCGCGTCATCCCAATCTTTCTTTAATTTGTTGGCTACAATTTGCTTGGTTTGCTCAAGTCTTTTTAAGCCTTGAACCCTTGCTGCCATTACGGACCCTTCCACCGTCTCCTTCAGTCTCACTGCCGGAGATGTTTTCAAACTTATCGTGGCAGCTTGCTTCAATTTCCCAGCTCCGCCCATAAAGGAAAATTTCTTCACCGATCCTACAGCTGGGATGAGATCAAGTGGTGCCAGCAAACCTCTAAACCATCGTTCTCCTGTGCCAACTTCTCGGCCGGAAACCCAGTCTTTTCCTGTGACGGCTGTCGATAATTCTAATGTACCATAAATAGCTCCGAGTGCAATACCTGCGGGTGGAAAAATAAGTGCTGCACCGACAATTACTACTAAGGCGGCAATACTAACCCAAAATTCCTTATTCGCAGCTAAGAAAGTATTCACTTTCTTACTGCATAAGTGCAACTACTTAAATGATTTATCTCAATTTAAAAAGCACCTGTTGTCCGTAGACACTCAAGTGCTCTATCTCACATTCTATCTATTAAACTATTTCTAAGAATTCAGTAAAGTTATCGTGGATGGATTATTTTTATCTGATCAAAAAACTAAACATACAAAGTCACCCGCAGATACATTTGCTCTTGGTAATACTTCTCCTCCTAATAAGTCTTATCAGCTAACCTTTCACCTATTTGTGAAAATACAACATCTAGGTCATACATTTTTTGGTTATCTATTATGAATGCATGGCATTAGATGAGAAGATCTTTTTCTATTCTATGTAAGAATTTATGTGATTTTTCTTGATGTTAAATTGATTAATTATCTTTACCAAAGAGATAATCTTCTAACAGTTTTGTTCCTGAATTACTTTTAGGGAGTATATCTAAATTCTTGGACTTCCATATTGTTTTTCTTTCAGGGGGATCCGAGTTTGAAAGATTATCATAGTTAAAATTCATGGAAAACTTTCCTTTCTTATCAAAACAAAAGTGAAATTAGTCCAACCGGGTTGATCACTATCTTTAAATATTCTCCAAATATCTTGGATAAAATCTACAAAAAAGAAACCTTGAAAGGAATTTTGCCAATCAAAGTTTCAAATAAAATACATTAAATATTAGGTATATCAATCTCTTTGCCTGGAGACTTGCTAATTAGAACGTCAGAAAGGTCTGGGTTATTCTTTTTTAACTTATACTTTTGAATTTTTGTTAATTCGGGGTCAAAAGAAATGTTTTGTGATTTAAAGTCTAAGCTTAATAGTTTATTATAAATCTTTCTTAAAAAAACTTTCCATTCATCTAATGAAGAACTTGAAATTTCATCTGAACTCTCTAACAAACGGTAGCCATCTGCATAATGAAACATTAGTAAACCTGTCCCTAAATCACAAGTCTCATTATCTAAGATGACTGTTGGTATTTCAAACCCATTATTCCAATTATAATACGCAGCATAGTAATGAAGTAATAAAGAGTTGTCTGTATTTTTTAACTTGCTTACTACATAATCTTTATCTGTATTATAAAGTAACTGTTCAAGGAAAATAATATCTTTTTCATCCATAAGAACTTACCTCCTTAGCATGCTAGCCGGAAGCCGGTCTTTTATCACTTACAGTATTACCCGCACCCTTACTACCCTTCCCAATCCCCTTCACATCTTCAATCTTTGCTCTGAAGAAATTCTCTACAGCATGAGTGTTTTCTACTGTGGAGCGGACAATCTGAACAGTCTTCACTCTCATAGACTTTAAATGTTCCGAACCAAATTTATCTTGTCAACTAAATTCGTGAACATAATTTAATCTGCGATTATTCGGACAAATAATCGAATCCGTTACTTCCCCGTATTCCCAATTCACGGTTTTAAAAAGTGTCATTTTTATAGTTTAAAATAAAAAAGGAATCCAGCATCTACTGAATTCTCTTTTTTATTTAGCTGAGTTTTGTCCCAGCTCCATATTATTCAAGTACCGGGTAGCCTCACTTGAAAGGATTAAGTCAATTAAGGTTTTTAATTCAAAACCCATTTATCATCATTTCATTTTTTTAGATGCATTATTTAGAAATGTATTTAACTTATCACTTAAATTTAAATTAACATTTTCTAAATTATTTTGTTCGACATTTATTCTTTTAAAATTCATTATAAAACTTTCGAAAGAATCAGATACTAAGTATATATTATTTCCATCCATTTCGTGAAACCAAAAATAAATTTTATTTAGTGTGTCATCTCTTGTTCCAAGGCAAACTAAATCTCCTCCAGGTAAATCTGCAATAGGAATAAAATCAGCTGGTAATAAATCTTTATAGAAGTTTATCTTGTCCACAATATTATTTTCATCATTATAAAATCCATAAAATGAGTCTATTTCAAATTGAGCTTGCTTAGTTTTATTTGATAAATCTTTTGAGGGAAAAAAGCAATAATCTTCTCTAATATAATCATTACCATAATGTTGCAGGTAAAATGAATAATCTAGAGGTAACTTTATCTTATACTTTTCTTCTAGATTTTTTATATGGCCTTCATCCAAACTTTCATTAATCTCTTTTATATCAAAATCAATTATTGCTTCTAACTTTTTTTAAAATTGCTCCATTTTTAAAATCCTCCTCGTAAATCAGATGCAGAACCAATATGCGGAATATTTCCATGCAAATCAGTTGGTATTAATTCTATTACTGTACTTGACTTATGGTGTGGAGTAACTCCTGCTTGTTTTAATAATTTCTTTGCAGCATTTTTTGATGGTAAATTATATTGCTGCTGTATTTGTTCATATACTAATGAAAAATCATTCGGGGTACCTGTTAATTTTCCTTTCTCAAATACAATATCACCCTCTGACCACGGCAAGAAGTTAGGCCTACCATCAATAAACTCTATACCATCACCATTTGTTATATTTTTAACTTCTGGCTCCATGTCATAATTACCCCTACCATATAAAATATCATCTCACCTAATTATCGTACTTTTCTTACTATCCAAGTATTAAAACGATACTCCATGATGATGATGGTACAACCATCATGAGCTTTCGATTCTCAAACAAATCTCATTCTTATTGTCTCACTCAAAATCTTCACTTTTTTATTATTCACTATCTTTATGTATCCTTATTGTTACCACCATTAGCATTACGATTTTTGTCATTGTCTTTAGTTTGTGGGTTTTACAGTATCATAAGTCCTCTTGGCATGTAAAATGTCATCTCGCCTGTTTATCTTATTATTTTCACAAACAAAGTACTAAAACAGAATGCCTTGATGGTACTACCTTCATGAGCTATGAATTTCAGTAAAGCATCATTCATGTTATCCAAAGCATAATTGTTTCATAAAAAACAAAAACACCTGTTACCTAATTGGCAATCAAGTGCTTTATGGTTAACTCACTCTATTAAGTAATCCTTTACTAATCTATCTTTAAAAGATGAGTTGTAATTTTTAGAATAATCCCCAGTAACTCTTTATTATTCTTTTTCATCCATCTTCTGTTTTAAATAATCAGCAATCTCTATTTGCCCTCTTTCAATAGCAAATTCATAAGCTCCCATATCTTTCATTGTATCCCCTGTATACTTAACGGTAATATCAATACCATTTTGAACAAGAAACTTTACAATATCAAGGTGTCCTCCATAAATCGCTGAAAATAGAGGATTTCTATTTGGATCACTAACATCTAATAATGCACCATTATCAAATAAGTACTTTACGATACTAAGTTCACCTTCACTAGCTGCATGTGCAATAGGCGCTGACTCTGGTACACCCTCGTTGATGTTAATATCTATATCAGATTCAACTAAAAATTTTATCATATCCATTTTTCCTGCTCTAGCCGCAACATGTAGCCACGTGCCAAAAGGTGTTACAAAATTAAGCAAACTCTGGTCATTTATAATTAACTCTTTCGCTTGTTCTATATCACCATTCTTAATTAAATCATAGATTTTTATTGCTTTATCCTTATTATCCATAAAATCCTCCTAATATTTTTATTTCATCGATTCTGCTTCTTCTCCTAGTAACCTAAGCATATCAATCATTTTTTCACGAGTTCCACCAAAACTATCTGCTGCTTTCAACTTATCAACAATATGTTGTAGACGTTCGATACCATGCTGGCCTGCAATTCTATTTGGTGCCCAGACAAGATTTTCTTTACCAATTATCGGTTCTATTCCATACTTTTTTAATATTTCTTGACCTTCTCGAACAAGTTCTTGTTGCTTCTGGCCAAGACCTTTTTTGAATAGAATATGATGTGCATGTGGATCTATCGTAGCTGTAGGTGGGTCACCTATTAGTCCTCTTAGATACTTACCAAAATCAATTTTTATTAATGCTTCATCATATTCTTTAGTTATACCTAATTCAGACATCTTTTTACTAATTTCAGCAAGCTCATCTACACTAAAAGTATTATTCTGTATAGCATTTTTGAGCTTATTCATCTTATCGGCATCTACTTTACCGTTCACAATTATTTCATCAATATAATCACTCACAGTATTACCCGTACCCTTACTACCTTTCACATCTTCAATCTTTGCTCTGAAGAAATTCTCTACAGCATGAGTGTTTTCTACTTTGCTTCCCGAAACTATCGCTCCGTCAGGGGTTGCAAACTGATGTTTGGGAAATACGGATTCCTTTAATTGTTTAGCGGCGATAACTCCTTTATCGATTCCTTTTACGGCATCAATTATATCTCTTTCTAGTTTCTTCCCAACTGCGATTGCACGGCCTTTAGCAAAGTCTTTTAACTGTTTCATTCGGTTTAGGCCGTCCAGACGTGCAGTATGAATCGAAGCTTCCACCGTCTCCTTCAGTCTTACTGCGGATGACGTTTTCAAACTTATTGTGGCAGCTTGCTTCAATTTTCCAGCTCCGCCTAAGATCTCAAAATCCATCACGGATCCCACGGGTTAGGAAGGGATCAACAATGTAAATAAGCCTCTCCATCCTGGTTCTTAAACATTATATCATCCCAGATAATTTAGAATTCTTTTTTATTTGTTGGACATCAAAAACTCCATGATCGTATCGCGATCATGGAGTACCTTCTCTAGTTAAATATCATTGGTGATGTCAAGGTTTTGTCATTTTTTAAGTTTATCTTGTTACAACTAATATCCTGGATGTTAAAAATGTATATTTAATTCTTCACGGATTGCTTTTTCTAAGTATTCCTCAAAACTCTTTGCTATAATTTCTTTACCTCCGAAGTTAAAGTCAAATGTAATAATTTCTGTATTCGGGGAATTAAAGCCTACCGGATTTCCTGCACCGTCTATACCAATAGCTGTAAAGTTCTCATACCCTTTAGGGAGTACATTTCTAAAATGTAGAGATTTCTCTACAAATGATGGCGTCGCAACAAACTCTGCCTCTTTCAATCCCAAAATAATAGCCTCACCAACTGCTCCAGAACCATATCTCAAAAGAAATTCTTTATAATCCTCTGGCAATTTTACTTTTAGTTCTTCTTCTGCTTGGTTTACTTCCTCAATATTAAGAGGTCCTCCAAAGGCTTCAGGGCACATTTCGAATTCTTCATCGATGGCATTTAATATTTCTATCTTCATTCAATAATCCCCCTTTTAATCATTTCATTGGCATACCTTGCCTTCCAATATTCTTTACGCCACTTATTAAATTCTATCCTAGCTTCTCCACTGCCAACTCCCCCTGAATTTCCAAATGGATGTTGTCTTTTATTCCCTAAATCATGGTATCTACTCGGCATCTCAATTAATGGTCCCTCAACGTTTTGTTCATGGTGATGGAGTACAATTGTATCATTTGCTCCATCCTTTGGTGAGTAACCTTTTTTAAATGAGTATATCAATTGTTTATCAGACATATGTGATAATGAACGCTGTGCTTTTACTTCAAATCCTCTAAAATGTGCTGTGAATTTATGAGTTTGCTCATAGCCTTCTAGCGCTTGGTGAACATCTTTAGGCGATACTTTATAAATATCTTTTGTTGAATTTAATTTATCCGTACCCTTCCCAATCCCCTTCACATCTTCAATCTTTGCTCTAAAGAAATTCTCTACAGCATGAGTATTTTCTACTTTACTTCCCGAAACTATCGCTCCGTCGGGGGTTGCAAACTGATGTTTGGGAAATACGGATTCCTTTAATTGTTTAGCGACGGTAACTCCTTTATCGATTCCTTTTCCGACATCGATAATATCTTTTTCTACCTTCTTTCCTACAGCGATTGCACGGCCTTTGGCAAAGTCTTTTAAATGGTTCATCCGGTTTAGGCCTTCCAAACGTGCAGTATGAATCGATCCTTCCACCGTCTCCTTCAGTCTTACCGCCGGCGACGTTTTCAAACTTATCGTGGCAGCTTGCTTCAATTTACCAGCTCTTCCTAAGATGGCAAATTTCTTAACAGATCCTACAGCGGGGATGAGGTCAAGCGGTGCCAGTAAGCCCCTAAACCATCGTTCTCCTGTACCAACTTCCCGGCCGGAAACCCAGTCTTTTCCTGTGACGGCTGTCGATAATTCTAATGTACCATAAATAGCTCCGAGTGCAATACCTGCCGGTGGAAAAATAAGTGCTGCACCGACAATTACTACTAAGGCGGCAATACTAACCCAAAATTCCTTATTATACTGCTGATCTTTTATCGAGTTGTATTCGAACGCATGGGTGTTTAATGCTATTTGCCTATATTCTTCTAAGGAGAATTCTTGGTCAGGGTACATTTCTTTTATTTGGTCATATTCGATCTTAATCTGATCCGCATAAAAATTTTCTCCACCGAAAAGATCATCCAGCGTGATTTCTGCCTTCGGAATTTCACCGCTCGGTGCAAAGTCTGTATTAATTTTCTGCATGGCACCGATTCGATTTGTCGTTTTATACTCTTCAATCCTTAAATCACGAATCGCTTCCACAAATTTATCCATATCTTTATAAAACCGTTCATCGATAACATCATCGACAATTGTTCCGACTTCACTTACAAATTGGTGAAGGGCATAGAAGTCCTCATTCAATTCATAATACTTTTTTTTCTGATTATCATAGCTGAAGGAAATATACCCGTCACTATCATATTTTCTAATGACAGATTCAACTTGATCAAGATTGTTACAAATCTCATTTGCTGTTGTGAACGGGCTAAGCGTCCAATGACCGCCACCAACAAATTCACTTAATCCTTGCTTTGTCTTTTCCCAATCTGAAGGGATATATTTTACATCCATTGTATCACAGCTCCAGCTTCTCGATAATTTCAAGAGCAATCGTGCGGTCTGCCTCCATCATGCTAGTTAATGTGTCAATTACTAATAGGGAAGCTCTTGCATAATGGTTATAAATTTCAGTTATTTTTTCGTTTGCTTCGGGGAATGCATCCATCGCTTTCTTTGCTTTTCCTGAAGAATAGAAATCATTTGTTTTCAACTTTTCAACGTTCGGAATAATTGTACTCTCAAACTCATTCAAAATAGATTCTATTTGCTGAAAGATCAAAGTGATTTCATCGACATCAATATTAATTTCTGCACGCACTCCGCCTCCATCCATTAATACAGGCTTAGACATTCGACGTTGCCTCCTTATATGGAAAATCCATTTCGTCAAATAGCAATTTTAAAAACCAATACTGACTTGCGTGATAATATTTGTCTTTCATCGGGTCAATCATAATTAACTTCTTATCATGAGGAAGTGCGAACCACTGCTGGTAAAACTCCGGATTATCCTCTGCCTGAGGACTTTCTCCTATATGAAAGAATTCAAGATTCATAAACTCTTCCCCAATTTCGAGGTTCCCGAGTTCATCTCTATGTTGTGTAGACAATTCTTTCTTCAAAAAATCCTTCTCTTCTTTTTCTGGCTCGCGTAATATAAATGGAAAACGATCAATCAATATTTTTAAGACAAGTGCTTTTGAGATCACATGCAGCCGATAGTACTTTCCGTCCTCTACTTCGACAAGCATAATGACTTCATCTTCATCCACTTCGCGAAAACCGAACATTAAATTATTAATTCTCACATATTTATTACTTAAATAATAAAACTCCAACGCCCGAATCACGTATGCTCCACCTTTTGTGATTTTACCTTCTTCCGTTAAAATTTCTTTTTTTACTAATGCTTGATGTGCAACCTTATCCACTTCACCTTCTAATAAATGCAATGTTTTCTTATCGGGTAACCCAAATAGCATCTCTGATTCAAAGGCAGAGGCAAGTAAATATAATTCTGTTATATGAAACAAATCCGATTCTCGTTTGCTCATATACTTTTCATCCTTTTCACCCGATTATCTTGTGGAAACTCTGCAATATAACCTTCTAAGTTTTTTATAGCGGTTGATTGTAACTTTACCGCTTCGGATAACTCGGCATGATATTGTTCGATTATTTCGATATACGACAAAAATGCGTCTTTGCTTTTCCCTTTCCAAGTCGAGGAAGCAACTGTAGAAACTAATGTTTCACAATACATATGGGTTCGTTTCACACTGTTTTCCAATTTGCTTGCAAGTTGTTTGGCCTCTTCTAATTTGGATTGATCAATGACCACGTCGTCCATTATTATTGACTCCTTTATTTATTCTTTGCTCTCTCATAATTTTCGGCTTCTGTAATAGCTAAACTCCGATAATACTCATACCGACCGTACGCACGATTTACCGCAATGACTAAATTCAATCGTTTACCTTTCTCATTTTCAAATTGAGCATCTAATCGTTCATTTAATTGTTTGCGTTTTTCAACAAAGTCATTGGATGGGATTTTCGATGGTGAAAGATAAGGTCCTGAGTTTCGATAACTGTTATACGCACTCGTAAATTCTTCTACCTTTCTATCATGTTCTTCCAAGATGTTTCCGAGCTTCGTATACAACTTATAGTATTCATCTCTTTTTCTTTCCGCTTCCGTTTTTCTTCTAAATAACTGTTGGAGAAATTCAATCAATTAACCATCCCTCTTTTCCTTCAAATAGACGTAGAGAGTACAAGCATTTTACCGTTAAATATCCTTTTTAGATTACCATTAATTTCAAGTTTTTTCATGAGGATGACTATGCAGTATTTAATTACCATACTTTCTTCCAACCCACATCGTTTGCAGGAGTTTTTTACCATTTTATAATAGGATAAAATAGTAGTTTAGGAAATAAGGCTTACAATTAAGCAAACACTCTCCACTTCATCAGTAAAGGCTTAATTTTAATTTAAAAAGGAACATGACGAGGAAAGAATCTTGTGTAGGACGGCGGATTATTCGGAACTAAAACCGGGAAATAGGTTGATTATCATGGAAAGACTTCAATTATTTATAAAAATACCCCCGAGATTAGATGGTAGGTCTAATTTCGGGGGGCACATCACTCTTAAGTGTGTATTAATTTATTGTTCAAACAAGTCTAGTTAATAGTCCTTCATCATAGATTGCATAAAACAAATTCTTTAGCAATCTACTCTTTGACCAATTCCACCTCTCCTACTCCATCAATAATTAATGTAAGTTTTTCAGAGGTAGAATAAGATGTATATGGGAAGTTTGTTGAAATAATAGTCTTATTATTACTCACTTCTCTACTAAATCCATTCGAAAAATATTCATTTCCATCTTCGTCTATGACTTTCATCTGATCGACAAATGCACTTTCATCATCATATATTCCCTCCACTGAAAATGTTATGTGTAACGAAGTTGGATTTGCATTCGCTTCTGATACCTGAATAGTAGAAGATGCATCCTGCATGACATATTGCACTAGGGAATCAACATTTTGCTTATCTGGATTAGTTACAGAAAGCTTCCAATCACCGTCTATTTTCTCAAGCTTATCTATATCATAAAAAACATTGACACTCTCCACTTCAACTACTGCATCTTCTAAAGTAGGAAGATTTCCTTGATGAGACTCCATCAGTACATCCAATTGAGCTTTTCCTGTACTCTCATCTACATTTGAAAGTTGATAATCAAGACCTGATATATATTTGTTTTCACCTTTTAAAGGTTTTGTATCTGGAATAAACTCAACAATGTATTCACCATCACCGTTCTTTATTCGGTAATCGATTGACATATCTTCCATATTTTTTAGAACGGTTGGATCTTCAAATTCTAACTGAAAACTCATCCCTAACTTATTCGCATCTAAAAAATAATTTCCTAAAGTTATTTGAATGTCCTTATCAGTTGCCACACTATCATTTGCTTGTGAAAAACCATTATTTAAAGCCTGTTCAACACCTTGATCTCCAAAATTAAAGAAACCGTTAATTCCAGCAATTACATGTTCATTCGTAAGAACAAATCCAGTTACAATCAATGCACATGCTATAGCAGCTATTCTTTTCCAAACAAAGTGGACTTTCTTCTTTTTACCTTTAGACCGGATTAAATCATAAGCTTGGTCAACTGATTGTCTTACATTACTAGGGATCTCTCTTTCTTCATTCATCATTTGAATCAACTCGTTTTCAAAGTTATTATTCACAAGCAATCACTCCCTCATTGTTATAATAGTTTTTTCTTAATTGCATTTTAGCTCTGGAAAGTCTTGACTTGATTGTTCCTTCCGGCTCCTTTAAAAATTCACTGATTTCTCGAACATTCAAGCCGACAATATAGTATAAAATTAGTGCTACCCTGTACACTTCATTTAAACTATTAAGTGCTTCCTCTAATTCTACTTTTTGAAACTCATCATTTTTCTTATCAGGGATTATATGATCATTCATACTCACGATGTTCTTCTTCCTGTTTAGCAAGCTGTTACATTTATTTATTAAAATTTTACAAAGCCACGTATTAAAGTAATCATTATTTTTTAATGTATGTAAATTTTCATAAGCCGATATAATAGCTTCCTGCATCACGTCGGCTACATCTTCGTCATTGTTTAATAATCTGCTTGCCGTCCGATATAATACATCTTCATACTGCTTTACAAGTGAAATAAATGCCTCCCCATCTCCCTTTTTTGCCTTTTTGACTAATGTTTTTGTCGATCCCATTCCATCAATCACCCCTTCCTGCTTTTTTGTTTGTTCAATATATTAGATATAGAAGAGTGCCAATTGGTTGCATCCAAAAGTAAAATAGTTATTTATCATCCAATTTCCTTTTTAAACTTGAAGATTACAAACTTTTTTCTATTGCCTTATTTAATTATAATCGACAATCAATTTAAAAGATCACGGATGAAAATACTAGCTTTGCGTTGAATTGACACAAAAAAACTGTCATATAAAGTTTAGTTTCAATCACTTTATATGGCAGTCTTTTTCTAAACGTAATTATTTACTTATCAATATGTTTATTTAAAAGCTCTATTACTTCATTTTCCATCGTACATTCTTTAACTTTTTCAACAACCTTTTCTAAATCTGACTTCGATTGTCCATTAATAAATGCACGTGATTCTAAAATAGAGGATGCATTCATCGAAAGCGTATCTATCCCCATTCCAACTAAAACAATCTGGGCAGTTGTATCACTTGCTAATTCACCACAAACACTCACTTGCTTTCCTTCACGATGTGCCGCTTGGATCACTTTTTCAATCATCTTAAAGATTGCCGGATGATGGGATTGATATAAATAGGAAACATTTTCATTCATCCGATCACAAGCAAAGGTATATTGGGTCAAGTCGTTTGTGCCAATACTGAAGAAATCTACCTCTTTAGCAAATTGATCTGCCATCATGATCACAGAAGGAGTCTCTACCATGATACCAATTTCAATATCATCACTTACTTGTATGCCTTCATCTTTTAGATTCGATTTTTCTTCTAACAATAATTGCTTAGCACTGTGAAATTCTTCAAAGGTAGAAATCATTGGAAACATAATCTTTAAATGTCCATGTACGCTTGCACGCAATAATGCTCGTAATTGAATTCTAAATAATTCTGTTTCCTGTAATGTATAACGGACTGCCCGTAAACCTAAAAACGGATTCATTTCTTTCGGTAAATCTAAATAAGATAACTCTTTATCCCCACCAATATCGAGGGTCCGCACAGTCACAGGACGATTTCCCATTGTTTCTAAAACTTTTTTATATGCTTCATACTGCTCATCTTCAGTAGGGGCTTGTTTACTTCCCATATATAAAAACTCGGTACGATATAAGCCGATTCCTTCTGCTCCGTTTTTCACTACGGCTTCCAAATCAAGTGGAGAACCAATGTTTGCACTCAGATTAACGTTCACATGATCTGTCGTTTTCGTTGGAACATCTACATATTTTAATAAAAATTCTTTTGAACGTAGTTCTTCTTCTAACATGGACTGATAATTTTTTAACACATTAGTTTCAGGGTTGATCAGCACTTCTGCTTTAGAGCCATCTATAATTAACATATCATCTGCTTCGATAACTTGACTAGCATTTGACGTTCCGACTATAGCCGGAATTCCCATCGTCCGGGCCATAATTGCTGAATGAGAAGTTCTTCCGCCAACATCCGTTATAAAACCTTTTACATAGCGAACATCTAATTGTGCAGTTGCAGAAGGAGTAAGATCTTCTGCAATAATGATCACTTCATCGTCAATTAAACTAAGATCTGGTAAAGGCTTATTAAGTAGATGCGAGAGAACTCTCTTTCTGATATCCTTAATATCTGCAGCTCTTTCTTTTAAATATTCATCATCCATTGATTCAAACATAATAATATATGATTGCATAACTTCATCTACTGCTGCTTCTACATTTACTTTTTCTTCTGATATTTTTGCTTCTATTGCTGAAATTAATTCTGGGTCCTCTAACAACATTAAGTGAGCCGCGAAAATTTCCGCTTCCTCATTTGCTCCAGATTGTTTTAAATTATCCTGAATAACCAATATCTCTATTTTTGCCTGTTCAAGGGCGCTTTTTAATTTCGCTGACTCACTTGAAACATTATCAATTTCCACTGCTTCATAGGAAAGATCGGGGTCTTTTAATAAATAGGGCCTTGCGATTGCTATACCTTTAGACGCCGAAATTCCAGTTAGTATATTTGTCATTAACTTGCAATTCCTTCATCAATCATTTTTTCAGTTATTCCTTGTAGGCCCTCTTGTTCGTCCTCACCATCTAATATGATGCGAAATGTTGCATTCATTGGAATTCCAATAGACATTACACCCATAATCGACTTTAGGTTTACTTTTTTTTCTTTATATTCCAGATGGATATCAGATTTATATTCACTTGCTTTTTTAACTAAAATAGTCGCTGGTCTCGCATGGATTCCTTCTTTGCTAGTAACCGTAAATGTTTTTTCAATCATCTCAACTACCCCCAAACAACAACTTGATATTCCACATTATTCTGCGCTTTTTTCAAATTTAATAGCTAATCCTGCAACTAATTCAGGAATTGCTTTATCTTCTACAACAATAGTTCCTGGTAAGTCATCTTCTGCCGGAACAGAAAATTTAATCGTACAATGTCCTAGTTCATGTAATGTTTCATTCGCTTTGTTTCCAACTGCAAGTACTTTATATTTTACGTCTCCTAAGACAAAATAATCACCCGCGTTTACCTCACCATTCATTTCTTTTTCTTCATGTACTAACGCGATAGATGTTAATTCTTCCGGGACATTTTCATTAAATAACACAACCATTTTTTCTTCTAAAAAATCTTCTACATCTTCACCGATTTTAGTTACTATGGATTCGTATATCATGTCTGATCTACCCTTTCGTCATATAATATTATGAATATAGTCCAAAGCTGAAGAGGTAAGCAATAATGACTGCTAATGGACCGGTAAATTGCCGGGAAATCAATACAGCCGGCACCCCGACTTCAATCGTTTCTGCCTCTGCTTCTCCTAATGTTAAACCTACTGGTACAAAATCAGCACCTACTTGCGGGTTAATGGCAAATAGAGCTGGTAACGCTAATTGTGGTGGAATATTTCCTTTCCCAATTTCAACACCAACCAAAACTCCAACAACTTGGGCAATAACAGCACCAGGTCCAAGTAATGGAGACAAGATTGGAACTGAAATAATGACGGATAAAATTAATAATCCCCAAAAGTTAGCCGCTAATGGTGTAACAATATTTGCAATTAAATCTCCAATTCCAGTATAGTTTATAATCCCAATAAGAACACTGACAAAAGCCATAAACGGTAAAATATTTTTAATTACTTGTTCGATCGTTTCTCGTCCGGCTTGATAAAACACATTGACAACCGATCCAACGCCACGACCTAAACGTTCTAAAATATTTGCCTTTTTACCTTCAGTCATTTTGGCATATTGCTCTTTTGCTTCTTTTTTAATTTCTTGATACGAAGCTTCTTGTTTATCTTCTGCTTTTTCTTCTTCAATAGGTGCAGTTTCACCTAATAATTCAATATTATTTGCTTTTACTCCAGAAACAAAATTATCTTCTTTAATATATTTCATCAAAGGGCCTGATGGAGGTGTTGGTGTAAGGTTAATGGTTAACACATTCATCTTTGGATAAACACCACATCGCGCTGTTCCACCACAGTCAATAATGACACATGCCATCTGATCGCTTTCTACTTTTGTAGTAAAGCCATCTACAGCTTCTCCTCCAGTCATATCAGCAATTTTCTGAGCAATAGGATGGATTCCTCCTCCTGTGACAGAAACAACAAATTTCTTTTCCTCTTTAGGTGAGATCGTTAACGGACCACCCCATCCATTAGAACCCTTGGAAATTTTAACAGCTTTAAAATTAGACATATTATTCTCCCCCCTAATTATTGCTGATTAGCCATTTGTTTTTCTCTTTTATTCATCATATAAATTGTAATTTTTTCGGTAACAATACCACGTATTAAAATTACGATAATTCCAACTAAGAAGTACCGGATCGCTAATGGTCCGAGCGATAATCCTAATTCTGTAATCCCTGCCGCAATCCCCATGTAAACAAATAATTCTGCCGGGTTTGCGTGTGGGAACAATCCAGTAACCGGATGGACGAATGATACTGCCGAATCATAAAATGCCGGCTTTTGTTTTTCCGGTAAAAACTTACCAAAAGTATAAGCCATTGGATTTGTCAGAAAGAATACCGACAGAACAGGAAATAGAGTATATCTTAAAATAATGTTCTTTGTACTTCTCTCTGCAAGACGGTTTATCCGTTCTTCTCCAATTAAATGGATCAAAGCATTTACAAATGTTATTAGTGCGATTAATAATGGAATGATCCCTGTAACCAATCCAACAAATGTATCTCCACCCTCTTGGAACATCCCGATAAAACCTTCTGCTAACTTAACTAGAAAATCCATTTTTTCTCCTCCTTTTATACAACCATTTGTGAATATATTTTATCTACAGCCATTTTAGTCGCAACACTAAAATGCTCATGATCGTCGTTTAACAATCCATCAATATGCTCGTTTAAAATTGTTTTATTTTCTTTGAAGCGTTGAAAAACGGTAACCCCTTCCAAAGTTTTGCTTTCTGTTACATAACCATCTTTATCACAAACGATAATAACAACAGAACCAACTCCGAAACGTCGTTTATCAACCCCTACTCCTAGATAGCCACTTTTCCCTTGACTCATTTCTCGGATTGTTTTGTTATAATGTTTCAATTGGAATGCTGAAAGGACTATTTGGAGTACCCACATCAATACAAAGCCAATAATTATATAGCCCCACACATCCTCATCCTCCTTTATTATTGAAATCGGTTACTTTTGTTCAGGTAAGTTACCTTTGAAACTATTTTATCTATTTATATACTTAAAGTCAATTCTTTTCGATGTAAAAATTGACTTTTATCTTTACGACCCATTTAAATGTTACAAATAATTAAATGCGTTTTAGATAGTGTGAACATAATACTATTTTAATACTCTCACGCATTTTCACTTGACTTCTAGCATAATAGGAGTAAAATTATTTACAAATGTAATTATAAAGAACAAAGGTAATTAAGCAGACATAATGAGGTGAGCGTATGATTGGTATTAATAGAAAATTAGCAGCTTTCCAAAAGGAAGGTAAACGGATTCATGTTGGATTAGTCGGAGCAGGCCAAATGGGTCGAGGAATGGTTTCTCAAATTGAAGGAATGAAAGGCATGCAAGTTTCTGCGATTGCTGACATAAATGTAGAAGCTGTAAAGTCTGCATTTAAATTTGCAGGTATTGAAGAAAATAAAATCACTTCAGCATCTTCTTTAGAAGAAGCAAATCAAGCCGCTGAGAATAATCAAGTAGTTGCAACGAACGATTATAATATTCTTACGAAGATGGATTCGATTGATGTAATTGTAGATGCTACTGGAGTTCCGGATGTAGGAGCGAATGTTGCTTTACAATCTATCTTAAACAAAAAACATATCGTTATGTTAAATGTTGAAACAGACGTAACTATCGGACCACTTTTATATCATATGGCTACTAGTGCTGATGTGGTTTATACAGGTTCTGCTGGTGATGAACCAGGATCAATTATGGAATTATATGATTTTGCCGATGCAATTAACTTTGAAATTGTTGCACTTGGAAAAGGAAAAAATAATCCATTAAATTTAGAAGCTACGCCTGATAGCGTAAAAGAAATTGCGGATGCAAAAAAAGCAAATCCTAAAATGATTGCATCTTTCCAAGATGGAACAAAAACAATGGTTGAAATGACTGCTGTTGCCAATGCAACTGGTTTTGTACCAGATAAACCTGGCATGCATGGAGTAAGTGGTACGGTGAAAGACTTACCAAAACTGTTGATTCCTAAAGAAGACGGCGGTATCTTTTCACAGAAGAAAGTTGTCGAGTTTGTTAATGGAGTTGCTCCAGGGGTTTTTGCTATTATTACATCTTCAAGTGAAGAAGTAAATGAAGAGCTACAATACTTGAACTTAGGTGAAGGACCTTATTATGTATTGTATCGTCCTTATCACTTAGCAAGCTTAGAAACACCTTTATCTGTAGCAAAAGCGTTTTTCGATCATGAGCCGACTATTGCTCCGATGAATGGAATGGTTGCAGAAACAGTTGCTGTTGCAAAACGTGATCTTAAAAAAGGTGAAAATCTCGATGAAATCGGCGGCTATACTGTTTACGGAAAAATTTATAAAAAAGAAGAAGCTGAACAATTAAATGCTCTTCCGATTGGACTAGTTGATCATAATGTCGTTGTTCAAAAAGACATTAAAAAAGGCGAAGTAATTACGTATGATGCAGTAGAACAAACAAAAACGTCTACTATTTGGACATTACGTAAATTACAAGACCAACAGAAATATTAATCAATTAATAAAAAAAGCAATTAGCTACTCTTACAATGAACTGTTCTAGAAAAGCGAACATTTTTAAAAAACAAGATGAAATAAAAGATGATCCCGATATTAGTTTGGGATCATCTTTTTGACTGTTCATTAAAACATTCTGTATAACTGAAGAACGTTAGAAAACTTGGCTTATCGCTAAAAAACATGCCCTCATCACTAGGGGTATGCCGATGTTAGGCGCAAAGCCTTGTTCTAAGTCGGCCTTCCTCAAAGCCATATTGTTGCAAGACAGAGGCAATGTTATACTTATGTTCAGGATAGGCCAAGTGCCTTTTTATATATAAATTAAATTAATTCTAGATGCTTTAAACCATAATAAATTCCGTTATCATGCAAGGATTTTGTTACAAAGTCAGCTTTTTCTTTGGCAGCGTCAATAGCATTACCCATCGCAACTCCATATCCTACATAACTAAGCATTTCTAAATCGTTAAGATTATCACCAAATGCAGCTGCATTTTTAGGATCAATATCTAAATACTCTAAATAAGACCGGATACCAACTGATTTATTCATATCACAATTATTTACATCCATAGCATATTTATGCCATCTTGTAAATTTCAATTCCGGGTGACTTTCTTCATAAAATTTCTGTTCATCTGGAGAGCAATATAAAAAGCTTTGAATAATTGGTTCTTCCTCCCAAACTGTTGGTCGATATTCAGGCATTTCTTCCTTTAAATGATCAAATGTTACTTTAATTCTATCGTCGTTTTCTGCATTTGTATAACTTCCTAGATTGTTTAAAAAGGCCATTGGATGAGCATTAGCATCCGTGTCTTTCACTAAGTCAGTTAAATGTGCATGATTTAACGCATGGTGAAAAATACTTGCTCCTTCATTCACACCTATTGAGCCATTAAAACAAACAAATGAATCAATATTAAACATTTTTTGAATATCTACTATATGTCTAGGAGATCTTCCTGTTGCAATAACCACTTTAGTTCCATTCTCTTTTAATTGATTGATCGCTTCTACCGTTTTACTTGCAGTTCGCTTATTTACATCAATCAATGTGCCATCTATATCAAAGAACACAACTTCTATTGACATGTCCACACCTCATCTGCAAAATTATCTCATTTAGGTTTCATCTTCGTTAATTGTTTCGCTGTATGTTCATCTGTTATTAGTACATCAATAAAATTAAATGTAGCAGCTAGATGGATACTCTCTACTTTATGGTCTCCATGCCCAATACAAACAACTTCTTCAATATTCTTCAAATCGGTTAATCCGATTCCGATCACTCGGTCATTTATCGGAAGATGAGTATTTGTACCACTCCGGTCAAAAAATTGTGAATTGATATCCCCTACTACACCAGAAGCTTTAATCTCAGCCAAATCTTTTTCCTCTAAATAACCAATATCCGTCATCGTGGAGCCTATATAAGGATTTCCGACACCAACTAACGCTACATTCACATTTCTTCCTTCTTCTAACACTTCAATTAAATCTTCAGAGTCAATTAAGCGGTCCTTTAAATCTTTGGATCCGACTATAGCAGGTGCGTATAGATAGGTACAGGTGCCACCTACTTTATGAGCTAATCGATTTGCTAACTGATTGGCATGTACTTCTACTTGGTTTCGTCCCATCCCGCCAACTAAAGGAATCACATGGATGGATTCGTGCCGTTCAAATGGATATTCTTCCACAAAAGCTGCTAATGTTTTTCCCCATGAGATTCCGATTTTCATATCGTTTTTTACAACACTATTCACATAAGAAGCCATTGCCTTTCCGAGTGATTTCAGAATCATTTCTTCGGAAAAATTTTCGGTCGATACAACAATCACTTCTTTTAAAGAATATTTTTGTTCCAATTCTTTTTCTAATTTAACCGTATGAACACTCTCATCTTTTATATAAATTTCAACTATACCTTCATCTTTAGCTCGTTGAAGAGCCTTCGAAATAACTGGTCTAGATACACCATATTTTTTGGCGATTTTTGCTTGTGTCCAGCCATCGAAATAGTATAGCGAGGCTATCTTAGTCATTACTCTGCGATCATCAAACCTCATTCCGTACATCCCCTCATACTTTTACCCCATATTATACTGTATTTCTTTTAGCAAACAAAATAAATCCTTTTTTTAGCATTCTTCAGAAGACTTGACTAATCACTAAAGAAAACATGCCCTTCGTCAGGACGAGTAAGCGCAGTATCAGGAAGTCGCATCTTTAGCCAGTGAGCAGTATAAAAAGATTTATTTCTTCTTATCTGCTAAAAAGGTTAATTATAATGAATTCCTTTTCCTAAATAAGCACTAGCTGCTTCAAATAAACCTTCTGCTAAAGTAGGATGAGGAAACACCATACTTTCCATTTCATCCACTGTTCCTTCTAAATGCATGAATGCTGTGGCTTGGCTGATCATCTCAGTAACATGCGCACCAACCATCACAACCCCTAGAATTTCGTTATACTTTTTATCGGCAATTATTTTCATAAAACCTCGATTTTCTAATGCTGAAATGGCTTTTCCATTTCCAGCCAAATCGATTTTTTTCACTTTTACTTGATGTCCAGCTTCTTTTGCTTGTTCTTCTGTTAAGCCGACACTCGCAATTTCTGGGAATGTATACACACAACGAGGAATGACTGCATTCTTTTTATTTTCCTTACCTAAAATATGATCCACTGCACGTAAGCCTTCATTGCTAGCGGCGTGTGCTAATTGGAATCCACCTATTAGATCACCAATCGCATAGATATTCGGGTTAGATGTCTGCATATTTTTATTTACTTTCACAAACGGACCATCATACTGAATGGACAAGTCTTCTATTCCTGTTACATTCGGTCTCCGGCCAACACTCATTAAAATAATGTCCGTAGCTAATGTTGTTTCTTTTCCGTCTTTGTGAAAAATTACTTTGTTATCTGTTTCCGTCTTTTTAAATTCGGTTACTTGGGCATTAGTATGGAAAGTGATCCCATCATTTTCTAATTCTTTCTTTAAAAACTCGCCAGCTTCACGATCTTCCATTGGTATAATTCGATCAGCCATTTCCACGATATCTACTTTCGTACCTAAACTATTAAAAATACAAGCAATCTCTAAACCGATTACACCACCGCCAACAATAACAAGACGTTCTGGAATTTCTTCAATGTCAAAAATCGTATCACTTGTATGCATCGTGACTTCATCAGCACCTTGGATCGGCGGAATGAATACTTGTGATCCGGTTGCCAAGATGACATGTTTGGCTTGAATGTTCTCGTTAGATTTCTCGCTTTTGATCGTTACTTTACCATCATCAGCAACATATCCATATCCTTGATAATGCTTAATTTTATTTTGACGTAATAATCCTTTAATTCCGTTCTTTAATTGATTAATTACATTGTTTTTTCTATCGACCATTGCCGCTAAATCTACTGAAACATTTTCCACATGAATTGCTAGAGCTGAACTGTCCTTAATTTGCTTTAATGCTTCGGCATGCTTTAAAAGTGTTTTTGAAGGGATACATCCACGATTTAAACAGGTACCGCCTAATTCATTTCCTTCTATTAAAGCTACGGATAAACCAGATTTTGCAGCTCGAATGGCTGCGACATATCCTCCCGGCCCACCACCGACAATTGCTACATCAAATTGCTCCATTCTATTAACCTCCTAAGATTGTTTAGGTTACAGTTATTTATAAAATAATAAGGAAAAAAGTATTGATATATGAAAAAAACGAACAATATACTAGTTAAGCGTAGGAAATATACGTAGACTCCTGGTCGGCTAATTTCGGTCACGTCCTGTGCTTCGTGGGTACAAAGGCCTCGGTGAGACCCTGCCCCGACAAAGGATATGCCGATGTCGCCCGCAAAGGGTGACTTTAGTCGGCCTTCCTTAAATTACCCACGAGGAGGCTTACTAGCCACCCACAGAAAGCGAAGTATATTTCCAAAGCGCATTATACCCATCTGACATTGTTCGTCTTAAAAAAAATCATTTTTGATATGTTTAAGTCTTTAATAATTTATACAAGTATACTAAATGGATTTTCTAAGGTTTCTTTTAATGCTGTTAAAAATTCTGCCGCAGGAGCACCGTCAATCGCACGGTGGTCAAACGATAAGCTAAGTACCATCATTGGCTTGATCTCAATTGCCTTATCAACGACTACAGGTTTTTCATTAATGCGCCCAACACCTAAAATAGCTGTCTCAGGCGGATTGATAATTGGTGTAAATCCATCAATCGCATACATGCCCAGATTACTGATCGTAAATGTACTCCCTGTCATTTCTGCAGGTGTTAATTTACTATCTCTTGCTTTCATGCCAAGCGTTTTGCTTACTTCTGTCAGTTCGGCAAGACCTTTTTTATCTGCATCGTGAATCGATGGTACAATTAATCCGTTTTCTACAGCAACTGCAAGACCGATGTTCACGTGTTTGTTTAACACAATCTCATCACCAATTAACGATGCATTAATCGTTGGATACTTCGTTAAGGTGTATGCGACAGCTTTAATTATAATTTCCGTGAAAGATAAGCGGAATCCTGTCTGTTCTTCCACTGCAGGAAGTAACTGTTTGCGCATATTCATCACAGTCGTCATATCAACTTCAGTTGTTAATGTAACATGAGGAATCGATCTTGCACTTTCCAACATTTTATCTGCAACAGCTTTACGCAAGCCTTTCAATTTAACACGTTCTGGCTCTTCTGCTCCAGTACTAGCTGTTTGTGACGCTAAATAACTTTCTACATCTTGCTTTTCAATTTTGCCTCTAACGCCAGTTCCTTTAATCGCTGAAATGTCCAGACCATGATCCTTTGCCATTTTTTCAGCAAGTGGTGTTATGAGAACTTCATTTTCTTTTGTATAATCAAGTACGTCTTGCTTATGAATTCGACCTTTAGGTCCTGAGCCGGAAACGTTTCGTAATTCAAGGTCATTGTCACGGGCTGCTTTTCTGGCGGCAGGCGTTGCGCGCACTTTCCCGTTGGCATCTGTTTCCTCTTGATCTGAGCTTGGGCTAGATGCGACTACCGCTTCCTCTTGCTCAGATGTCTCGGCTTCTTCTTCCTCTTCTGCTTGACTAGGAGGAGTATCAGGCACTTCTTCATCAGCCTCACCGATATAGCCGATCACTGTATTAATTGGAACTTCATCATCGACATCAAAATAACGTTTTAATAAAATTCCTTCTTCATACGATTCAACTTCGATATTAATTTTGTCTGTCATGATTTCAAATAGAGCTTCACCGACTTCCACCGAATCGCCCTCTTCTTTGAACCACTGAAGTAATGTTCCTACTTCCATCGTACTGCTTAGTTTCGGCATAAAAATTTCTTTAGCCACGAATGTCTGCCTCCCTTACGCTTTGTTTAATGTTTCTTTTACAGCTTGAACAATGTCTGGAATTTGCGGAACTGCCATCCGCTCCAATTCCGGATTGTATGGAATTGGAGATTCAATTCCGCCAAGACGCTTGATTGGCGCGTCTAAGTAATCGAACGCTTCACTTTCAGCAACCATACTAGCGATTTCACCGCCGTATCCTCCGCGCTTGACCGCTTCATGAACAACAACCAGTCTGCCTGTTTTGGAAACTGATTTAATAATCGTTTCTGTATCTAAAGGAACTAAGGTACGTGGATCAACAACCTCCACACTAATCCCTTCTTTTTCTAATTCTTTCGCCGCTTCTAATGCTTTATTCACCATAATTGCAGTCGCTACGATCGTCACATCTGTTCCTTCTCGCTTCACATCGGCAACTCCAAGCGGAATCGAGTACTGTTCTTCTGGTACCTCGCCTTTTGTTCCATATAATAATTTGTGCTCATAGAATATAACTGGGTTCGGATCATCGATCGCTGCTTTTAATAACCCTTTTACATCATAAGGGGATGATGGCTGAACAACTTTTAACCCTGGAATATGAGTCATCCATGCTTCTAAACTTTGCGAGTGCTGTGCTGCCGCTCCTGTACCAGAACCACTTGGAGTACGTAACACCATTGGCACATTTCCTTTTCCGCCATACATGTATCGTAATTTTGCTGCTTGGTTAACCATTTGATCCATTGCAATCGTAATAAAATCAGAGAATTGCAGTTCTAAAATTGGGCGCATTCCTGTCAAAGCTGATCCGACTGCTGCACCAGCAATTCCTGATTCACTAATTGGTGTATTTCGAATACGCTCCGGTCCAAATTCTTCAAGCATACCGCGCGTAACACCGAATGCTCCGCCATATAATCCAATATCTTCTCCTAAAATATAGACGTCTTCATTTTCTCTCATTTCTTGTTGCATCGCTTCTCGGACTGCTTCTAAATATGTTAGTTCTCTCATGATTACCCTCCTATTATGCATATATGTCTGTTAATAAATCCTCTTTTGTAGGCATTGGTCCTTCTTTTGCAAATTCAACTGAATCTTCAATATCTTTTTTAGATTGTTTACGAATCGCTTCTGCATCTTCTGCTGTGAAAACTTCTGCAGCAATTAATACTTCTTGGAAACGTTTGATTGGATCTTTCTCTTTCCATTCACTTTCCTCTTCACGAGTACGGTATAATCTGGCATCACTCTTCGAATGACCTTTCCAGCGGTATGTTTTCATTTCAATTAATGTTGGTCCATTACCACTTCTTGCACGTTCTACTGCTTCTTCTGTCGTATTCATAATCTCAATCATGTCATTTCCATCAATTGTGACACCCGGAAATCCATAAGCTTTTGCACGTTCTGAAATATTTTCAATTTTCACCATATCTTTTACTGGACCTGACATTCCGTACTGGTTATTTTCACAAATAAAGACGACTGGAAGATTCCAAACCGCAGCTAAGTTCAGTGCTTCATGGAAACTGCCTTCATTCGTTGCCCCGTCACCGAAATAACAAACGGTCACATAGTCCAACTTTTTCATATGAGCCGTTAATGCAGAACCAACTGCTAGAGGAATCCCTCCACCAACAATACCGTTGGCACCAAGGTTCCCTTTTTCAACATCAGCAATATGCATAGAACCGCCTTTTCCTTTACAGTAACCAGTTGTTCTTCCAAATAATTCAGCCATCATTTTATTTACTTCTGCACCTTTTGCGATACAATGACCATGTCCCCGGTGTGTACTCGTAATTTTATCGTCTGGGTTTAAAACAGCACAAGAGCCAACTGCACTTGCTTCTTGACCAACACATAAGTGAGTAGTCCCATGGATCATTCCTTTGGCAAAGAACTCATCCACCTTTTCTTCAAACCATCTAATATCCCACATTTTTTTATATAATTCTTTCAATTCTTCCTTACTGAATTCTCGCTTCAAATCAGATAATTGATACGCACTCATTTACTTCCACTCCTCTTTGAAATTTATATTTTTTAACATAATGACCATAAAGTAGTTAAACCAAGATATAGCATAGAGTTTAAGCACTTTTATTTACATTGGTTCCTTAACATTACTTTTGTAATAATCATAGAGGAGATAATCAATTTCGTCAAGAAAGAAAGCATGAATTTACGCAAGATCTGTTAATTTTTAACTATCTTTAATAAAAAAATAGTAATATAGCTCATTCGCTACATTACTATTTATCGACACTACAAATATAGATGACATTCCACCATCAAGAAAATAAAATAACCTCCATACTATTAATATTAAGTCGTTATTTCTTTTCCATTGCCATACTTCAAACCAGAGTAGTCAATTTACTAACAAAAAAAAGGGAAATTATCAATTATTTCTAACGTTTTGTTTTATCGGGACTCGAAATGTCACCGTAGTTCCTTTGTTTGGTGTACTTTTAATAGTTAACCCCTTCCCATAACTCTTCTTTAGTCTCTTATCTGTGTTCGCTATTCCAATACCAGTTTTAATAGGGGAATTTTCACTGAATATCCATTCTAGCTTTTCTTGTTCCATGCCTATTCCGTTGTCGATAATAGTTATTTGAGCATATGAGCCATGATTTGTAATGTGAATACATACAGTTCCACCATTTCTGCGTTTAAGAACACCATGTCTTACAGCATTTTCAACTAAAGGCTGGATAGATAAAGGCGGAACTTCAATAGAAAGGGATTCATCGATAGTCCACTTGACTTGCAGTCTATCTTCAAAACGCTCTTTCTCGATATATACATACGACCGAATTAGCTTGAGTTCCTCCTCTAATGGAACAAGTATCTTTGTTGTGTTTAAGTCAAAGCTACTTCGTAAATAATTACTGAATTCCTCAAGCAATTTACTCATTCGTTTTGTATCAATTTCGCCGAGAGAAGCAATCGTATTTAGTGCATTAAATATGAAGTGTGGCTGAATTTGCGCTTGAAGCCACGCTGCTTCCATTTGCAATTGCTCTTGAATGGATTGTTTTAATCCTGTTAATGCCTTAACACGTGCTTTTAATGCTAGTGCATCCATTGGTTTGTCCACATAGTCGTTCGCACCAGAAAGGAAACCTGCATCAATATCTTCGGATTGATTTCGTGCAGTTAATAGTAAGATCGGTAATTCAGATATGGTAAATTGCTTTCGAATATTTTTAGTTAATTCATATCCTGACATAGTGGGCATCATCACATCGGATATAATTAAATCAAAGTTGTTCTCATGAATCATATGCAATGCATCCAGACCATTATTCACGGTAGTAATCTCATAATCTATTGCAAGCATATCCTTTAAAATTTTTAAATTTACCGGGTCATCATCAACTATTAATACCTTTGCTTTGTTAAGTTTAGACCTAGTTATATCTAGTGTCCGTTTTTTCTCTTCTTTCTTAAATGATTTATTATTTTTGGGAAAAGTAGCGACTACTTCCTGCATATTTTCCGTTTCTGTTGTAGATACATTCGTTAACGGTAAAGTAAATGAGAAAACCGAACCTTCTCCAGGAGTGGAGCTGACAGAAATTTCTCCCCCATGCATTTCCACTAATTGTTTACAAATAGTAAGACCGAGCCCCAACCCTCCTACAATTGGCGTCATACTAGTATCATCTTGTTCATAAGGCTGAAAAATATTTCGCTGGGCTTCCGCACTAATCCCCTTACCAGTATCCGTAACATAGATAGTAGCCATTCTATTGTTCTGACCAGCACTTACTGTGATTGTTCCATGCTCCGTATATTTAACCGCATTATGAAGCATGTTAAATAATATCTGAATCAAACGATTTATATCGGCATCTACCTTAGGAAATGTTTCAGGAATGTTAAGTTTAAACTGGATGTCCTTTCCCTCCGTCATAAAACGAATCATATCAAGTACACTTGAAACTACAGAAGATAGATTCACATCCTCCTTGTTTAAACGGATCCTCTTATCTTTTAAATGTGCAAAATCCAAAAGATCGTTCAATGTATACGTCATTCGTCGACCTACACTTACAAGAAGATTTAAATTTTCTTTAGTCTTAACGGTTAAAGGCTCTGTTTCGTCATCTAAAATTGTTTGTGCTATATTGATTAATCCGTGCAAAGGATTACGTAATTCATGAGAGGTATTCGCTAAAAATTGATCTTTTTTCTGGTCCTCTTTTTCTAGTTCTTCAACTAGGTCGATCACCTGTCTGTTCTGTCGATAAAATCGTTTAAACCAATACACTGCAAATCCAAGAAATGCAAATAAGTAGTCAAATGGATAAAAAGGTATTTCTAATCCAAAAGCCGCCTTAACGAGTCCCCATATAATTCCTGAAGTCGTGCCTAATATAACTGCGGCAATAAAAAATGATTCATCTTTATAATGAAAATAATCCTTTAGTGCTAAAGGGACAACACCAATAAATGAAACAAAATACAAAATAAAAAAAAGTATGTTAACTTGAATTAAATAATTCAAAGGAAGAACAAGAATGAGTAATACAGAAATTCCATACAAAATCGTAAACCACTTAAAACGTTTATTTTGATGGGAGTTTCTCAATAAATTTCTCATAATCTGAACAAGAAAAAAAGCAGCTCCAAGGTAAATAAGCTCTTTAAACTTAAAGGCCCACTCATAATTAAAGTGTAGCCATTCCATCGAGGCACTATTATACGTAAGTAGCTCATCAATAGCTGGGAATAAAAAACCAACAGCAAAAAAAAGCATGATTTTTTTACGGTAAATAAAAATATAGATAAGTACGCTATATATACTATGCAGCACAAGAATGACAACCATACTTCTTAACAAGTTATCATTAAAATCCTTATTTTTCGCAATAGCTTTTGAGGTTCCGAACGTAATCGGAGTGTTTATTGCAACACCTTGAAATGTATCAAAGTTAGAAACTTGTATCATTATATTAATTTCATTATCTTCTATCAGAAATGAAGCAATATAAGGGTTACCTTTTCCAATATGAGCGTTTTGTTCTGACGCCACTTCACCTGATTGGTCTTTTAAATGACCATTCACAAATAACGCAGAGGCGGTATTGGCAGATGGTATGCTTATAGAAAACAATTCATCTAAATCCATTGATTCATTGATCAATATCTTCAAATAGTACGTACCAAATTTATCCGGAACATCTTGCTCATTGCTCTTAGATATAGGGGTAATATTTTCTTTCTCCCTATCTTTAATTTGCTGAGGATTTTCGAATAGCTTTTCAGATAAATAAATCCATTCTCCATCAAGATTTATAGTTTGTTTATCCGTTAGTTCATACTCCCGTAAATCTAACACTCCCCCATGAGCAACTGGCTGCTCAGATGGCGCATGGTAAAAAAACCACACAAGGCGAAAACTTGTTAAAGAGACTAATATAGCTATTAATAGGAAGATACTTTTTGTTTTATTTTCATTAAATTTCAATCTTGGTAAATCCTTTCAACATGTTCTGAAGAATTCCTATTCAATTTTTGTAAGCTTTCGCGTTACGGGTATCAACTCTTCATTCTACACAATCCCTCAGAAACAAAAAAATTATATTTCCAGTATATCACTTATTGATCTATCAGAAAATCTAGTCATGCATGAATAACTGACTAAGATGGATTGTCGTATCTGAGTTTATTTACTTGTACATATAAAAAACTAAGGTCCTTTCCTCATAAAATGGTGAAAAACCTTAGTTTTTTGTATTTACAGGAAAACAGCCTACTCCCTTTTCCCTTGAATTAATAACCGTTGATAATTGTGGCGATATGGGTGGCAAGTTAATAACGTAGCTAGATCTTCTCCTTCTTTCATTTCTAATGAATCTGTCTCATCAGGATAAATTACTTGTTGATTAAAAACATGGTATGTTAACGTTTCGTTCATCGTGTGAATATAAAAGACATCTCCCTCGGTTAACTCATCGATATTACGAAACATTTCTTTCGTTCCCATTCCACGATGTCCTGCTAAAACGGTATGTGTACTCTTTCCACCGATTGGTAATGAAGATCCTTCTACTTGTCCAATTCCTTTACTTAATATTTCTTCAGATGCCCCTAAATAAATTGGAATGACAAGTTTTAACTTTGGAATCTCAACGGCTCCAAAAATTGTCTCATCTTCAATTCCTAAACATGCTTGAAACGATTGAAGTTTTTCTTCATTATCTCCAAAAGGATCACGGAATCCTTTACTGTTGTAATATACCTCTTCATTACATTGTTTGGCTTTTTCCATTAATTGATCCAACTCTTCTTCAGTAAAATCTTCCATCTGATTTTGATATTGATGTACATGCTTTTGCTGAACATAACCATTTATCCACTGAGCGACATGAGGATAAGCTAAAATTGACAGTCCTACTAAAAATATAAGGATTATCCATTTATTTTTCTTCACCAGTCAGATCACCTCATCTTTACGTTGTCGATAACGTTTTATACCCCAGATGGTGAGGAATCCTAAGATTATAAATAAGCCAATTACAATCCAACTCAACTTATTTTTTTTCGTTATTTCACCCGAATTATTTTTTTCTTCATAAGGAATTAAATGTCCGGTGACCAACATTCTATGTGTATTAATCATGTATGGATCGCAAGTAAGTAATGTAACAATATTTTCATCCTCATAAAATTGAAGCCATTCCGTTTCAGATGGTAGAACGATTTCAATATCATGCACTTCATATGCTAAGGTTTCATCTAATACGTCAACAAAAAATAAATCACCGATCTCTACCTTATCTAAATTTCTAAATAATGTTGAACTCGGCAATCCACGATGTGCAGTTAGAACAGTATGTGTACCGAGCTCACTAGAAGGTAGAGAGGAGTTTTCCAAGTGCCCGACCCCTTGTGATAATACTTTTTCACCTGTACCATGATAAATTGGTAATTCTACATTGATTTTTGGGATACTTATTGTCCCTATTGCCGGGTTAATTTGTAGTGCATCATAATAACTTTTAGTCCCAAGAGGATTTTCAGCGGTCATGTCATTTGAAAAAGGATCAACATAATCCATTTCAGACTTCGCGAGCTCTTCATTATGTTTAACAGCCTTTTGCTTCTCACGTTGCAATTGTTCCTCATCCATTTGTAGAACTTTCTCATGGTAATCACTGATCATTGTATGATGTTCTTTCGTTTGAAACAGGTTACTAATAACAGGGTATAAAAAAATAAGTAGACCTATTATAAATACGGAAATAATTAGACCTTTTTTCATTACGCATTCCCTTTTCTAAATAACGTTTAAAAGACTTGCTTATCGCTAAAGAAAACATGCCCCTTCAAGCGCAAAGCCTATTCTTAGTCGGCCTTCCTCAGAGCCATATTGGCCCAAGAGGTGATGTTGCACATACGACGCCGGACGTGCTAGTACTGGCGCTGCGACAAATTTTACGGTAGAACTACCTTTCGTTAGGACGAGTAAGCGCAGTCCTAGCCCCAGGACGTCGTGCAGTAAGCAGACAAACAAAAAAATTATAAAATTAGATCACTGTTTCTGAAAGTAGCTCATATCAGCGGAAATTAGCTCGCTATTTCCGAGAGTTGCTCATATCACTGTCTTTCTAATCTACCAATAGAAAGACAAATAGGAGACCTACATCTCCTATTTATCTCAAATACTATTTATGCTATTTGCTTTTTACGTCTCACATATAAGTATACTGCAAGACCCATGACAGACAAACCAATAATTGTGAATAAAATAGTTCCGATTCCACCTGTGGTTGGTAATTCCCAGCCAGTTTTATAGTTATCTATCGTTAATGTAATATCACTGTTTTCCTTATCAATAGTGACATCAATAGGGTTTTTTAGAATTCGGTATCCTTCCGGCGCCTTTGTTTCCACTAATTGATAATCTCCATAATCAAGGCCCGACCAGCTGATTTCTCCATTGCTATCTGTTGTATCGGACTTAATTACTTTTCCATCCAAATCACGCAGTTCGAATTCGGCTCCTGCTAACGTTTCGCCAGATTCTGGATCTTGTTTAATAATTTTAAGTGATCCTTCTGTAGGTGTAACATATACTGGTGGTGTTTCTTTCTCTCCATCCGTATCCGAGCCATTCGTAAAGTCAATACCACCCGTGTTTGGAATCAGTTCAACTTCAACCCCTGCTTTAATCTCGGCTGTAAAATGAATTGTAAAAGATTCCAACCCTTCTAAAGCAGCAAAATTATTCACTGTCCACGTCAATGTTTGACCGTTCTGCTCAAAATCTAAAATAGAAGCGTCAATTCCATCTACCGTCCAAGTATCTGTATAGGACAGACGATCATCTAATGTATCCGTTACGATAAATTTTTTATAATCTTGAATATCCTTTGGTAAAACAATTTTTAAGTCGTAAGTAAATTCTGTTTCACGATTCGTTTCATGCGTTTCAGTAGAACCATTTATTGTTTTTTCAATATATGGAGTTTTGTAGTTCGTTATTTCTACCGTTTCTACCGTTCCTGTCTTTGTACCGTCAATTGTAATAGTACCACTTTTAGAAATAGAGAATTCCTTTTTATCACCAAAGAGTACATAATCTTCTGGAGCGGAGATTTCCTCAAAATAATAGTCTCCGTATTCCAAATTAGAAACACGAATATATCCATCACTATCCGTTGTTAAATCTGCTTGTACTAATTCACCATTCGCTTTATATAGATTGAAGACAACTCCTTCAAGTCCAACTTCTCCTTCTTGTTCACCGTCTAGTTTAAGCAGTTCGACAGCTCCACGAATGATTTCATTTTTCGGATAAATATGAACATCGTAATTTAGTTCTGTACCGGCCTCATTTGTCATTGGTACATCGACAAAATATTCTTCAGTATTCAAGTTTACATGAGGTGGTCCATCTGTTTCCTGTACTTTATAACGCCCTAACTCAATATTATCAATGACAATTTGACCATTACCATCTGTTACCCTTGTAAAAGGAGCTCCTGATACTTCTGTCCATTCATCAGTAACCGAATTATACGCATGTGTCTGAGTAAGAGTGAATTCTACACCTTCTAAAGGAGCGCCAGTAGCTGATTCTCCAGGATTCCCAGCCCCTTCTCCTTGCTCGGCACCAGGTTCTTGCTCATATTTATGAATCGTTAATTTCGGGTTATCTTCATCTCCCTTTATTTCAAATGCAAAAGCTGCTTGAGGAATCATTACAGATACCAGTAGTGTAAGCACCATTATAAAGTTGAAAGATCTTTTCTTAACCATTTGCATAGGTGAAGCCCCCTTATAAATAATTTTAATCTAAATTCTTTTTTCTTCTAATCAACATAAACGCTGCACTGTACATAAGAGTTGCTCCAATGAGATAAAATATTAATGTTCCTATCCCGCCAGTTTTCGGCAATTCCCAATCATTTTTGCTATTTTCTACTTCTATCTCTACTTGGCGTTCCTCTCCATCAATTTCTATCGGTATTGGTTGTTTTAATATTCGATAATCTTCAGGTGCTTTTGTTTCAACTAATTTATATGAGCCTACTTGCAACTCTGTAAAAGTAAGTACACCATCTTCATCAGAAGATTTTGTCGAAATACGGGTGCATTCATCTAATTCACTATTTTTTTCTGGACACTTCCACAACTCAAATTCTGCACCTTGTAATGTTTCTCTTGTCAATTTATCCAGTTTAATGATGTTAAGATCCACTGATATCGGTGGTCTTATTTTAACTTCATTAGAAGTTGTAGGGTCATCATTGACGATTAATTCAGCAGTATTTGGAATCCCACCTGACTGGATAAATGGTTCTAACTCTTCAGCTGTAGCTGAACTCTTTATTTTAGACTCAATAATGAGTGTATATATTTGACCTTTTAAATATGAAAAACTTCCATCCTGTTTATTTAAAGTAAATGTTACTAAATTATCAGTAATATCAAGTTCTCCATTTGCAGTTACATCTTCTCCATCTTGATTAACTACTTGGACATCCTCGATATCTAATAATTCATGAATCTGGTCACTAAACGAAACCGATTCCCAATCTGCTGTATAATTTCCAAATGTATAATCTACTTTCCATGTGAATTGCTCTTCTAGATCGATGAGCTCAACAGGGTCTTTTTGATCGTTTACTGTTTTTTCTACCTCTGGATCTTCAATATCATAATCCATATAAACCCCGACTCGTAACGGTTCTACAGGTTGTCCATGATCAGTTGCAATCGCGAATGAATTCCACGCTGCTCGTGAAGTTGGATCAACAGTAGAATCTAATAGTTCGCGTGGCACTTCTGTTTCAGAAGGTGCCTGCATGCTGAACTGAATGATTAAATCTTGACCTTTAATCCATTCCACTCCATCTTTTAATTCAATCTTGAAAGAGTGAATAGATGACCAATCAGACACATCATCAGCTGTTTTCCAGTTAGGAGCTTCTGCACCTGCCGGGTTCGTTAGCTTTGTCGTTGAATCAGGATAAACTGTATTCTTCGTCAAATCATCCCGTTCTGGATTTTTCGCCTCACTGTAATAAACATTGACTTTATCTTGCCAATCGGTTGGCAATACGATCGAATTTGTCATTTTTGGTGTGAATTGACTGCCACGATCCACATTATCCGTAATTCCTAAGTCACCTTCGGAAGGTAATACATCGATTAGTGTCAGTTTTGTAATATCTTGCCCTGTCGTATTCGTCAATTTCACCTGATAATCAATCGAACCACTTGGTGTCGTATGGCCGAAATATGTGAATTCATCGTCTAATTCACCTTTGACCAGTTTTTCTGTTTGAATATCATATTGACCACGAATCATATAGATATTCCCCGACTTTAAACGTGGTTGATCGGTTATTCCATCCCCGTTTAAATCTCCTTCATCTGTTTGTAAAACGGTATCTGTAATGGAATCTCCATTCGCGGCAGGAGCACGAAGCTCTTCATCACCCGAAAATCCATATACATCAAACTGTAAAGTGTTAGGCGCATTATCTGAAATCGTTACATCAAGTTCTGCAGTAAGATTTCTCCCTATTCTAATACGGTCGTCATTCCACATTATTTTAACAAGTTGCCTTCCACTTCCATTGAAATTTTCATTAAGAATTTCAAAATCACCATTTGAAGTCATGCCATCTGTATCCGTATAAGAGGCTTTCGGATCTTCATTAATCGTTACTCCAATTGGAAGTAATACGACTGTTTCTAGTGGTTCACTCATCGTAAGTGTAGAACTAGATGAATTGGCTAATCTCACTTTCATCCGATTTTCTCCACGGATTACCTCCCCACCATCATGAGTTAAAAGCTCTACTCCTACTTGTCCAATTGGCGGTTGGTCAGTAGGCTTAGGGACAATCGTAGCACTACGAGGTCCTGCAATTGTATCTCTAGATTCTTGATGATATCGGTAATCAAATGAACCACCATTCGCATCTCTACCATACACATTAAATGTATTGACTACTTCTCCCGTATACCCTTTCTGTACTTCAAAATAGTAATTAGGACGACCAATATTTAACATCCCCGATGGTGCATACGTAAAATCGTATTTAATATAATCCACTCTATCCGTTTCAGATAACCCTAGATCACCTCGAGTATACTCCCGATTATTTTCAGCATCCTCTACCAAAACTCTTTCTACTCCATTAACAGAGGCCACAATATTATAACGGGGCTGTTCAGCTAATGGGATCCCTGACGGAAAGTTACTATTTGGTCTGTACTCAAATCTTCCAGGGGTAGTGATCTTATCCAAGATCAGGTTTGAATCAATGCGAAAAATGGTCGTATAGTTTTGAAAATCTCCATATTCACTTTCGTTTAAAGGGGCAATTCCATGACTAAACCCTAAGTAAGCGTCATCGTATACATCAGGATTAGGGTTTTTTAAATCATTTGAAGCAATGCCACCGTTTCCATTTAGCGGTCCTACATGTGTTGGTACATACCAAGCTCCCTCAATATCACCATTTGCCTGTTCCGTACTTACAATCGTAATCGAATCCTTCGCTGCATCCGTTTTGACTTGATCATCGATAAAAGTAACGCTAGTGCTAACATTATTTTCTTGAGTCGTCCCTATTAAACTTTCATCGTTATTGACTCGCAAACGTACTCGTAAATCCATCGTAAAGAATTCACTGTCCGCTTCCATTTGTTGCTCAAATGTTGGTGCATCAATCTCCCATGTTAATGTGCGGCCAGATACAGTAGGTTGTGGAGTGTCATTCATGACATCATAAAAAGTTAATCCATTACTAAATGTATCTTTAATGACAATTTTTGAACCTTCTTTGATAAACATTTGACCTACATCTTTTTTCGGTATACTCACCTTAATATCCCAAATCGTATAACTGTTTGGAAATGGTGCTTTCTTTACTTCTCCACTTAAACGAGCTTCCTTAAATTTTTTCGATACAGACACTGCACTTGATGCATCGATTGAAACAGTTGCATCATCTGTAATTTCTGACTGATTATCTGCTGTAAAAGATGCTTGTGCCGCTAAATCTGCGTTATTCGGAGAAAGACCATTTTCCGTATTTACTTTTATGAGCGTTTCATAGGACCTACCAGGTTTGATAGAATCAAACTCATAGATTAATTGATGACTTGTTTCATCGTAAGTTGGTGTCACTCCGTCAATGATTAATTCACTGACATCTTGTGTAAAGTTTGTAAACTCTTTAATAGGTAAATCAACTATTATTTTTGCATTTGTAAATTCAGAACGTGAACCAGTAACTTTTAAAACAAGGTTATATACAGCATCATTTCCTGCCAACACCTTATTTTTCACTGGGGAAATATCAATATCTACGTTTAAATTCCCGGAAAAAGGTGTAATCTCATTAGTCGCTGCACTGTCTTCCTCATTTCCATTCATTGATTTTTCAGAATCTTGTTTTTCACGTTCATTTTCTATACTTTCCTTATTACTTTCCGGCTCTGAGGTCTTTACATCCTCATTTTTTTGCTCGTCTTCTGATCTTGTAGAGGTTTCATCATTTGCAGCTATTACTTTATCAACAGTAAATACATATTCTTGAGTGTTAGTCATCTCACCATCTATAATGCCTCGAATATGTAGCTTGTTTGTTTCAATTAGATTTGTTAAGACTATTTTTGTATCTACTATTGGTTGGTCATCTACTCTATTTAGGATGACTTTATAGTTCTCTTTATCGTACGTGATCGTAACATTGTCTCCAGCTAGTTCTTTTGTAGCTTCTATGTTCACTTTTGCATCTTCGGAGAGTGACAATTCAACACGATCCATCGCATTATTTAATACAGATACATTAATGACCGCTTTTTCAGTCGTAGAACTAGGTTCAGCTATAATCTTAAAGTTTTCTTGATCCGTGTCAATTGACTGCCCAATAGCTGATAATCCAAATTGTGAACTTATTAGCATAATAATTAGAATCAGTGGAAATACCTTTTTCACAATATTTTGCCCTCCTTAGAAGAAAATCCATCACTTTACGGTCACAGTCTTGGTAAAAACCTCAAGCTAAAAAAATCACCCTCTTACATTTTTTTAGTCAATAGAATTGCCGAAAATTTCATGCATTGATTACCTATTATCACCACCCTTAATGCCATAATCTATGTGAGTCAGACTTCAAATAAATTGAAGTTAGTCGTTTGCAGTTTTATTATTTCAAAACGGCGATAGTAACTGATGGATTATTCAATACTTTATTCCAAAGTCGTTATTTCATCCTTAGCTTTACTAGCTTTTTATTATTACTCTTATGAAAAAAGACTAATTGGTTTAAATCATCAGAAACAATTAGTCCTCTTTTGTTTAACTCCTTTTCGAGTAAACTTATAAATTCAGATTCTAAATTTAATTCTTTTGCTTTTAAATATGCATGAACTAACAAACGATCATCTAAGTTGTTCATTTGTAGTCATCCTTTACCCTAGTAATATAAACACTATATTTCTTTCAAATATGTAAAAATAACAATTATATTGAATTTACAGTGAAGTATTAACCATTTATCACGGCTCTAGATATTCTATCCTTTCATTTCTAACACCGTTATTTACTCTTTCTATTTTTACCCAGCCATTTCTAATGGCTAATAGTACTGCATTTGTACGATCATTTACATGCATTTTCCCTAATATGTTTCGAACATGAGTTTTGACTGTATACTCAGTGATCCCAAGTTTTTCTGCAATCTTCAGATTACTATCGCCTTCAACAAGAAGCTCTAATATCTCACATTCTCTAATCGTTAATATATGTAATGGTCTTTGAATGTCACTATCTAGGTCTTTCAATTGATATTTCCTTCGTAATTTTGTGAATTCTTTAGCTAAACCATCACTTACATTCGGGTGTAGCCAATATTTACCTTCAACTATGGATAACATTGCGTCAATTAATAATTCACTTTGCATTGACCTTAATAAAAACCCTCGGGCACCTAAAATAAGTGCTTCTATCATATAGTCAACGTCGTAATCATTTCCTGATAATAAGATGATCTTAGTATCCGGTGTATTAAATTGATTTAAATTTTTTAACTCAACCAATTGTACGTCGATTACTAACAAATTTGGTTTAAATGTATTTATGACTTTTAAAGCATCATGCTTACATTTTCCAAGAGCAATTACTTCTATAAAAGATATTGATTCTAAGATTTTTTTTAAACCATCGAGAAATAACTTATGACTGTCTATTAATGCGATTGTTATTTTCTCTTTACCATCCAAAATTTAATCACACCTTAACATTATGAAATTTTATAAATATAACATCGAATTATTAAACATCCATAATAGATATAATTCATTACATATTTTACACTAATCCTTTAGTTTCAAGGAAATACTTATGCATAATTATACTCTCTTTACTCGACAAATAAATCACCCTTAAGAGGTATAAAAATACATATCTTTCTATTTGAATTGTATATTTGTAAATATATTTTAATAGAATAGACATGAAATTGTATCATTCAAACGTTTCTTAGCTACGTTACTCTATTCGACACGAACATTTATATTTTTTAACAGTTCTAATTTATGGGAATTGAAAAGTTATTAAGGACCAGTCATTATGACCTACTGGAATAAAGTATTAGTTCTTTAGGCTATAGTTTGGTTTTTAAAAGTTTGTGTAAAGTTAAATAGAAACCTATACACTTTAGTTTTTTAATTCTACCTACCATGATTTATATAAGTTCTATGTAGAAAACAATTCATCCCATAAGAGGTTTTACCGATTTATAAATATATTTAACCAGACCTATTTTCTTTATATAAGAATTTGGTACCATTACTTAACTCTTGCCAAATAAATATTTTAATAGTTGTTTTTAATCATATAGGCCGTTCCTTATTGAAAAAATAAGAAGATTAATACAAAACAAAAGAACGGTTCTATTTGCAGAACCAGCCCTCCAAATATTAACTAATTATTTTTTTATAAACCAAAACCAATTAACCCGATAAAAATGATTGACATTATTATTATACTCGTATATATTAGTAACTAATTAAATAAACGCAATTTTCTTATCTAGAGAGGTGGAGGGACTGGCCCTACGATACCTCGGCAACAGACTGCATCAGTACTGTGCCAATTCCAGCAGACTATCCATTGTCTGAAAGATGAGAAGGGGAATCAAATTATATATTTAGCCCTCTTCTAGTCGGAAGAGGGCTTTTTATTTTTCTTCTTCAAAATAAGAAAAAGCGGCTTATTTAAAAAATGAAGGAGGAATTAACATGGCAACAGTAACATTTAAATCAGATGTAAAATGGGCAAAAGAAGGAGTATTATCGATCGCAGACATTGGTGGAAAGGAAGTAATCATCGATGAGCCACCTAGTCTAGGAGGAACAGACAAAGGACCAAACCCTGTGGAATACATATTAGCAGCACTCGGTGGTTGCATTAATGTGCTCGTCACATCTTTTGCAGGGAAAATTGATGTGGAAGTAGAAGATGTAGAAGTTCATCTCGAGGGGGACCTGGATCCAGATGGCTTTTTAGGGAAAAATCCAAATGTACGTCCCGGTTATGAAGAAATCCGTTATTCGATTTCACTGAAATCACCCTCCCCGCAAGCAAATATTGATGCACTACTTGCTCATGTTGATCAAGTATGCCCAGTCAAAGATACACTCACGGGAACACGTGTGATTCATACAGAAAATAAGCAAGCAACAATCTAGATTATAAAGGCTTATGGGAAATATAAACCATAAGCCTTTTCAATAAGGATTCTACTTCAATCGTAAACTAATACTTACGCACGGCATTGTTAGAAGTATTCCTTCTAAAACAATTTTGTCATCGATGATTTTTTACCACTACCATAATTTCTATTTTTCATGTATTAAAGTTTAAAGTGATGAACCAGGTCATTCAATTCCGTGGCTAAGTTCGCTAATTCTTTTGAGTTCACAGCTACTTCTTCCATTGCAGCACTAGTCTGTTGTGTGGATGCAGAGGTTTGCTCCACTCCGGCAGCTGATTCTTCTGAAATTGCCGCAATATCTTCAATCGTGCCATTCATCTCATAGCTATTTGTCGCGATACTAGCCAAACTTGAAGAAACAATTTTTACATTGTCGACCATGTCGGTAACAGCTTTATTAATTCCATCAAATTTTTCACTTGTTGTTTCAATTTCATTTGTACCTTGCTCTACTTGTTTATATCCGTCTAGCAAGGTATTGGTTACTGAGTTTGATTCTGTTTGAACATTCGATACGATCGTTGTAATATCTGTGACAGATTCTGAAACTTGTTCGGCCAGTTTTCTAACTTCGTCTGCAACCACTGCAAAGCCTGCTCCATGTTCCCCAGCTCGTGCGGCTTCAATAGCAGCATTTAAAGCAAGCAAATTCGTTTGTTCAGCAATATCCTGGATAACAGAAACCAACTTCGATATTTCCTGTGATTGAGCATCTAATCCTTTTACTTTTTCCACAGCCTCTTGAACGATTTGATCAATTTTACCCATTTGACGTTTAGAAGATTCCATCAACTGACTACCTTCATTTGTAATGCCTAGGACTTCTCTAGAAGAATCATAAATAAGTTCTCCATGTTCATTTGCTTTCTCAACTTCTTTTGCATAATCCTGCATTGTTGTGGCTAAATCACTAATACCATTAGCTTGTGTTTCAGTTCCAGATGCGATTTCTTCCATCGTAGTAGCTATCTGATCAGATCCAATCTTTACCTCATTAGAAGACTGATTTAATTCTTCAGTTCGGCTTGTTATTGTTTCCGAAGCATTAGAAATGCCGTAAATCATTTCTTTTAGCTTTTCCTGCATCTGGTTCAAGGCGGTCGCAAGTTGAGCCGTCTCGTCTTTTGTTTTAATATTAATTTGCTCCTGTGATAAATCACCATTTGCCAAATAATCCATTCGCTCTGCTACCATACTAATTGGCTTAGATATTTTATTAGAGAATATCCATATAACAATGATTCCAATGACTAAAGCTACTCCCGTAACTATAAAAATGATATTTAAAATTTCTTTTGCAGGTGCATTAAAATCCATTTCATACGTACCAGCAACTACATTCCAACCCCAATTAGCATCCTTTTTAGAATAAGCTACTTTTGGTGCAATATCATTCTCATCGTCCGGCATTGCCCAAGAAAAGTACGTATATCCTCCGCCCTCATTTGCCATTTTAATATTTTCTTGAGTTGCTTTAATTCCATTTGGATCCGTTGAATCCCACGTATTTTGACCTTCTATCGTTGGGTGTGTAATAACATTACCTTCATCGTCTAGAATAAAGATATAACCATTTTCCCCCAAATTAATACGCTCATTAATTGGTCGGTGACCTTCGGAATTCTGCTCACCCAACACTGCAACCTTTACTTTTTCTTGTGCATCTTCTAAAGGAAGGGTTCCTTTTTCTACTTCTTCATTTAATGCTTCAATCATTTCAAGCGTCATTTCAACACTGTTTTTTAAATTTATTGCACCAAGTTCGTTAAGACTAGTTTCACTTTTTTGATAACTAAAAAACCCTAATATACCTAATGGGATTATTAAAATTAAAATAGAGACAATGATTAATTTTGTTTTAATAGAGTGTACATTTAATTTTTTCATCATTTACTTCCTCTCGATGTTTGTCAAAGCTAAAATGTTTAAGATGAGACTCTAATTGACGTAGAACGCGAGCCACTTAGCGTAGAGCAATTCCACACGGCATAGAATCAATTGGCGTAACGTTTTTAAAACGATTTTATCTTAATTAAAAATTACTTGATTCATAAAAGAACATTCATTTCTGTGGCGAATACCTGCGTTAATCGTATAAAAAAATATTTTATGTATTGCAGTTAATCATCCATCTCCACCCTTCTTGTAATCTACTGTTCTATTAATAAATAGACAGAAAAAAAGCTACCCAATAAAATTGAATAGCCAAAAAGTAAAAGTAAATAGTACTATCCTATTTTGGTAGCCAGGCGATCATAACTTATACAGTATAATTTACTATAATCTGTCTTAGACCCTAGAGCTTTGCGCCCAGACCTTTCGGACTGTTTGCCTTTTTCTTGTTTGGATTTTTATGGGCATAAAGACATATTATATTATACTAAATGAAAAATCAATAAGACGACCTAGCTTTTAAGCGTCAAACATTTAAACATTTAAAAGAGATAGTTATTATCTCTAGTCCATTTAACTTATAGTTTTTATTTACTTGCATGTTAATTCAATTATTCGAATACTATCACACAAGTTCCAAGTTCTTGCTGGCTCCATTTAAGTGAAAGCTGATCGTTGTGTTTTAATGCTCCTACGCCTGAAGGGGTGCCAGTAAAAATAATGTCTCCCTTACCCAAACCCAACTTCTTCCCTATAAAATGAAGCAACGTCTCCAAATCAAAAATCATTTTGGTAATATTCTCTTCTTGCACTACTTCGTCATTTATGAGTAAAGCAAAATTTTGCTTCTTACACTGATCCACTCCTGGAAAACGAATAAATTCGCTTATGATTGCTGAATTTCGGAAACCCTTCGACAAGAGCCAAGGATAACCTTTTTCCTTTAACTTTTGCTGAACATCTCTTAATGTTAAGTCCAAACCAATCGCCATCTCATCTACTAACTGATCCACTGTTTTTTCTGGCGTATAGTCTTCGGCAATTTTAATGACTAACTCTGCTTCATAATGAACTTCTCCTTGATGCTTCGGCAATTGAATCGTAGCACCATCGGCTTTCACTAGCGCATGAGTCGGTTTCGTAAAAATGACCGGTTGGTCCGGAATTTTATTTTTTAATTCCTTTACATGTTCCACATAATTTCTTCCTACACAGTAAATATTTCTAATCGTATCCATATATCCTCCAACTAGTTGTATTTATAAACCTATTATACTCTATAGAACCTTTCGCGACTAAGGTATCTTGGCATCAGTTATAAATTGAAGTTTAGATACCCTCGATAGATGCATAGTCGACAACAACCGATCATAAAATCATGAACGATCAAGTGAAAACACCTCTTTGAAGACGGGACTTTCATCACTAAAATATCTAATTATATTTTTATCGCTACTCGCTTGGTAAGGAAATGAATTAGTATTATTGATACTAGAATGATAATAAAAACGGATGGAAAAGCTAAATTTTCCGGGAAATTCGCTAATACTTTTAAATTTTGGAATAACGGTATATCAAGCACTAAACGGATCATGGAATCTTTTATTAAAATGAACGCTAAACCAATTGCAATAAAGATAAGCCCCCCAATCAATCTAAGTCGATAGAATGCTGCTCCAATCATCCAGCCAATAATATAAAACGCAAATATGTGTAAGCTAAATAGTGCAAGCGATAGTACAACATGTGATTCCGGATTTATAAACGGAGTTAAAATAATAGATTGAATAATTTCCCCAATAATATTTCCATCAATGTCAGTTGTCACTTGCTCTACCACGTCTTCTAGTGTGTGATCACGCAAAACAATTGAAGTAAAATTGTGGACAATTAGCTCTTCAAAAAAACTAATCACATAGATTAGGATTGGAATAACAAGGGATAAACCAATACTTGCAAGCACATTACCAAGGAAAAAGTTTTTTCGGGTAATTCCATTTTCCACGTAATAAGGAAGGAAATTTATCGCAATTATTCCGATAACCAACATATAAATATTAGCCGAAATATATCCGCCGCTATAATACGAATCTACATAGTCAAGGAAAATAAGCCTGCTAATATTAATAAGCAGGAAAATGCCAAGAGCCCAAAATGTCCATGTTAATTGGACATAAAATAAATCGTAGCCAACTTTTAAATACGATACCGGTTTCTGCATACTATTCTTCCCCCTTTGTTAACTGTATAAAGAGATCATTAAGTGAAACAGGTCCTACATGAAGTCCTATTTCCATGGCACGCACTTGCTCCGCGTCACTTAAATTACCATAAATCGTGACTGATCTTGTATCCCCTAACTGTTCCTCATTGAGAATTTCTTTCCCCTCAATAAATTCATCTACCGCTTGCTTACTTCCTGTTACTGTTACACCACGAGATACGATCTCATCGTATGGTTCTTTCAGAAGGATTCTACCCTCTTTCAAAATAATTACTTCATCGAATAGATAATCCATTTCGGAAACAAGATGTGTCGATAAAATAATAATTCTTGGATGCATTTGTTGATCCTTTAATAATTCCTTATAAAATATATCCCGAGCTGGTGAATCCATTCCTAGATACACTTCATCAAATATTGTAATTGGGGATCGACTCGCCAATCCAATGACAACATTAAATGCAGATTGCTTCCCCTTTGACAGTTTCGCTATTGATTTTTTGCCTTCTAATTTAAATTTGCTTAAGAGTTCCATCCCATATTCCAAATCAAAATGAGGGCGATAGCGGTTAATATCTTTTAAAATACGTGAAGGTGGATCTGTTTCACCAGTATAGTCCTTGTCGTACATAAAAGTAGTCTCTTGCATCAACCGAGCATTTTCAAAAGGTTCCTCTCCATTAATTAAGATTTGCCCGGAAGTTGGCTCACGAAAAGATCCTATCAATGAAAGGAGTGATGTTTTTCCTACACCGTTTCTACCGAGTAATCCATAGATTTTAGGTGCATTTATTTCTAAATTTATATCATGTAGTATGTCATCACTTCCATAGCTAAGATTAAGATTTATTGCCTTTATATTCATTGCTTTTCACTCCTTTTTACTTCGTAAATATAAGTCATGATTTCCTCAATGGAAATTTCTAATTTATTAGCCTCATGTACAAGGGTGACGATATGGTCTTCAATAAACGATTCACGACGTTTGTTGAGTAATTTTTTCCTTGCTCCCTCTGCTACAAACATTCCAATACCTCTTTTCTTGTAAAGTATTCCTTCTTCTACAAGCTGGTTTATTCCTTTAGAAACTGTTGCATGATTAATTTTATAATAATTAACTAGCTGGTTTGTAGAAGGGGCCTGGTCATCTTCACTCAATTGCTTATTGATAATTTGGTCTTCGATTCGTTCACGAACTTGAATATAAATTGGTTTATCCGTATTAAATACACTTTTCATTACACGGCCCTCCTTTTAAGGTCACCTACTGTTACGGTTATATACTCATGTGTATAACCGTAACAGGTTATTTTTTAACTGTCAATATATTTGTGTAAATTTAAGGAAATTTTTTAGATGGAGTATTTGTGAAAAAAGATAGAAATGAAGGTAAGACGAATGTGAAAATTCAAAAATAGCGTGGGATTGTAACAAAATACAACTAATATTATCCTATGCTCGGATTCACGGTTTAGGGGCATGATTAACACTTTAAGGAATGATCGTCAGGCATTAATTGATAATGAAAATTGCGGTATGTTTTATTCAAAAGATAAGAGCAGCGCTGCGCGAAACGAAAAAAATACCGACGAAGTCGAAGAACAACAGAAGGTAATACAAGCTGGCTGGCGTGAGTATAAACTTGTACAACATAATAATCAGCACTTTGTTTTGTACGATGAAATTAGATTCTAATTGATTAATGTCCTGACGTCTCCCCATTGGTGTGGACATTTAGGTTGTAAGTCGATAAGAAGAAACAACTTAATTTATTAAATAATGAATAAGGCTTATGACTGTATGCCATAAGCCTGTATCTCCACCCCTACACGTTGGAGAAAATTTATTTAAATGAATAATCAATCTTCTTTTTAGCAATATGAACTCCAATAGAGAAACTCTCTTCATTTACCTATATACTTCTCTATTTCTTCGACGTCTACAATCGAGGCACCCGCAATGACGATAGCTTTCATCTCTGCTATCATCTTTTGGGCTTCCACAAATAAACTTGTCATGTCTGTTTTTTCTTACATGATCACGTTCTCTAGATCTTGACCCACATCCACAACTCACTTCTGTTCCCTCCCCTTGTATATTAAATCAATCTCTGTATTAATATATGGGGATTCATACAACGTGAGTAAACAAACAGTCTGATTAGAAAACCTATTTTATATCTTAAAGAGGTGATATACTTCACGTTGTTTGATTTTGAACATTTTTAATAAGTATGCACCGTATTTCAGTGATAAAAAAAATTAAATATTTTCCTGTCTTAATGTCTCTACAATATTATCTTTTTTCAATTTTGAAGTCGAATAAAGCATCGCAACTCCAACAATGACAAAAACAGCTAAAATAACAATTCCGATATATCCCAAAGGTAATTGAAAACGATAATCGAAAGCGCTCCTTGTTTGTAAGTGAATCCAATACATAACCACAAAACTGATTGGTAAACCGTAGATTAAAGACTTAATTCCATAAAATAGACTTTCAAAGCGAATCATTTTGCTGAAAGATTTCGGTGTCATTCCTATGGATTTCATTGTTGCAAATTCTCTTTTTCTCAGTGCCACACTTGTAGAAATCGTGTTAAATATATTCGCGATTGAAATGAGGGTTATTAGTGTAATAAACCCATAAATAAAGACAGATAAGGCTAAAGATAATTGTCTATCCTGTTGCTGAAATGCATATATATTGCTTATTTCTAAACTACTACTTGATTTAAGTGCCTCTATATCTTCTTGAACCTGGTAAGGATCATCGGATTTCAAATATACTTCCAATCTTTTATCATGACTATTAGGAACACTTTCCATCAGGTCATTAAATGTTTGTTCATTGACAATAACAAACAGACTATTCATTGAAGGATAAAAATTACCCATTGGAAAATTATCCGTCAGACCTATCAGAGTAAGTTCAGCTTCATCCGTTACCTCCCAGTCATCTTCTTCCTCATTATAGTGTTCTATATGAAGAGGCAATTGATCACCCTCGTTAACATGCAACATCTCGGTTTCTACATATTTATTATTTTGATCCATATAAGAGACGGTATTAACTAAAACAGCAGGCTGTTTCTCATCAGATGATGGTACAATATTATTTTCGCGAAGATAATCATCCCAGTCCTTTGATGGGAGGCCTAATAATTCAATTGTATAGCTCATTCCTTCTCCAGCCATCTCTTCTGAATTAGAGTTATCATCTATACCTTCCATTGTATCTCCTGCAATCTCTTCAGGAATATAAGCTGAGAGATATATTTGCTGATACATAATGATGTTCTTGACATTATCCATATTTTCTATGGCTGGGTATATATCAGCCAGCTTATTTTCACCAGAATGGTCTCTAATTGAAATGTCATAATTCTGTTCATCAGACTGTAATTCATAGGATTTAGTCAATGTGTTTGTAAAAAAGCCTACTGACAAAAATAAGATAATACTAATCATTAAAGAAAATACGGTAACATGATAGCGTTTCTTATTTCTTTTTAAATTTTTTAAAGCAATTTCTGCTTCATAACCGAATAGCTTCTGAACAAAACGATTTGTTTTGATTTTCTTTTTGGTAAGTTTAATATCCTTTGCCTGACGAATCGCATCTATTGCTGTTATTTTAGAAGCTCTAATAGCAGGTATCCATGCAGAAATCATAATTGTTAGAAGAGATACCACAATAGCTATCAAAAATACCGGCAGTGTCACAATTAATCGGATATCTGAATTTAATCCAGCATTTAATAACATCTGATTGATATAATAAAGGGTAATTCCCATACCCGCTAATCCGGCACCAATTCCAATTGGGATACTAATGACAGCGATGATAACCCCTTCGAATAATACCGAATTCCGCTTTTGTCTTTTGGTTGCCCCCACACTGGAAAGCATTCCTAAATAGCGTGACCGCTCAGATACGGATATTGCAAAAGCATTATAAATTAACGCAATTGATCCAATCATAACGATCACCATGATGACCGTAATCAGCCCTGATATAACGGCAACCATGCTGCTATTTAAAGAAATTAAATGCGTATCTAAAAATGGTATATTGAATCCACTGTTTTCTTCATCAATTCCAATATCTGACCTCAGTTTCTCGACATCATCAAATAACGTATTCCTTAATTTCTTCACATTTACATATACACCATCTATCTCTGTTAAAGATAAACCATCTGTATAAGATAATACTGTATATCCCGCCGACCAAGGATTATCCCAAATAGGCTCTTCTATCTCACCAACAATCGTAAAACTGTGTTCTGATTGATTGCGTAACTCTTCCTCTATTCCATTTTCACCCACATAGAGGGATTCATCTTGACCTAAGGTACGATTTTCTTCATCACCTATCTCATATCTTTCACCAATATCAAGATGAATGGTATCCCCAATCTGATAAGGAAAATCTTCTCCCTTTAAAGCCTCAGAAATAACAACCTCTTTTTCACTTGTTGGGAGTCTTCCATCAGTTAACTTCACTTGCATTTGTTCCATGGCTGTTTTATCCATCGCTCGAACGTAGAGATATCTTTTCGTTAATTGATCATTTAAAGGAGCAAATCCCAATTCCTTTAAAAGTCCTATGGAGTCTGTATTATCATCCGCTTGAATGGCTTTTAATTGTTCCTTATCCACATCTTGCATGCTGTAATGCCAATCACCCCTATAAGAGATGGCATCTCGTTGCTGCATATCCATAAAGGAGAAACCTAATGTCGCAACAGCTGTTATCATCGCGACGGAAATAATAACGCCAAATATCGTAACGAGTGTTCTCCGCTTATTTTCTTTCAGATGCCTCAGCGTTACTTTATTGACAATATTCATGGACGAATCACCTCGTCCTTAGCAATCGTTCCGTCCTCTATTGAAATCACTCGATCCGCTTGTAGAGCAATGCGGTCATCGTGAGTAATAACAACTAGTGTCTGATTATATGTTTTATTAAAAAGCTTTAACAAATCAATTATTTCTTTACTGTTTTTGCTGTCCAGATTTCCTGTCGGCTCATCCGCAAGAATAATAGATGGATTGCTAATTAATGCTCTGCCAATAGAAACACGTTGCTGCTGTCCACCGGATAATTGATTCGGCAAATAGTCCAGACGTTCTTGCAGACCCAGTATCTCCACTATTTCATTGAAATGCTTTCTGTCTACCTGATGTGCATCTAATTGCATTGGCAAGGTAATATTTTCTTCTACTGTTAAAATCGGCAGGAGATTATAAAATTGATAAATCAATCCAATTTGCCGTCTTCGGAAGATAGCCAGCTGCGTTTCGTTTAATCCATAAATATCTGTTTTTTCGATAAACACCTTCCCATCCGTTGGTCTATCAACACCTCCTAACAGATGAAGCAAGGTTGATTTTCCCGAGCCAGATGGCCCAATAATTGCTACAAACTCTCCCTGTTCTACAGAAAAAGATACATTATCTAATGCCTTTACTGCTGTGTCACCTTTTCCGTACACTTTAGACAAATTTTCAATCCGCATTAATTCCATTCCGTTCTCCTCCTACTTAAGTTCCTTTGCTTTCTACTCTACTTGTCTAAAATGACACTATGGTGACTATGTTGGTGACAATATTGTCACTTCGTATCAAACTACTTGTTTGTAGAATTTAATAATAAAAGCTGTTCCCTTATCCGGTTCACTAATTACTTCAATATCCCCTTGTTGCTTAGTTATAATCGAATAAGCCATCGCCAGTCCAATACCAACACTTCCATCTGCAGCATGACTTCCCTTATAAAATCGTTTAAAAATATATGGAAGCTCTGCCTTTTCAATTCCTTTACCGTTATCTTGAATTTTAATTTCTGTAAAGAGTGCATTTTCTCCAAAAGTGATTGTAATTTTTCCGCCATTTGGTGTATGTTCAATTGCATTTTTTAAAATATTAATAAAAGCCTCTTTCGTCCAGTTTTTATCACCAATAAAAGCTGTTTCAGGCACCTCTTCTATCTCCAATTTTATTTCCTTCAGCTCAAGGGGGATTTCCATCGGTGCTATAACTTCTTTTATCAACTGACTAACCTCTACCTTTTCCTTATTGAATAGGGTAGTCCCTGCATCAATCTTAGAAAGCTTTAATAATGAAGAAACAAGCCATTCCATTCGTTCTAATTGCTTGCGAATATGATATATAAATTCCTGCCGCTTTTCTGTCTCTAAATTTGGCTCGTTTAATAAATCGGCCATTACAGTCATCGAGGTAAGTGGGGTTTTTAATTGATGTGAAATATCTGATATAGCATCTGTGAGCTTTTCTTTGTCTTTCTTCAGCCCCGCCTGCTGTTCAGATAACATCCTTGTCATTTTATAAATTTCATTTTTTAATATACTGAGATCCCCTTCTCGATTATCTCGGACATCCAATGAGGTATTTCCTGCCATGATTTTTCGTAAATAACTGGATAGTTTAATAATTTGCCGGTAACGCCACACCATCCATATTGTATAGCAAACAGCCAAACTACCACCGACAATGGCAATAAATAACGCTGTTACAGGCGAATGAATAAAACCTAATAAAATCCCAACTCCTAAAATTGACATCGTTATAATAAGAAAAAATTGTATCTCTCTATTTCTTAACATTTTCTGCTACCATCCTATAGCCTAAACCTCTGACTGTTTCAATCAGCCTTGGTCTTTGTGGGTCATCCTCTATTTTTTTCCGTAACCGTTTGATATAGACGGTTAAAGTATTATCGTTTACAAAATCACCAGCAACATCCCATATCATTTCTAATAGCTGCTCCCGAGAAAGAATCTGGCCACGGTGATTGATAAAAATCATTAACAGCCGATATTCAAGCGCTGTTAAAATAATCTCGACATTTGCTTTATACACTTTTCCTTCTAACGGAAATATCTCTATCGAATCCAACTGAATAGAATCCTTTTCTTGCGTTTTATTTTTTTGATAACGTCTGAGCACCGTATTAATACGCGAGCTTAATTCCCGAATTCTAAATGGCTTGGTTATATAATCATCTGCTCCCATATCCAGTCCCATAACAACATTGACCTCATCGTCAACAACAGTTAAAAAAATAACAGGGACATCTGCCACTTCTTTCACACGGCGACATAAATCATAACCACTTCCATCAGGCAATGATAAGTCAAAGAGACATAGGGAGATGCTGCTAATCTTCGTTTCTATAACCTCCAGTGCTTCCTGCACGCGATGACAAACAATAACCTCATAGCCTTCCTGGTTTAAGGAATATTCTAAGCCAGATGCGATTGTTTTATCATCCTCGACAATCAATAATTTCATTTTTATACCTCCATATTGGTGCTCATATCTATGGCTATTATACAATGAATGGAACAAATGACATGCTTCATACTTCTTATAATTGAGTTTTACACCATGATAATTTAATGAGAAATACTCTTTAATATTTTAACAAAAAGAAAAGAAGTCAATAGAGATCCTATCAACTTCTTCCGAAATATTTTTCTTTACAAGCTAGCTAAAATCATATGCTATCAAAAAGTATTGATAAATCAAAAACCACCATTACGTTCTTCATATTCTTCATAAATATACGTATGTACCACCTGAACAACCTTATTGACAAGGTCTTTCGGCGCTTTTCCTTTTATCTCTGCATTTCTTGTTTTCCAATCTAAATTTTTGATTTGATCTGCAATAATGACGCCTTCAATATCAAGACCAGCTGGAACAGGGATATGGAAACCCCATTTTCTTTGTGTACGGCTTATTGGGCAAACAGTTGCATAGCCAGTAACACGATTAAATTTTTCAGGTGATATTACAAGAGCAGGTCTTCTTCCAGCCTGCTCCGTTCCAGTCTGTGGGGTGAAGTCTAAATAAATAAGATCACCTCTTGCTGGTACTTGCATTATAATTCTTCCTTTCCAACTGTATCACCAAATAACTCTTCTACCGGATTTTCCCCTTCGCACTGAGAAAGAAGAGAATTCAAAGTTGGTCTGTCTGATACTTTTAGCATTATTCCATCTTGTGTGTCATAAATTTCTAATTCTGTTCCGTTTTCCACACCATATTTTTGAGCTAATTTAAATGGTATCCTAACTCCGATACTGTTTCCCCATTTTTTTGCTGTAACAGACATTATATACACCTCTTTATGGAGATTTTTTTTCATTGTATCACACCCTGACTAATTTGTATATACTAGTTTATACAAATTAGATTAGAATGATACCCTCTTAAATAAATTAAAAGGTAGTATTTTGATAATCAGGTTAGCAAAAGTTCGTGCTTTATCCATAATTTTTTCAGAAAGTTTGAGCAGAGTAGTTTCAATATGGAAATAAAACTTCTAGGAAATAATCAAAAAGATGATCCCTGTCCGACAGAAATCATCTTTTTTAAATAAATTCTTTAATATTATTTATCTATTATCTACTTTTTCAGGATACATATCATGCTTAAACATTCTTTCTCTAGCCATTTCTTCATATACAGTACCTGGTCTGCCATAATTACAATACGGGTCAATGGAAATCCCGCCACGCGGGGTAAACTTTGCCCAAACCTCTATATATTTTGGATCTAACAACTCAATTAAATCTTTCATAATGATGTTGGCACAATCTTCATGGTAACCGCCATGATTTCTGAAGCTTACCATATAAAGCTTTAATGATTTGCTCTCTACCATTTTCACATCAGGAATATAAGATAGATAAATCGTAGCAAAATCAGGTTGTCCTGTTAGTGGACAGAGACTAGTAAATTCAGGAATATTAAATTTAACAAAGTAATCATTTTCTTGATGCTGATTTTCAAACGTCTCCAAAATGCTAGGATTATATTCATAATTGTACGATGTTCCTTTATTTCCGAGTAATGTAAGATCTTTCGTATCACTTTTTCGCATGTTCATATTCATTTTCCTCCTATTTTACTTCCGTTATATTCGGTTCATATAGGTCCATTTTAATAACTACTTGTCTGATGCCACCAGCTACAACTAACTGCATGACAACTTTTGCTATCCATTGCCCTATTATCGCGTAAGGAACTAATTCCCATGGGACAAATTTCAGACCAAGCGGACCGATCCCGATGATCACAAATAATGCTGAGTCTAGAAATCCTGCCACAATTCCTGAAAATAAAACTCTTCTGACAAACGGTATCTTAAACCGTGTATATATTTCCGTATCTGCGGTCTCTGAAACAATGAAACTTAATGTACTTGCAAATACGACCCATAACGGATCACCTAGTAAATAGCTGGAAATGGCAGATAAAACTAGTGCTAATGCAATTAATAAATACGTTCTTAATCTACCAAATCTATTTTGAACCATATCTCTCATAACTAAAGTTAATCCGATCAATAATGTACCATAAGGGATAATGAGCGGACCGAGTTCCATAGGAGCAAACCGTGCAGTGATCACGTTTGCCAGGATAATTGATAATAGATAGATTGCTATTCGAATCATACAACACCCCGCCCTTGTAAATAGGTTTGTAGCCCATCATTTCTCAACTTACAAGCAGGACAATTGCCGCAACCGTCACCGATTACTCCCTCATAGCATGTCAACGTGTTTTCCCTAATGTATTCAAGTCTTCCCATCTTATCCGCCATTTCCCATACTTCAGCTTTATCTTTCCACATGAGAGGAGTAATTAAATTAAATTGTTCGTCCATTGCCAGATTTAATGTATTATTTAAAGACTGAATAAACGCCTCTCGACAATCAGGATACCCACTAAATTCCGTTTCACTTACTCCAGTAATAACATTTTTAACCCCAATAGTTTTTGCATAAATCGCAGCAAATGAAAGGAAAATATGATTCCTGCCTTCTACATACGTATTCGGCACTTTCCCTTCCTCTATTAACATTTCCTTTCTCGTCAAGGCATTCTCAGTTAATTGATTAAGTAGATCCATTTGGATTATTTTCTGATTAACGCCAAGATCTTTTGCAATCTTTTTTGCGCATTCAACTTCCAATTCATGCCTTTGCCCATACAAAAAAGTGACGGTTTCTACTTGATCAAATTCTTCCAATGCCCATAACAAGCATGTAGTAGAATCTTGTCCGCCACTAAATACAACTATTGCTTTTTCCATTTTACATTCCTCCATAGTTTTTATTTAAGAGGGGATGGTTTCGAACCCTCTATAGAAAATCGGCAATTGACATCCCTATCTGTTTTCAGGGAATCAACATTTTCTTTCCTGTTAAAATATACACATAAAATCTTATCTTTACAAATCATTACTATTAGTCAACACTTTTTCCTTTAAATTTTAAAGTAACCTATTGCAAGGGCCTTCATAAAAAGATTAACAATCCCCCCTCAAATAGGACGGGGGGATTGTATGTTGGAAGTGATCTTCATATTTAAGGGTGGTGACAGCTTCGCTGGTACTATCCCCATTTTTTACCCTTTGCTATTGGAGCCTGGCAATGACAATATTAAAATCTTATAGCTAATAAAAAGATCATTTCTCCGTCTAAATTCCTAACGATATTTCACTGCCACGTTTTTCAAAACAGTATAATTATCCAATGCAGCAAATCCTTTTTCTCTTCCGAACCCGCTTTTCTTATATCCTCCAAAGGGCATTTGCTCTCCTCCGCCTGCTCCGTAATTATTAATAAATATTTGCCCCGACTCAATTCTGCTAGCCAAATAATGAGCTTTGTTAATATTTTCTGTCCATATGCCTGTTACCAAACCATATTCAGTACTATTTGCTAATTCCAGTGCTTCCTCTGTATCTTTAAATGTGAAGACAGTCAGCACCGGGCCAAAAACTTCTTCCTGTGCCACTCTGCTGTCTATACTGACACCTTCGATAATGGTCGGTTCCACGTAATACCCGCCTTCAAATCCTTTTATAGTGAGCTGCTTGCCACCGAAAAGAATATTTCCTTCTTTCCCTGCAAGTTCAATCATTCCCATGACATGCTGGAATTGCTTTTCATTTAAAATTGGTCCCAGATCTTTATTTTGAATGCCTGGTCCAATCGTAAGTTTTCTAAACCGTTCAATAACTTCTGCCAAAAATGTTTCTTTAAATGATTCCTCCACAAGTAGCCTCGATCCTGCGGAACATGTTTGCCCAGTGTTTTGAACAATAGATCGAACGACACCCTCTACCGTTCTATCGATATCACAATCTGCAAATACAATATTCGGAGACTTCCCCCCAAGCTCTAAGGTGGATGGCACAACATTTTCCATCGCTGCCTTCCCCACTGAAATCCCAGTTGCAACCGAACCCGTAAATGTAATGTGATTAATTAGTGGATGACTTGCTAATGCTGCTCCTGCTTCATGACCATATCCGGTAACATGGTTAAATACGCCTTCTGGCAGCCGAAGTTCATCAATAAATTTCGTGATCTGCATTGCAGTCATCGGTGTATCTTCTGCACTCTTTACGACTACCGTATTTCCCGTTGTGAGGGCTGCTGCTACACTGCGAGAAATAATTTGCAAAGGATAATTCCACGGGATAATATGAGCAGTTACTCCAACTGGTTCACGCACAACGTAATCCAGTAATCCATCTTCAATTGGAATCGTGTTACCCATCACCTTATCGGCAGCACCTCCATAAAAGCGAAAATACCTTATTGCTGCATCTACATCCGCGTACCCTTGTGAAAGAGGTTTTCCTACATCAACAGATTCAAGTTCAGCTAATTCATCTCTGTGCGTCTTTATTTTATCAGCTAAATCAAATAATATTTCCCCACGTTCATACGCTTTTATTTTTCTCCAGCTCTCTCCACGAAAAGCAGAATCAGCTGCTTTAACAGCACTATCAACATCTGCCATCGTTCCACGTGGGATAACAGCAATCTTATCACCACTGGATGGATTTCTTACATCTATTACATCGGTATCTTTTTGTCGTATCCACTTTCCGTTTATATACATATGGAACTTTTGCAATAGCGTTCTCTCCTTCAGACAACTATATATTTCTTCCGCCATCGACATGCAGAACGGCTCCCGTTACCATATCTGTTTCTTCCGATAGCAGAAACTTAACTGATTGAGCAATATCTGTTGGCTTTAGCAGCCTTCCTAGTGGTACACTCTTTTCAAATACCGTTTTTTTCGTATCATAGACATTTGCTCCACGTTCAGAAAATTGACCGAGCATATTCGTATCGGACGGTCCAGGATGCAGTACATTGACATTAATGTAATATGGTGCAAGTTCTAAAGCCAAGGCTTTCGAAAAGGACTCTACTGCTCCTTTTGAAGCAATATAACATTGAAGTCCCGGTCTAGGTCTTGTCACCGAAACGGAACCTACATTTACAATTTTCCCTTGTTTTTGTTTCTTCATATAACTTGCAGCTTCTCGGCATGTTAAAAAAATGCTCGTCATATTCACGTCCATAATTTTCCGGTAATCAACTAAGCTACAATTTTCAATCGATGTAGCACTTTGAGCAATTCCCAATACATTCGTCAGTCCATCAATGGAGCCGAAGCGATTAAACGTTTCTTTAAAAATATCCTGTACTGTAACTTCGTCCAACACATTTCCTTCGTATTCTAAAAATCTCTCGTTCGATTTAAACTCAGTTAGCACAGTAATACTTACATCACAACCGACCACATTTGCGCCTTCTTCAAGTAATAAAGATACTACAGCTCTCCCCATTCCTCCGCCAGCACCAGTAACAACAATTGTCTTACCTTGCAGCGTCATCCAATCACTCCATTATTTTTAATTTACTGATAATTGCATCTCCAACTTCCGCGGTTGTAGCACTTCCCCCGATATCTGGTGTTAATACTTTCCTCTCCATTAATACTTCTTCTATTGCTTGTAAAATAGCATCATGGAGATCTTTTCTGCCTAAATGCGCTAGCATAAGTGCTGCCGACCATATTTGGGCCATTGGATTAGCAATGCCTTTTCCGGCAATATCTGGAGCAGAGCCATGCACCGCTTCAAACATGGAAGGAAATGTTCCATCAGGGTTTATATTACCAGACGGAGCAACCCCCAATCCTCCAACGATTGCTGACCCTAAATCCGATAGGATATCCCCAAATAAATTGGATGCCAATACAACCTCGAAAGATTCCGGTCTTTGAATAAAATAAGTGGCCAAAGCATCAATATAATATTTTTCATAAGCAATGTCTTTATTTTCCTTTGCAACCTCTTCCACAACTTGATCCCAGAACTTCATCGTATAAATTACAACATTAGATTTTGTGGCATTCGTTACTTTTGATAATCCATTTTCACGAGCATATTCATAGGCATATTCAGCGATTTGCCTAACACCCTGTCTTGTCATTACCGTATTCTGCACAGCCATTTCCCTAGTTTCTCCTTGGAACATCGTACCCCCTGAATTCAAATACTCGCCCTCACTATTCTCACGAATAATAACAAAATCAATGGGTACTTCCTGTTTCAAAGTGCTTTCCAATCCTCTTAAAAGTTTGATTGGACGAAGATTAACATATTGCTGAAAATGTTTGCGAATTGGTAAAATTAACTCCCATATAGAAACTGAATCCAGCACCCGCGGATCTCCAATAGCTCCAAATAATATCGCATCGAACTCCTTTAACTGTTCAAGCCCATCTTCTGGCATCATCTTCCCATAGTTAAGATAGTACTCACTATTCCAGTTGAATTCTTTTGTATCAAAATAGAACCTGGAATCTATTTCGGAAAGTTTTTGCAGTACTTTCACCGCTTCTCTCGTTACCTCAGGACCGATCCCATCCCCAGGCAAAACGGCTATCTTATATACTTTCATTTATATCATCCTTTTTACAATTGATATCCCCCACAATCAACTTGGAGGCGAGAAAAGGGTAAAGATCTTAGTTAAAAAATAGACTATCAAACTAGTGTAGGTAATTTAAGCAGAATCTGGAATAATCATTTAGTATCTAGTATCATAAATAAGAAATGACTTGCCTTCTTGCAGTAGAAATCACCATTTTGTTTAAATCCAAATTCTAGTGGTCGCGAAATGGTTGTTTCATAGAATAAGATTTCTCCTTTAAATTCTCTGCCCATATGCTGAATTAATCTTTGTTACATGAACATCAGGTTTCCGTCCGTGATTCCATTTTCCATCCAGAGCATGCTCAATTTGTGCACCCAATTGTAACAATAGTCCGTCATCTCCTTGGCGTGCGAGTGCATGCATTCCAAGTGGTATTCCATTCTCCATTTCCGACATCGGTAGCGAAACTCCCGGAAGACCACAGATATTAGCAATCGGCGTATAAGCGAATATACTCCAGAGATTTTCAAACCAGTTATAAACGAAAGGATTATTACTGATCGTCAAGTATTCCTTTGTTCCTAACAATGGTGTCGGCTTCGCCATAGTAGGGGTGAGAATGATATCCCAGTTTTCAAAAAAAGCGCCCATTCTGCGGGAAGTTTCATTAAATAACGTCTGCATTTTAGCACGATCTGCATAAGTAGCGGTACGCCCTTCTTCCCACACTTTAATACATATTGGTTCAACCAAATCAGCAGGCGGTTCTTCCAAACCCTTCTTCTCTAAATGTTCTGAAATTGTTTGTGCAAAATTCATCATGTAAGCTGCAGTTTGTGCTTCGTAAGTAGCATAAAAATCAACATCTGGAAGTACCCATTCAACATGATGTCCGAGCTCCTCCAGAAATTCAGCTGCTCGCTCTAATTCAGCAACAATATGCGGTGCAGCACGGTAATCCCCCCACTCGTGTGAAACAGCGATTCTAAGTTTTCCTGGATCCTTTTTTATCAGTTCGGTATAAGGTTCAGGAGATGACCAATATGGCATAAACTCACCCGGAGCACCTCCTCGACAATTGTCTATAAAAGCAGCCGTGTCGCGAATTGTTCGTGAATGACATCCTTGAAAGGATACTACAGTCATCAAATCCGACCCTTTTGGCGCGAGTGAAAAAACACCACGGGAAGGTTTGAGACCAATGTTCCCATTAACTCCTGCTGGAATTCGAATGGAACCACCACCATCAGTTGCATGAGCTATTGGCACGATACCTGCTGCTACGGAAGCCGCTGTGCCGGCAGAAGAGCCACAAGTCGTATAATTTAGATTCCATGGATTGCGTGTAATGTAGACATCTGGATTTTCAGCGGAACTGCACAGACCAAATTCTGGGGTTGTCGTTCTTCCGATAATATTCAATCCGGCTTGGCGCATTTGTTTCGTTAAGAAGCTATCCGTTTCCGCTCGGTTACCTTTCATTAGCAATGACCCCATCTCTTGGAGCCTTCCTTTCAATGTAGGTCCTAAATCCTTCATTAGAAAAGGAACCCCTGCAAATACTCCATCAGGATTCATACCATCTTTTAGCGGATCATCGACTACATCATCAAAGACTTCGACCACAGCGCTAAGCTCTGGGTTTAATGCAACAATCCCCTTTACAGCTTGTTCTGCAATTTCCTTTGAAGTAATTTCTCCCTTTTTAACCAAAGAAGCTAGTGCTGTAGCATCAAGATCGGCCCAATCATTCCAGCTCATTACTAAATTCAAAGTGCGTCACTCCTTCAAAATTGTATTACTTACCATATTCTTCTTGATTGAAGAACATATACAAATAATCAATTCTAATGTTAAGCATATTAGTCTAATGCTCTTTTAAATGAATCAATTTCATAAATACTAATCCAAATAGAAAACCAGAACAGTAAGTAAAATTTTTATTAGTAGTTCGCCTATATAAACTACTCATTACTAAGATTGAAATGAAAGGTGGCGACTCCTGCGGGACAAAAGGCCTCGATGAGACTCAAGTAAGATATTTAAGGGAGTCCGACTAAGAACGCCCTTTGCAGGCAACGTCGGCATACCCCTTGTCGGGGCACCACCCGCGGTAAAGGAGACACAGAGAAAGCAAGTGCTAGCGTTGCTTGACCTGATGTCGCTCTTATGCCTGTGGTGAAAGCGACCACCTGTAGTGGAAATCGATGGATTTTTTCAATCCAAAGATTATTCAGGTTAGTGCTCGACTAAATGAATCGTGAAATTGATTCAAACACCAACGATTTCACACTTGTCTTTTCATGCCCCTTTCCTTATATTTTGTGTCGGAAATTCATATGCTTTTTCCTTAAATAGCAAACTGAAAACTACAAATACAATTAAGGAAAGAAAAACTGGTACAGTAACGGTATGCACTCCCAAGAGGTCTCCATATGCCTGATTATAATAATGAATTGCAATATAAGAACCTAAACCGGTAACCATCGATGCAAGTGCACCAGATTTATTTGCATACTTCCAATAAAGGCCCAGTATCATTGGCCACATGAATGCAGATTCCAAGCCACCAATTGCAAATAAATTTAGGAAGATTAATAAATCAGGAGGGCTGATTGCTAAAAGAAACGCAACAATCCCTACTATCGCAGTTACTCCCATACTTACACTCTTAACCTGTTTGATCGACGCATCCGGTTTTACATAATTAATATAGACATCTTTTACAACTGATGAACTGACCATCAATAATAGTGAATCTACGGTTGACATGATTGCTGCCAAAGGTGCAGCGAGCAGGATTCCAGCAAGCCAAGGCGGTAATACCTCTAAAGCAATTAGGGGTATAACTTGGTCCGCCACTTCAATTCCTGGCATAATCGGTCTTGCGAACACGCCAATCAAATGCATACTAAGCATTATCGTTCCTACGACAACAGTTCCTATGAGGATGGCTCTATGCATCGATTTGGAATCTTTATAAGACATTGCCCTTACTGCAATTTGTGGAAGTGCCACAACGCCAACCCCTACAAGTATCCAGTAAGAGGATACATAAGCTGCCGTTAGATTACCATCCGCACCAAAAGGTGAGATCAAATTTGGATTAATCGCTGTCAAATCAGCGAAAAGATTCGATAACCCACCACCTGCGATAATGACACCCACTAGCAATAACAATGTACCAACTAGCATAATAATTCCTTGGACGGCATCGGTAACAACAACTGCACGGAAACCACCGACAATGACATAGATTAAAACAGCTATCGTAAAGATAAACAGAGCTCCTATGTAACTTACCCCTGTTAAAGATTGAATAAGATAAGCCCCACCTACCCACTGAGCTGCCATCGCGGAGAAGAGAAAAACAATAATACTTACTGCAGATATAAGCACGACCGCAGTGCTTTTATATCTCTCTTTTAAAAAATCAATAAATGTAATAGCATTATAGCGTCTTGCAATGATTGCAAATTTCTTTCCTAAAATTAGCAAAACAAAATATCCAGTGGCCACCTGTGTCATAGCTAGTAAGACCCAACCAAATCCGATGGAGTATGCTGCCCCTGGACCACCAAGAAAACTCGACGCACTTGCATACGTTGCTACCATGGTCATTGCTAGAAGTAATCCACCAAATTCCCTACTACCAAGAAAGTAATCACTTAAAAATCCTTCTGATTTATCCAATTTTCGGCTCGACCACATACCAACCACAAAAACAATTGCCAGCAATATTAATAAGGGTGTTATTACTCCCCATTTCATAAATTCATCACCTCATCTTCCTCATTACTTTCCTCTTCATCTTCAAGAGGAATATCTGTCAGTAAAAATTTAACGACGAGAAAAACGAGAAAAAACATAACTAACGTACCTAAAATCAAACTGAAAAAGATCCACGCAGGAAAACCTAGTACGTACGTATATTCCTCCGGCGGTTTTGAACCCAGTCCATATGCAAATCCATACCACCAAACAAAATTTATGATAACTAACCCACAACCAATTAACGCTTCCTTATTAGCAACTGCAAAACGCCATTCCTGTTTTTTTTCATTCTTCTTCAACGTTTATACCCCTTTCGGAAACAAGTTTGGTTTTTAAACACATTCTCAATATAAAATATTGAAATATTCAGAATTACATAGTTAAATATATTATCATGGTTACAAATAAAATAATGAAATCATATTCGCTCCATCAATCACTTGTCTTTAACACCTACATACAATATAGTTTTTTGATTTCCGAATCCTCTCCTTCCTGTACCCATTCCTTAAATAAAGATACTCTGTTTTTAGTTAAATGAAGTTAATTTAATTTTAAAATTTCCTATGGACTAGGTGAACCTATCACATTATGTAATGGTGACTCATAGGGTCCAGCTTTTAATATTTCTTTATTTAATTCTTCCTTAGCCAAGTCTACAAGATAATGATTTTGCATCAGTTCAATAATACTAAGTCCTAACGTCTTGGCAGCCACCAACATTCCCTTCTGTCCAATCCCAGAACCTACAGATGCAGTAAATTGCCATGTATGCACTGGTGTGCCAGTCGGTACACATGCTGTGTTAAATTGTGCGGTGGGGACGTTCCAAGAGACGTCTGCCACATCAGTAGACCCTTGTAATATTCTACCTTCATCGAATGGTTCTAAAATTGACTCATGTAAATTAGAATCGACCAATTCTCCAGGCGCACCTGTTAATCGGACAACCATTTCTCTTGTTCCAGGTTTGAAAGAATCAACTAATTCCTCTGCAAAATTCTTATCTTTCGCATCAAATGCTGGTGGACCAACCTTCTTCAAACTATTAAATAACACCTGACCTAGCACTTTATTAGGCAACATATGATAACATCCAGTTATCAAATCAACTTCATGCTCCGTATCTGTCATTAAATTAGCGCCTTTAGCAATATTTAAGACACGCTCATATATTTCTTCCACGTCTTTTCTGTATGGAGCCCTTATATAGTACCAAATTTGGGCTTTTTCAGGGACGACATTTGGCTCATCCCCACCATGTGTAATGGTGGAATGAATTTTCGCTACATCAATAATATGTTCTCTTAAATACTGAACACCCGTATCCATAAGTTGAACTGCTTTAAGTGCACTTCTGCCTGATTCCGGATTGGTAGCAGCATGTGATGACTTGCCGTAAAAGGTGAACTTTACAGAATTCATAGCTAAAGTACTGCTAGCCCATAATGAATTATGTGCACCGGGGTGCCATGTTAAGCATACATCCGTATCTTTAAAAACTTGATCACGAACCATAAAGACTTTTCCGATCATTGTTTCTTCTGCAGGACATCCGTAGAATTTAATGGTACCTTTTAGATTGCTAGTTTCCATAGCTTTTTTTGCAGCTATCACAGCGCCTATACCTGCTACCCCAAGAAGATTATGTCCACACCCATGGCCATATCCATTTTCTTCTACCGGTTCTTTTTTACCAACTTTTTTTTGAGACAGGCCTGGCAATGCGTCATATTCTCCTAAAATTCCAATGACAGGTTTTTCACTTCCCCATGTAGCAACAAAGGCTGTAGGCATACCAGCTAATCCCATTTCAATCTTAAATCCTTCTTTTTTTAGGATATCCACTAACAATTTAGACGATTGATACTCCTGTAATGGAGGCTCAGCATAATCCCAAAGAAGGTTGGTCGCATTGAATAACTCGGATTTATTCTGTTCAATCCAATCTAATACCAACTTTTCGTTACTATTCATTTTTTGACACTCCTATAAGTTACCGCTTATCAGGTCGTTAATTTCTTAATTCCTTTAATAAAATTCAACCTTTTAATGACATCACCCAACAAATAATTCTGTTAAATACATTTGAGATTGCTTTCGAAAAATACAACCATCTCCTTCTATACAAAAATTTTAATGTATAGTATATTAAATAAGAGTACATCGTACGTATGATGTATTATGTTGTACACATTCTATCAAAGTAAAATGTGTTTGTAAATATAAATTTACTGAAAACTTATATTATTCGAATATTAAAATACAACAAATTCTCGCCATTAGAATATGAGCTATACAGGAGGTAATAATGATGAAACTTTCGATTGAGAAAATCAACCAAAACAAGACCATATCCTCAGAAATTGTATTAATTATTAAAGACAATCTTCTAAATGGAACCTTAAAACCAGGTGACAAATTGCCCACTGAAAAGGAATTGATGGAACAGTTAGGAGTGAGCAGAACCCCTGTCAGAGAAGCGATTAAAATCTTAGAAGCAATTGGTGTCATACAAATTAAACGTGGTGAAGGAATGTTCATTACAAACAATCTTTCTCACTTTACATTAAACCCATTGATATTCAGTTTGATTATGCACAGTAACAACATGAAGCAACTTATCGAATTTCGTCAACATTTCGAAATTCTCTTAATGAATATGATTATTACCAATGAGAAAAAGAACATCAAAAAGATTGAAGAAGTTTATGAATCTCAAATAAAAAGAATGGATCCTAAATTGAGCCCCGAGGAACTTGCCCTTATCGACTTAGAATTTCATTATGCTGTACTCGAGGCAACGAATAATCCTTTCGCTATAGAAATTGGGAAAACGATTTATGAAATCATTAAACCGAACATGATTCATTTTAAACGTGAAAGTAATATCGAGAGGACATTAGAAACGCATAAATTCTATTTGGAATTACTGCGTGGCAGCGTTGATTTCAACCCAGTAGAAGTTGTCCAGAGAATGATCAAAAACAATGAAGAAATGGTCGAATAAGGATTTTGGAGCATCTAAATGATTGTAGAGGCAGTTACTACTTACTTAAGAAGGAAAAATCTTTCTTTTTTCAGATTAGCCTATTTAATCAAATGAAAAGAATTTAATCTCATGGACTATTGATTTTTTTATCAGCAGTTAAAGGGTTAGATGAATTTGCAGCCATTGAAATAGAATTATACTATTCCAATGGCTACTTTTTTTCCTTAATGTCCAGTTTGTAAAACTGAGCATTTCCTAAATACTTTCAATATTCTTACCTTCTCTTTCTAATACCCTGGCTTTCCAAGCATTTCAAACATGTTCTGCTTATATGCTTCCACTCCAGGTTGGTCGAACGGATTAACGCCAAGTAAATATCCACTTACTGCACAAGCTTTTTCAAAAAAGTAAACCATGTAACCAAATGTGTACGCATCGAGAGCTGGCAAATCAATTACTAAGTTTGGGACTTCGCCATCAATATGGGCTTTTAAAGTTGCTTCACTTGCTATCCAATTAATTTCATGCAACGATTTTCCAACAAGATAATTGAGGCCATCAAGATCATTTTCATCTTGCTTAATAAATAGATCTTTCTCTTCAGACTGCACTCTAAGTACCGTTTCAAATAAATTCCGCCTACCTTCTTGAATGTACTGACCTAGAGAATGTAAGTCCGTTGTAAAATTTGCGGATGTTGGGAAAATGCCTTTTCCATCTTTTCCTTCACTTTCGCCAAACAGCTGTACCCACCAATCGGAAAAAGTGCGTAACTTTGGCTCATAGTTTGCAAGAATCTCTGTAGTATATCCTTTTTCGTATAAAAGTTTTCGAATCGCTGCATATTGATACGCAGGATTTTCTTTTAGCTCTGGCACATTCAAATCTTCCGTTGCATCCTTAGCTCCCTTTAACATGTCATCAATTGAAATCCCACTTACAGCTATCGGCAATAACCCAACAGGTGTAAGGACAGAATAGCGCCCTCCAATATCATCAGGAATAATAAATGTTTCATAGCCTTCCTTATCAGCTAATGTTTTTAGAGCTCCTTTTTCTTTATCTGTTGTAGCGTAAATTCGCTTGCTTGCTTCTTCTTTTCCATACTTCTCTTCCAAAAACCTGCGGAATATACGAAAAGCTATTGCTGGCTCTGTTGTTGTTCCACTCTTTGAAATGACATTTATCGAAACATCTTTATCCTTAATGATAGACAAAAGTTCTTGCATATAAGTAGAACTAATATGTTGCCCGACAAAAAATACATGAGGAGACTTAGTGGCTTCTTTTTGCTGTAAATCATTAAATGTATGAGTTAACATCTGAATTGCCGCTTGTGCACCTAAATAGGAACCACCAATTCCAATAACTAGAAGTACATCCGAGTCATTTCGGATTCTTTCTGAAGCTTTTTGAAGTTGCTTAATCTCCGAGTTTTCATACTGCAAATTAAGCCATCCCAAAAATTCATTCCCTGGCCCTGTTTTACTATGCAACTTTTCATGAATAGTAGCAATTTGATTACTGTACTCATTAATTGCCTTTTGTTCAATAAAATTTAATACCCCTTCATACGAAAAAGTTAAATGACTCATTGATTTTCTCCTTTAATAAATTTATGTAAAAACTCCCCGAATTTGCGTTCAGGGAGTAGCTCGTAATTGATTTATTTCTTTTCTTTTGGATAACCGATAGCTCCAAAGTGACTACAAGTTATAGAGGCAGATTTTGCAGCCTGGTACAATGCTAACTTTGGATCAAATTCTTTTCCATAAGTACTTAAAAAACCAGCGATAAATGAGTCTCCTGCTCCCATTGTATCAATTAAATTTGTTGGAAGTGGATCTTGTTTAAATATTTCTCCTTCAATTGAAAATATTGCCGATTTTTCTCCACGTGTTACACCTACAACACTTACATCAAATTGATGCACAAAATCAATCAGTTTGAAAGTTTCTGCTTCTTCCAGATCGCTACCCGAGAAAAAAGCATATGTTATATTTGGCGCAATTTTCGAAATAAGTTCTTCATTCCATTTATTTTTGTCAGAAAAATCATAGGATATCGTTTTATGCGAGATTTTTTCTAGTTCTGTTTCTATCTTACTGTTTATACTTGTATGAACGATATCATATTGATTGATATAGTCAATATCATCCTCTTGGAGATTAATTCGTAATAAAGATTCAATTCTAGTTCTTCTATTTGAACCGATAAAAACTCTATCTCCTTCTTCAATAGATATTGTCGCTTCTCCGCATTCACCAATTGCATAACGGCTACGCTCAATATTTATTTCTTCTTGTTTTAAAGATGAGATAATATGTTTTGAAGGAGAATCATTTCCAAAGATCCCCAAGAAAGCTGCTTTTGATGCTCCATTTCTTTTTGCCATCACAGCTACATTCAAGGCATTCCCGCCAGGGTAGATTAGATTTTGATGTTTATAATAATCTACAACATTGTCACCAATTCCTATAATCTTCAAATAAAGCCCTCCTATCCTTAAAATAGGACATTTAACTTACACATGATCAGCTCGGTGCTTTTTAGTCGCTTCTATATCTACTTCATTTAGGTCTTTTGTAAAAATTACACCATAGTCTTTTTCAGCAGATTCAACGGACACTTTACCTTCTTTAAAATCCTTAAACACTTTTTCTATCGGACGTTCCATAGGATTTCCATAACCTCCTGCTCCAGGAGTAAATACAGTTATTAAATCGTCTTTTTGTAGACTTATATCTGATACTTTAGAGTTTAATTTTTCTTTTTCCTGATCAACTTTCTCTAACCAAAAACTACCTGGTGCGCCGTTTTTACCACCAGAAATACCCCAAGGAGAAAATACATGTCTTTCCCCTAATCCAGTATAATTCAAGTTGTCTCCCAACATTCTAAATTGTCTCTCTAATCCAAGACCACCTCTATGCAATCCGGGACCACCCGAATCCTCAGCGAATTTATATGTTTCTACCATAATAGGATACTCACGTTCTAACGCTTCGACAGGAAGGTTCGAAGTATTTGTCATGTGCACTTGGACTCCGCTTAATCCATCATTATTTTGGTGAGCACCCGATCCACCAGCAATGGTTTCCAAATAAACAAAATAATTATTTGTTTCAGGGTTAACTCCCGAGAATATTGCTGATGTTACCGAACTATTACATGCAGCGATAACACGTTCAGGTGTGGCTTTAGCCAATGCTCCAAAAATAACATCCGCAATTCTCTGTGCTGCATCAATTCGTACACCAACTGGTGCTGGTGCAGAGCAATTAACGATTGAATGATCTGGTGCTTTTACTTCTATTGTTCGGTAAATTCCTTCATTTGCGAAAATGGTTGGTCCTGCGATCGCTTTAAAGCAATAAAACACAGTAGTCAGTGTTCCTGATAATACTAAGTTTAATGGACCTTTTACTTGAGGACTAGAACCTTCAAAATCAACAATAGCCTTATCGTCTTTAATCGTTATTTTAACTTTAATAGGTACTGGTTTATTTAATTCAACCCCATCATCATCTAAATAATCTTCAAAGGAATATTCACCATCTGGTAAGTTTTTTATCCCTACACGCATCAGATTTTCTGCATACTTTAGTAATCCATCTGTATATGTAGAAAACATGTCTACTCCATATTTATTAATGACTTCTTTCATTCGCTTCGTACCTGCTTTATTACAGGAAATTTGTGCGAATAAGTCACCTTTTCTTTCTTCCGGAGTACGAGTATTATTTAAAATAAATTCAATCGATTCGTCTACTACCTCACCTTTACGGCAAATTTTAACTAAAGGAATTCGAATACCCTCTTGAAAAACACTCTCTGCATCAGCAGATGTACTACCTGGTACCTTACCTCCAATATCCGAATGGTGAGCAATATTAGCAACAAATGCGGCTATTTTTCCTTCTACAAAAACTGGTTCTACCATTGTGATGTCTGGGAGATGAGTACCACCACCAGTATACGGATCATTAGTTATAAACATATCCCCTGGTTCTATTGTATCAACAGGAAACTTCTTCAATATTTCCGTGACAACAGTTAACATGGAGCCCAGATGCATTGGAACATGCTCAGCCTGTGCGATCATGCGACCTTTACCGTCAAAAATAGCAGTAGAAGCATCTTTTCTTTCTTTTATATTTGTTGAATAAGCTGTCTTAACTAAAATAACACCCATTTCTTCAGCAACAGATAATATCAAATTCCCCATGATTTCTAGCGTTATTGGGCTAATTTCATTTTTCATTGTCATTCACCCCAGTCGATGCATTTATAATCAAGTTTTGATATGGGTCTACGGATGCAGTTTGTTCCGGCAAGATAAGAATTGTTGTATCCAACTGTTCTACGATTGCTGGTCCTATAATCTTATCTCCAACATTAAGTTCTGTTCGTTGGAAGATATCTGTTTCAAAATACTTTGGTTCATCCACTTCTGAAAAATAAACTTTCCTTTTTGTTTTGGAAGATATGACTTCTTCATCCTTACTCGTTTCTTTTCTAAAATTCACTTTCGGTATTTCTCCACAAGCTGTTAGACGGAAATTAACAAACTCAACCTGTGCTAACTTGTCGGAATACCCATACGTTTTCTCGTGAATCTCGTGGAATCTCTTAATTACTTTATCTATGTTTTCTTTTTCTAAATCTTTCAATTCAATAGGAACGGATAATTCATAGTTTTGCCCTTTAAAACGTACATCAACTGTACGTTGGAAAATTCTTTTTCCGGCTTCAATTTTTTCAGATTCTAATAGTTTGGTTCCCTCTTCCTCCATTTCTTTAAAGTGGTCTTGAATCTTTTGAAGATTGTGACCAGTCGGTTGGATTAATTCCGTTCTTACATAATCCGACTTAATATCTGTGACCAATAATCCCATAGAACTGAATGTTCCAGGAGATGGAGGTACAATTACAGTTGAGATATTTAATTCTTTAGCTAAAGAACCACAATGAAGACCTCCGCCACCTCCAAAGGAAACAAGGGAAAACTCATTAGGAGAATAGCCTTTCTCAACGGAAATTAACCGAACCCCACGGGTCATATTTGCATTCACGACAGAAAGTATACCACTCGCTGCCTCAATTAAAGAAAGGTTTGTCTTTTTACAAATATGTTCTTCAATCGCTCTTTTGGACGCTTCAACATCCAAGTCCATTTGTCCATTTAAAATTCCGTTAGGGTTAAGTCTTCCTAAAACTACATTCGCATCTGTTACAGTTGGTAATGTTCCCCCTCTGCCATATGCAGCTGGACCAGGAACAGCTCCAGCACTTTCAGGACCTACTTTTAGAGCCCCTCCTGCATCTAACCAAGCAATTGATCCTCCACCTGCACCATATGTATGAATATCTAACATTGGTATTCTTGCTGGGAACCCTTCTATTTCTCTATCCATTGAAATCTTCGGCTCTCCATCTTCAATCAAACTAAAATCAGCTGAAGTTCCACCCATATCAAAAGTAATTAAATCTTTATAACCTGTTAGTTCTGCGACATGTGAAGCAGCTACAACTCCTGCAGCTGGTCCCGATAAAGCAGTTTTTACAGGACTTGAAACAGACTCTTGAATAGAAATAATTCCACCGTTAGATTGAGTGATATATGGTTCAACAGGAATATTCTCCTTTTTAACAGAAGCTCTGAAGTTTTCCATATATGTTTGCATCACTGGACCTAAATACGCATTCATCGTTGTCGTAGTTAATCTTGGATATTCTCTAAATTCAGGAACAATTTGATGTGAAGCGGATACATATGCGGAAGGATAAAGCTTTTTAATTTCTTCCACAGCAATTTGCTCATGAATTGGATTATTAAATGAGAAAAGAAAACATACGGCAATTGACTTAATTCCCTTACTTTTAATCTCTTCAATAATCTTCCCTAGTTGTTTCCTATTAATTGGTGTTCTTACCGTTCCGTTTGAATACAATCTTTCTTCAACTTCAAATCTTAATTCACCAGAAATCATTGGTTCCGGCTTTTCCTGAAACAGATCATATAAACTAGGTCTTGTTTGACGAGCAATCTCCAATAAGTCTTTAAATCCTTCCGTTACTATGAGAGCCGTTTCCGCTCCCTTTCTTTCTATAAGTGCATTCGTTGCCACAGTAGTTCCATGGGCAAGATATGTCACTTGTCCATTCGGTATGCTATGTTTATCAAGTAAATCTCTTATTCCATTCATGATTGCTTTTGAAGGATCTTGAGGTGTAGAAGGTAATTTATGATTTTCTATATTTCCTGATGTTGGATCTACTAGTGTAACATCTGTAAAAGTTCCTCCTACATCAACACCTACCATATATCGCATGTTAACTCCTCCTTTTCAAGATTATAATTCATAGAAAACTTGGCTTATCGTCAAACCTTTATTGCGAAAACTAAAGTTCACTTACGACGCACAGGGTGCTAGTACAGGCGTTGTGACAATTCTTTACGGTTGGACGAATGAAAGTGCAGTGCTAAGAACAAGTAAGCACAGTCCCAGTTTTAGGATGTCGCGCTCTTTGACAGTGAACAAGTCAAGAAATTTTTATACTTTCTTAACTGTTGAAAAATCAACTCCCATTTTAAATACAATAGGAGTTGATTCCGCACACAAGTGTTTTTTAATATTCAACTTTATGCATATATCTTCTTGTATCTAACGGATGATTACGTTCTTTAGCAAATTCTCTTGAAAGTGCACGTAAAACATATAGATGAATTACAGATGCTACTTCACCGTGAATAGATTCATCTACTTTCGATAGGTCGAACTCCTTTGCATCCAAGATGAATGTTTTCTTCGCATATGTATTTAAGAACTTTAAAGCTCTATCTTCCATATATCTAGTTTCGTCCAAACCAAGGAGTAAAACAAACGGTGTATCTTTGTCTACAATTTCAAATGGACCGTGGAAAAACTCTCCAGCGTGGATAGCATGTGAATTAATCCATTGTGCTTCCATTAGGATACAGATAGCAAACGTATATGCAACACCAAAGTTACTGCCGCTAGCCATAGTATAGATCATTTTTTCATTTTGATATTTTTCAGCATACTCTGATGACCTTTGTGCATATGTTTCAATTGCTTTGTCTACTGTATATTGTAAATTAGGCAAACTTGATACTAAAGCATCATACTTTTCATGACCTTCTTTAATCTTTAATAATCCCAAAGTTAATTGAATAATTTGGATGTTTCTAGAATCAGCCGGATTTACTTGTGGACCATACTGATAATCGATTCTGTAATGAGATGCTTTTGCAAGCGGAGAATCAGCCTCATATGTAAATGATACAACAGTAGCACCTTTATCTCTTGCAAATTCTGCAGCCGCAGTAGTTTCTGGTGTATTTCCTAAGTGTGAAATAGCGATCACCAATGATTCTTCATCTAATTTAGCCGGATTGCGGTAGATAAACTCATTCGAATTATAAGCTTCTGCAGTCATTGTTTTAGAATCACGGTCAATAATGTATTTACTAGAATATGTTAACGCAGATGATCCCCCACATGCTACATAAAATACTCTCTTAATCGTTTTATTTTTTAGAGCTTCTAACGTCTTCTCAAGTGCTTCTTGTCCAGTATAATTTTTCAGCATTTTATTCCTCCTAAATAAAGTATATGTACTATAACATAGTATAACGTTATATAACGTAATAGTCAATTTTTTTCAAAAAAATTAATCTTCAGTTATTATTAGTGAAGACATTGACAATATAATGAAATTATCGGGGGTTCGAATTGTAAAAATAACCCCCACCAAACATTTAAATACTTTTTCGTTTCATATCTTTTACTTATTCTTTTACAGTAAAAGTAAATGTTACTTTTGATGCTAGAAATAGTGAATTAGATACATGAACAACTTCATCCTTTTTATCGAACGCTGTCTTTTTTAATAAATATAAAACTGAGTTTGCATCACATTCAAAAATCTCAGATTGCTCAGGATTCGATAGTTTTACGTCCAATGTTTTCTCAGCCTTAACGATCTCCACACCGTAATTTTCTCTTAATATTTTATATATTGATTGATTACTGCTTATGTATGTTTCTAAATTAGGAAATCGTGATATTGGATAGTGTGACGTTTCAATGATAAACGGCTTCCCGTTTATACTTAACAGTCTTTTCAATTCTAATATATCCTGGTCAGAGGATATTTTTAAAACATTGCATAACTCTTTAGTTGGCTTTTTAATTTGAGTTTCTAAAATTTGTGTACTAGGTTCTTTACCTGATTGAGTAGTAATATCTGAAAAACTTCCAATAGAAATTAATTCTCTCTCTATCTTGGATTCACTAACAAATGTTCCTTTTCCTTGTTTACGATAAAGTATCTTTTCATTAACTAAATCAGATATTGCCCTTCTTACCGTTATTCTACTAACACTATAATTTTCACATAATTCGATTTCTGTTGGTAATTGTTCTCCAATTTTATATTTTCCACTTTCAATATCCCCTATAATCACTTGCTTTAATTGATGATATAAAGGAATTTGACTAGCGCTATTCAACTTTTTCATCTATAACTAACCCTCCTAGGTATTTACACATCAATGTTATAACAGCACTACATATTTATCAATCTTCACAATATAAAAATTTAACTTTTCAGAAGTAATAAATAATTTTTAAAATTTAATTTATAAAGAGAGATGTTAATGTAGGTTATTTAAAAATTTTTCAACTAAGAAGGCTAGCATTATAGACAAAAACCACTTATTTTTCTATAGTAACCTCATCAAGAGTTATTCCAGACTGGAAAGATAAAAATCCTGGTAAATTTTTGAATCCCTCAACATCTTTAGACATTCCATAACTCTGTTCACGCCATGTTAAATACACAAATGGACTTAGTTCTAGAGCTCTTTCTATTAATTCGTCATAAATCTCTTCTCTTTTCTCATCATCTATTTCAGAACGACCTTTCATAAGCAATTCATCAATTTTTTCATCTTTAAAATAAGCAGAATTATTCAATCTTACTTCTCCACCAGTATAAAAATTACTTAACCAGTCTGCATCAGTAATATCACCTGATGTCCCTGCCACAATAAAGTCATAATCACCTTCAGTGTTTTTATTAATTCGTGTAGCCCAGTCGGGAAGGTCCAATTCTACCTCAATTCCTATTTTTTCTAGTTCTGACTTTACAGCTACTGCCGTCTGTTCATGAAATGTATATTGTGAAGTAGCCAATAGTCTTGCTTTAAAGCCATCAGGATAACCAGCCTCAGCTAACAATTCTTTTGCTTTTTCAATATTATGTTCGAAATAATTAGCGTATTCTTCTTTGTAACCCATATATCCTTCAGGAATCGCAATACCATAAATCCCTTCTCCACGACCACTGAATGCCGTGTTAATAATTGTATTTCTATCTATTGCATAAGAGATTGCCTGTCTTACCTTAGGATCATTAAACGGTTCAAACTTTGTGTTAAATTGCAATTTCATAAAAGGGCCATTTACACTGTCTAATTTAAGATTTGGATCATTTTCCATTGACTCAACATCTTTCCAAGGGACAGTTTCTATTAAATCTACATCTCCAGCTCTTAATGCATTACCTCTTGTATTCTCGTCCGTATAGAAGACAAACTTAATTTCATCTACTTTTGGTTTGTCTGGAATATAAAATTCGTCAAACTTTTCAACAGTGAATTCTTGTCCTTTTTTCCAATCAACAAATTTAAATGGACCTGCTCCCATAGGGTCTGCATTTTCGCCATTTTCTTCTATCCAACTTTTCGAAACAATGACTGACTCAGGGATAGCTAAGTAATGCAATAATGGTGCGGAAGGTTCAGTTAAATTAAACTCTACTGTTTTTTCATCCACTACTTCTACAGTATCGATTACAGATAATTCAGCTGCAAATGTAGCTTTACTTCCTGGTTCTAAAATTCTTTCGAATGTATACTTTACATCATCAGCGGTTACTGTATCACCATTGTGGAATTTTGCATCACGTAAATTGAATGTGTATGTAGTTCCATCCTCCGAGACTGAGTAATCTTCCGCCAGCTCTGGTTGTAATTCCCCATCTTTATTGTAATTAAATAACCCTCGATAGATCGCTAACTTAATTGTCCTTCCATGAGTTCCATTTTGTACAAGAGGATCCATCGTATCTGGCTCCGCAGCTAGTCCAAATTTTAAACTTCCTCCTGTTGGCGCAGCCCCACCATCTTGACCTTTATCTTTAGAGGAATTCGATGAACATGCATTAACAAGGACAATGATAGTTAATAAACTTATTATCAATAATAAATTCTTTTTTTTCATTTTTTCAACTCCTATTTTTAGATTTATAAGCTGGTTACTTAATTTTTAACTTTGGATCTAAAATATCTCTTAAGCTATCCCCTAATAAATTTATTGATAGAATCGTTAATCCTAGTAATAATGATGGCCAGATGACATACATTGGATAGGAAAAAATATAACCTCTAGCTTCTCCAATCATTTGTCCCCACGAAGGCTCTGGAGGGATTATTCCAAGACCAAGGAAACTTAGACCAGATTCCAAAAGGATTGCTGCTGCCATAGTTAAACTACATTGGATTATTAGTGGAGACAGTATGTTCGGAAATATAATTTTCAACAAAACTCGTAAACGAGAAGCGCCTAATAAAATTTCACTTTGTACATACTCCAACCCTTTCACTTGAATTGTAGAAGAATAAGCGAGACGTGCAAAATAAGGGATGTAAACAATTCCTATTATTATAATTAAGTTTTTTACTCCACCTCCCCAGAAACCTACAACGAGTAATGCTAAAAGGATAGGAGGAAAACTCAAAATGATATCAGCTCCTCTCATAATCAGTTTCTCGGGCAAGGATCTTAAATATCCGGCAATCATCCCTAATAAAGAACCAAAGAAAAATGCAATAAATGTCGCTCCTAAAGCAACAGTAATCGTAGGCCTAATACCTAAAAGCAATCTACTAAATATATCTCTCCCAAATTCATCAGTTCCCAATAGATTTTCTGAATCTGCTGGTTGAAGCACTTTATTAGAATTAATCTCTAATGGATCATATGGTGCAATCCAAGGACCAATTATAGAAATAGTTAAGATACTAATAAAAATTAATAAACAAACAACAAAAACTTTATTTTTTAATGTTCTTCTTAACAATTTTATCCCTCCTTTTGTTGTCAACTATTGTTTTCTAGTCCTGGGATCCATTACTCCATATAGAATTTCAACAAACAGATTAATTAAAATATACAATGTAGCTATTAATACAATTGACCCTTGAATTAATGGATAATCTCGATTATTAATCGATTGAATTAATAATGAGCTTAACCCAGGGTAGTTAAATAAATACTCAATTAACACCGTACCGCCTATAAGATTACCAAGCTCTAATCCTATCACTGTAATTACAGCGATAATTGCATTTCTGAAAGCATGTTTAAAAATAACCTTGTTTTCATTCAGCCCTTTTGCCCGCAACGTTTGTATAAAATCTTTATTTAATACTTCTAACATTGATGAACGAGTCATTCTCGCAATTGTAGAAGCTAGTGCAAGTGATAGAGTGAGTGCCGGCAAAGCCATTTTCTTCAGATGGTCAACTGGATCCTCAGAAAATGATACATATCCACTTGCAGGTAGCAAATTTAATTTAAAACTTAATAATAATATTAAAAATGTTCCGATAATATAAACTGGGAATGATATTCCTACTGCTGCAAGTGTGGACACAATCGAATCGGCTATACTTCCACGTTTAAGTGCTGCCGCAATACCAAGTGGTATCCCAATGAATGACGCGATCAACAATGCTAGGAAAGCCAGCTCTAATGTTTTAGGAAGTCTTTCCATTATACTTTCCGTTACATCCTCTCCAGTAAAGATAGACTGTCCAAAATCAAGTGTGGCAGCACTTTTCATCCAATCAAAATATTGTGAAACAAAGGGTTGATTTAAACCTAGAGTTTCTCTCATTTCTGCAACAGCTTCAGGATCTGCTCCTTTTTCTGTACCTAAAACTAAAACTGCTGGATCACCAGGCATAAATCTGATAGCGGAAAAAACAATACTAGCTACAATAATTACTTGAATAATAATAGTTATAATTCTTATGATTAGATCTCGTCCCAATGAAATCCCTCCTCCTTATAAAACTTTACTTTCCTTCATTAAGTCCGAATTAATAGAATAAAGATGGCATGCTACATTATGCCCTTCTTCTATTTCAGCTAATTCCGGTTCCTTTTCACGACAAACCGGCATTACAAAGGGACATCTTGTACAAAGATTACATCCTTTGGGAGGATTTACGGGACTTGGTATATCTCCTTTAAGCTCAATTGAAGCTTTCTCATATTCAGCATCTGGATCCGGAATTGGTATTGAAGATAGTAATGCTTTAGTATAGGGGTGTTTAGGATTTGTATATAATTCTTCCGCATCAGCTATTTCAACAATTTTACCTAGATACATGACTGCAATTCTATGACTTACATTTTTTATTACAGATAAATCATGTGAAATAAATAAATATGTAAGATTAAATTCTTTTTGAATATCATTTAGTAAATTTAATATTTGAGACTGGACTGATACATCCAGTGCAGAAACCGATTCATCACAAATAATAAATTTGGGATTAAGAGCAATAGCTCTAGCAATTCCAATTCTTTGTCTTTGTCCTCCAGAAAGTTCATGTGGGTATCTTGATAAAAATTTAGGATCTAGACCAACTTTTTCTATTAGTGCTTCTACTTTTTTTCGCTTATCTTCTCCTTTTGCAATTCCATGAATATCAAAGGAAGCACCTATTATATCTTCTATTTTCATTCGAGGATTTAATGATTCAAACGGGTTCTGAAAAACCATCTGAATCTTTTGTCTCTCTTTTCTTAAAGCTTTTCCTTTTAATTCAAGAAAATCTTGACCATCAAAAATAACTTCTCCCTCATCGGGTTCTATTAGTCTTGTTATCAATCTTGATAATGTACTCTTTCCACAACCTGATTCCCCGACAAGTCCAAATGTTTCGCCTTTTTTAATTTTAAGATTTACACCATCAACTGCTTTCACAAATTCTGTCGTTTTAGAAAATAAACTTTTTTTACTAATAGGGAAATGTTTTTTTATGTTGTTTATTTCCAAGATTATTTCATTGTTCACTACCACTCACCCTTTCATCGTCCATTAACCAGCAACGTACCTTTTGGTTCTTTTCGACATTAAAAGTTGGTGGTTCTTCTTTAAAGCAGTCCGTAAAAGCCTTCGAACATCTTGGGTTAAATTTACATCCTACAGGCATTTCGGTAATACTTGGAACAGATCCTTTAATACTATAAAATCTCTCACTCTTCTCATTTAACTTTGGTATAGACTTAAGTAATCCTTCAGTATATGGATGCTGTGGATTATTAAATATGGACTTTACATCCCCTTCTTCTACAATCCTTCCTGCATACATAACAGCAACCCGATCGGCAATTTCAGCAACCACACCTAAATCATGAGTAATAAACATAATACTTGTATTAAAATCCGTACGAATTTGCTTTAAAAGTTTAAGTATTTGAGATTGTACAGTTACATCTAAAGCCGTTGTCGGCTCGTCAGCAATAAGTAATTTGGGATCGCAAGAAAGCGCCATTGCAATCATCACCCTTTGACACATTCCACCTGATAATTCATATGGATAAGCGTTTACAATTGTATCTGGATGAGCAATCCCTACTTTTCTTAAAAGTTCTTTTGTTTTTTCCAATGCTTGTTCTTTAGTTACATCTTTTTTATGTGTTCTTATCGTTTCCACAATTTGATGACCACATGTGAATAGCGGATCTAGTGAGGACATAGCGTCTTGGAATATCATCGATACAGCGTTTCCTCTAATACCTGCCATTTCTTTTTTATTTAAATTTAATATATTTTGATCTTTAAACCATATTTCTCCCGAGGAAACGTTTGCAATGGAAGGTAATATTTGCATTATAGATAAGGATGTAATTGTTTTACCACTACCACTTTCCCCTACGATACACATTATTTCTCCCTGCTTAATACTAAGGTTTATATCATTGACTGCAGGAAAAAATCCATTCTCTGTCTTAAACTCTATCGTCAAATCTTGTATATCTAGCATATTTTGTTGCAAACTTTCTCCCTCCTGAACATAAACATCCTTTATATATTAACCGTTTACATTACAACATAAAAAGAATTAAGATATTATATAACGTTATATCATATCTTAATATCATATTCTGATTTAGTCAACATATTTTTATTTTCTTACTTTAAAAATATTTATAATATTACGATTAGAATAATGTAGTTTTTACTATTAAATCACTATTAGATAGATTGACGATTGTTTTTCTTCAATATAAATTTTAATAAAGATGTCTTTAAAACACTCTCATTTATTCCGGCCATTTCAAAGAGAATCCTAATAAGGAAATACAATTAAGCCAGCTCCGTTTTATCAAAGCTGGCTCTTTGGGTTAATTAGTTTTTCAAGCTTTTGCGAATTTTGCAGGTTCGATTCTTATCTGTTCAATTTGAAAAATTGCTATATCTAAGGTTCTATAAAACTGGATTTTACTCTCATTCAATCCCTAATTTCCTTAACTTTCTACTAATCGTTGATTGATTTACTTGTAAAACTTTTGCAATTTCTGTTGTATGCTGGTATTTTTCCTTTGCTAATTTAAGCAATTGCATCTCTGCTTTCTCTACACACTGTTTTAATGGAATAATTTCATTAACGGTTACGTCATCTTTTATTTTCCGCTCATTCCATATAGGGAAAAGCATAGCATCTAAATCTGTTTCATCAATTTGATCTTTTTCAGTCAGCACGATTAGCCTTTCTACTATGTTTTTTAATTCTCTAACATTTCCAGGCCAATGGTATTGCTGTAATAGATCAATCGCACGACTGGAAATCGTTTTCGTCAATCGATATTTTTCATTAAAAGAATGCATGAAATATTGTACAAGAGAGAGAATGTCTTCTTTCCTGTCTCTTAAAGGTGGAATATTAATAGGAATGACATTTAATCGATAATATAAGTCTTCACGAAAGTTCCCTTTCTTCACTTCTTCATATAAGTTACTGTTCGTTGCTGTTATAAGTCGAATATTAATTTTTACTTGTTTTGTACCTCCTACCCGAACAAAAGTATTCTCTTGCAAAACACGTAATAATTTTGTTTGTAGATTAAGAGGCATCTCACCAATTTCATCTAGAAATAATGTCCCTTCATTCGCTAACTCAAATAACCCTCTTTTTTGGTTCATTGCACCCGTAAAAGCCCCTTTTTCGTATCCAAACAATTCTGATTCAAGCAAGTTTTCTGGTATGGCTCCACAATTTATAGTTATAAATGGGTTTTCTGAACGGTCACTTGATTGATGAATATAATTAGCGATCACTTCTTTACCAACACCTGTTTCCCCATAAATAAGTACAGTTGAATCGACATCTTTTACTCGATGTGCTAAAGCAATTACTTTTTCCATTTCTATACTTTGGTAAATGATTTTCTCGTTTACTAACGTCTTATTTCTTAATTGTTCAAGCTCCTTTTTATAGCCTTCCATCAATTGCTTTGTCTCATCTAGTTTTGATTGTAACCGATCAATAGCGGTAATATCTCTAGATGCATTAACAACCCTAATAATCTCGCCATTCTCATCTTTTATCGGTGTACCTACAACCATTAATCTTCTGCCGGTACGAGTACTTTGAATAAGCGATACAGTTTCTTTTTTCTCTAACACGATTCGAGTTACTGAAGGGTTGTAGATCCCCATTCTCTCAAGTTCATATACACTTTTACCAATTAATTCTTCTTTCTTTTTCCCCCATAGTTTTTTACAAGCTGAACTTACACGCAAGGTTACCCCGTGCTGATCAGATACATAAATAACATCATAAGATATATCAAAAATTGCTTTTAAATCACGATTCAAATTTTTATACGAATCTAACTTCTTTAAGAATACTTCATAATACGTTTCCTCATTAAATAAATAGGAAGCTCCTACCAATTCTCCATTTGTATAATGAGGTGAAAAATTAAAAAACAGCTTGCTGTTTGCGTAATAAACTTCATTAAAAAAATGGGACTGCTCAGAAAGGCAGCGATTTCCTATTGCTGGGACAAACTCAAAAAGAGATTTACCTAAAATATTTTTCTTTTCACTATTCAGCAATTGTGCTCCTTTATCATTTATATATTGAACCATCCCATCCTTATCCGTCATAATAAAACCGGTACGTAAGGAATCCATTGCTGTATCAAGTAATACGGAAGAAATTTCATCCATTTAAATTACCTCCATTTAAAATGCAAAACCGCATAGAAATATATGCATTTACGCATAAATTCTTAGTTGTTATTCTATTATAAATTTAGAAAACATTCAACAAAGACTATGAATAAAGATTTTAAACCATCAGCAAATACTTGGCACGATTCTTGCATGAATATACTATGAGCTGCAATATTAAAAACTAGGAGGTAAAACATATATAATTTTTCACGCAGTTCTTAATGAAGGAATTATTTATATCAAAGAAAGAGAGGTATTTCAAAATGAAACATAGTTATCGTTACAATATTTTATTTATGATGGTCTTAATGGTTATCATCAACTATATTGACCGAGGAGCTATCTCGTATGCTTCAGAAGATATTATAAAAGAATTTGGTTTTGGTGCGGTTGAATGGGGAGCAGTTCTTGGTTATTTTGGTTACGGTTATTTATTTGGAGCGCTGTTCGGTGGTGCTCTTGCAGATAAAAAAGGACCTAAATTTGTTTGGATTATCATTGGAATTGGATGGTCATTATTCGTTATCGTCACCGCATTTGCAGGAGAAATTGGAATTGCCCTATTTGGCGGTTCAGCGATTGCAGGATTTGCTGTTGTCCGAATTATGTTCGGTTTCTTTGAAGGCCCTACGTTTTCAACAATTAATAGAACTGTTGCAAATTGGGCTACACCGAGAGAAAGAGGATTTGCTGTCTCTTTAGGGTTATTAGGTACACCACTTGGAGCGATGTTGACAGCTCCTGTAGCAGTTTTAATTTTATCCATAACAAGTTGGAAAGTCATGTTCGTTATTTTAGGAGCATTAGGACTTATTTGGGTTATTATTTGGTCCAAAATGTTTACAGATTTACCAGAGCAGCATAAGAAAGTATCAAAAGAAGAACTAGATAAAATTAGATCTATGGATGCTTTACTCCCTGATGAACAGTTGGTCAAGGAAAATGAGGAAGATAAAATTAAATGGTTTCATTTCTTCCAGAATCCAACTTTAGTATTTAACGCCCTAGGTTATTTTGCATTTCAATATATTAATTTTCTATTACTAACTTGGACACCTAAATATTTACAAGACGAGTTTGGATTTCAATTATCCTCGTTATGGTATTTGGGAATGATCCCATGGATTGGTGCCTGTTTTACAGTATTAATAGGCGGAAAAATATCAGATTATTTACGAATGAAAACAGGCAGTCTTCGAATTGCCAGATCTGGTTTAGCGGTAGTTTCATTATTATTAACAGCTACTTGTTTTATGCTAATACCGACTGTTAACACAGTGGTCGGTGTAATGACTCTTATGGCTATTGGTAACGCCTTTAACTCTTTACCAAACTCCGTATACTGGTCGGTAATCATTGATACTGAACCAAATAAAGCGGGAACATATGGTGGGATCACTCATTTTATTACCAATACGGCTACCATCATTGCACCTACATTAACAGGTTTCCTTGTCGTAAGTTATGGATATTCATCGATGTTCACCGCTGCAGCAGTTGCTTCAGTTATTGGTATGATAGCAATGCTATTTGTAAAACCAGGAAAAAGAACAACGAAGAAATTATCTACAATTTAGTAAGGGAAGAGATTAGTAATGGATATCTTGCATTTAAATACGTGTATAAAGAAGAAAGAAATATCTCCAGTAGATGTAGTAAAAGAAACGTTAGAAAAAATTTATGAGAAAAATCCACAAACTAACGCGTTTATTACAATTTCTGAGAAAGAGGCATTAGAAAGTGCCAAAGTTTTAGAAAAAGAAATGATCGAAGGTAAAGTTAGAGGTCCTTTGCACGGAATTCCCATAGCGGTAAAAGATTTAATTTATACAAAGGGAATAAAAACAACAATGGGCTCTAAAATATACGAACATTTTATTCCTTCAGTTGATGCAACAGTTGTAGAAAAATTAAAACAAGCCGGAGCAATTATTATTGGTAAAGCGAATACACATGAATTTGCTTATGGACCAATAGGAGATCGTTCTTATTTCGGTGCATGCAGAAACCCATACAATTTAGAAAAAATTTCAGGAGGATCAAGTAGTGGCTCCGCAGCTGCAGTTGCCGCAAACATGGTTTTAGCTTCTATAGGTACAGACACTGGTGGATCCATTCGAATTCCTGCCTCTGCTTGTGGAGTAGTTGGAATGAAACCAACTTTCGGTCTTGTAAGTAAAGCGGGAGCGTTTGACCTAGCCTATACACTTGACCATATAGGACCTATTACAACAAACATAAAAGAGAATGCGTTGTTATTAAATATAATAGCTGGATTTGACCCGAAGGACTCTTATTCGATTAAAGATAGTCAAAACACAGATTATTCTAGATTAATAGGAAAAAGTGTGAAAGGAAAAACGATCGGAATCGCTATGAACAGCTATTTCACCAACCTAAATAAAGAAGTAAAAGATGCTTTTGATAAATGTGTCACTATTTTTAAACATCTACAAGCGAACATAACAGAAGTAGTTGTGCCAAATATTGAGGAAATAGCCGATGCACAGGCTGTTACCATAAAAGCGGAAGCCTCTGCAGTTCATGCCGATTCCCTACAAAGCTATCAAGGTAATGTTGATGATGAAGTATATGAAAGATTAGTAGCTAGCAAAGAAGTGAAGGGATACGAATATGTTCAGGCACAAATGAATAGAAATAAATTAATTTCAAACCTGAATCAACTATTTAATGATGTTGATATACTTATCGTTCCCACACTTCCAATACTACCAACGGATATCGGTCAAAGGGAAGTAACAATAAATCATACATCTGTATCGACACAACATGCACTATTAAAGTTAACATCGCCATTTAACTATACTGGTAACGCTGCGTTATCTATTCCTATAGGAATGTCGAAGAGCGGTCTACCAATTGGCATCCAGCTCATAGGTAAACATGGTGATGAAGAAAAATTATACCAATTTGGGTATGCATTAGAGTCTGAGCTCGGGGCGAGTTAAACCTAATTACAAAAGGATTAAAATAATCCGTTTTTGCATTTAGGTAAAAGGCAGCGGAGTGTTCACTATAATCGTACATTCTGCTGCCTCCTTTTTAAATATAGTCCACAAAACTATTTATTTTCTGCTTTGTTCTGTCATTTATGAACCACTATTATTCAAGCCTTTGTTTCTGTAATGCCGGGTCTGAGATCCATCCCTTTTGTATCGCCTGAACAACAGCTTCTGTTCTTGACTTAACCCCCATTTTCTTAAAGAGACCACCTAAATGTTTTTTTACTGTTTTTTCACTGATTTTTAAGGCTTTAGAAATTTGTAAATTGCTTCTACCTTTTGAAATAAAAGTTAGAACTTCATATTCACGATCAGTTAAAAATTCCGGCTTTTTATTTTTTGTTTCCCCATAATTCACTGCTAAACCTTCAGTTGCTCTTTTCAATTTCCGATAATCTTCCACTAATTCGTATGTGAGGAGCGGGCAAATATAGTATTTGCCTCTATGTATCGTTTTTATTGCATCGACAAACGTAGCTGGAGATATCCTTTTCAGAAGATAACCATGAACTCCAAACCTTACCAGTTCGACCACATAATTTTTCTCTTTTGTATTTGCTAAAACAACAATTTTCATTTGAGGAGAAGATTCCTCTACTATACCTCTAATGTTTTCCTGGTTTTCTTTAAATATATTTAGTTCAATTAATAAAATGTCTATCGGCTTAGAAGTTAATATCTTAGCGTCAAAACAATCATTAATCGTTACAACATTGAACAATTTCTGTCCTTCTAAAATAAGTTTAATCCCTTCACGAGATAGTTGATCAGATTCTAAGATAGCAAGATTAATTTTCTTTTTTTGCAATGTAATGACCCCCTGTGATTTTCGGGTAACTTAAGAAGGATAGATGACAGCGACAATCTACATTGATATTTTTCTTTCAAATAAAGGAATGATAACGATTGAATACTCCCATATACTACAAAAGGTTAGATTAAACGAAAGGTAGCCATGTTCGGCTATCACTTCTTTAGTGGAACTTTCCTTTGATGAAATTTGACTATGTAGCTTCTTAAGCTAACAATTTTGCTAAACAGGAAAAACGATGCCAACAACCTGATGAGGAATATTAGTTACTATTAAACAACATTCACAAATAGCATATATAACTTAATTTTCCATTTTTCCATAACGATTAGCTTTTCTTTTTATATAGTTCTATTTTACTATATTTCAAGTAAAAAAGTAAGGTTTAACTCAAATAACTAATGAAATAGTCCTACAAAACAATAATTATGTGCTGTAATTGTATACATTAGAAAAACACCTAGATATGCTAATTTTCCCCCACATACCTAAGTGTTATTCTTTTATATCCTATTTAATTTTTTCACTCTCTTCATCACTGCTTCTTGTAAATCCCTCAATTTTTCACTTTCTGCTAGCCTTGCTAAACTAACAGCAAATTTCAGAGCTTAAAGCTATTAATCATAAGTTCAAATCAAAAATGAAAGCAAGTTATTAATATCGATACGAAGAAAAATATTTCCAGACTTCTGTATTCGTATAAAAAACATCTAAATTGATCGGTTTATTTTCCGGTGAATACGAAATTCTACTTCCCTTTAATAATGCAGTTCCATGTGGAATTTCTAAAATATCCGCAATATCTGCTTCTGCATTAACAGCCTCTATTGTATCTTCTGCAATAACCAATTCAATAAACGCTTTTTCACTTAGTATTTGTTGAATCGATGTAAAAGAAGAATCTTCCTGAAAAATTTCTATTGGAACAATTGGAGCGATAATTTGTTCCATATAAAAAATTGGCTTTGCATCTAAATACCGAAGCCGTTTCAAAAAAATGAGTTCCTCATCTTCGTCTACCATTAATGCTTTAGCATATGTTTTAGATTGAATTGTTCTTAATTCAAGTGTCTGAGCAGTGACTTTCTGCCATGAATAATTATATTGCCTTTTAAAACCCGTCATATTTATCCATTTTTCTTTTGGTCTAAAATTTGCGACAAAAGACCCTCTTCCTTGTTGCCGATATATGTAATTATCATTTTCTAACTGTTTTAAAGCTTGTCGGACTGGCGTTCTACTAACATTAAATTGTTTTTCCAATTCTGCCTCAGATGGGAGCATACTTCCAATAGGAAACTTTTTACGTAATATGTCATTTTTTATTGATTCATAAATGATCTTGTAAGACGGTTTCATCAATATACACCTTTCTTCCTAGCGACTTCTGATACTTTTTACATATAGTATTACACTTTACAATTTTAGTCAATTTGGTATAAAACTGACTACCTAATTTTTAAAAAATTGTTCTTGACACCATCATAGTATACTTGGTATTATAAGTCCACAACATTTAAAATTACCTGAAAGGATTGTTTACTATGAATAATCAAAATATTACTACTAACTTAACGGAAAATGTATTAACCATCACCATTGATCGACCGGAATCTTATAATTCATTAAGCACACAAACAAAATTAGATTTAGCTGACGCATTTACGAAAGCGGATACAAATTCAGATGTTCGAGCAATTATTATTACAGGCTCGGGAAATAAATCATTTTGTTCCGGACAGGATTTATCAGAAAGTAAAGATTTAGATGAACAAGCAGCCGAAAATTGGATCGAAGAATTTGATCATTTATATCGAGTTATTAGAAAAGTAAAAAAACCAATCATTGCTGCCATTAACGGATTTTCAGTTGGTTCAGGACTTCAATTGGCACTTTTGGCAGATATTCGAATCTCGAATACTTCAGCAAAATATGGAATGACAGAAGTAAATGTTGGTTTACCTTGTGTGATCGGTGCAACTATGTTTTGGGAGACTATGGGTAAATCAAAAACAATTGACCTAATTTTAACTGGTAGATTAATAGGTGCTGAAGAAGCAAAAGAATATGATCTCGTTACACGGATCGTGGAAGATGATGAACTACAGGACAAAGCGTTTGAATTAGCCAAAGACTTAGCTTCAAAACCACCTACCGCAATTGCAATTAATAAACGAAGATTTAACCAATTAAGTGAACAAGAATTCAATAACTGCATGAATTATGCCGTAGAAGCACACACCATTGGTTACAGTTCAGGTGAACCACAACAAGCGATGAAAGAGTTTTTCGAAAAAAGAGCGAAATAAATCAAATTTGAGGGATTAAACATGAAATTATACGAATTTGAAGGTAAAAAACTATTTAATAAATACGGTATAAACACAGCTAAGGGTTGGTTACTAGACGACTTACCGGAAGAAACTCCCTTCCCACTAATCGTTAAAACTCAAGTATTAACTGGCGGTCGTGGAAAGCTAGGTGGTATCCAAATCGTTCGAAATAAAGAAGAGCTAATTACTAAATCTGAGAAACTGTCCCATATGACCATCAAAGACGAAAGAGTAGCCGGTATTTATATAGAAGAATTAGTAAATTTTCAACAAGAATATTATCTTTCTATTGTTATTGATCGTAACAAAAAATCTCCTGTTTTAATCGTAAGTAAAGAAGGTGGAGTAAACATCGAGGATGTCCCTAAAGAAAACATCTTATTTATTCCGATAAATCCATTACTAGGTTTGCAGACCTATATGATCCAAAAAGTACAAATGTTTCTAAATAATAGAGAACCTTTTATATCCCAATTGATTCAAAATTTATGGACGATGTTTACGAAGGAACAAGCGGAATTAATCGAAATAAATCCATTATTTATAGTAGATGACGGCTATGTTGCTGGAGATGCAAAAGTTATTTTAGATGGTAGCGCAGACCGTGCAAGCGATCCAATACTGATTAAAAGAGATCAGAATAGTTATGAAGCAAAATGCGCCGAATTACATACTGTCGGTGTTGAATTAGATGGAGATGTAGCCATCATTACAAGCGGTGCAGGACTTGGAATGGCAACATTTGATATGGTCTCAAGTAATGACTTAACAGTAAGAACACTTGTAGATCTAGGTGGACACGCCATCCACGATGAAGAAATTGCAAAAAAACTAATTACACAAATTAAACTGTTGCGACCAAAAGCTTTTCTATTTAATTTCTATTTTCAAGTAGCTAGTTGCCTTGTTCTTGCAAAAGCGATTGAAGAACAGCTAGGCAATTCGGATATCCCTGTAGTCATTCGTTTAAAAGGACAAGATGAAGCAGAAGCTGAAGCTCTCTTATCAAAATACGAAAACATTCATATCACAGATAAAATTAAAACAGCATGTACGCTTACTCGGAACTTGGTTAGAGGGGTGACAATCTAATGGCCATCATTATTAATGAACAATCTAAAATTATTATTCAAGGAATAACTGGAAATATCGGTCAATCATTTGCCAAAAGAATGCTATATTACAATACACCAATTGTGGGAGGTGTTACTCCCGGTAAAGGTGGTCAAAAGGTCTTTAATTTACCAGTCTTTAACACAGTTGAAGATGCAGTAAAGAAAACGAATGCCGATTGTTCGTTTATTAGTGTTCGACCAACTTTTGTTAAACAAGCTGTTTTTGAAGCAATTGATGCAGGAATAAAAGTAATCGTTATTTATTCAGAAGGAGTTCCACTACATGACAGTTTAGAAATGGTACATTATGCAAAACTGCATCAAGTAATATTACTCGGCCCTAATTCTGCTGGAATCGTATCACCCGAAAAAGCAAATATGAGTGATATTCATGATTCTATTTTAAAGCCTGGTAACATTGGTATTGTTTCTAGAAGTGGGACATTGACATATGAAGTAATTGAAATGTTAAAACAACAAAATTTAGGTACAAGCACGATTGTTTGTTTAGGTGGCGACCCAGTTGTTGGATTGCAGCACTATGATGTTTTAGAAAAGTTTGAAGAAGATCCAGATACAAAAGCAATTGTTTATGTCGGTGAAATTGGTGGAAACGATGAAGTATTTTCGGCAGAAATCATTAAGGAAATGTCAAAACCAGTATATTCCTTTATAGCAGGATTACATGCACCAGAAGGTAAAAGAATGGGACATGCAGGTGCCATAATTGAAAATGAATCTGAAACAGCGAAAGAAAAACAAAAAATCTTAGCAGCTGCAGGAACAAATTCCGTACACTTACTAAGTGATTTAGCGGAAATAAAATTTCTATCCGAAAATATTTGATGCAGAAATGACCACTTTACCTAACTAACAGATTAATTGACTATAAAATAACGAAAACCAATTAGAGGGCTAATCTCCGGTCTTAAACAGGGACCGGAGATTCAATCACCTAAATAGTAAGGGTTTTCACTTTTACACTACAAATCGTCGTAGGAATTATGCTTAATAATAAATAGTTAAATCATAATTTACTTCTATTCGTTTAACCAAAAAATCCTATCGTTAGGAGGAGAAAATTATGAGAGAAATTAAAGGAAAAATTGTGATTATATTTGGAATATGGGCTCTTGTTACTGTTCTCTTCCATCTATATACGGCAATGTTCGGGACACTGGAACCACGCTTACAAAGATCGATTCATGTCTTTCTTTTGTTACCATTAGTTTTCATTTTATTTCCGGCTACGAAGAAAAAGCGTGATAGCGCACCATCTCTTACTGATTGGATCTTAGCGATTATTGCTTTACTTCCAAGCTTATACATTATATTTAATGTAGAAATGATTAATCAACGAATTGAACAGGTAACAGCAATTACTACTATGCAACTCATTCTAGGTACCTTTTTAATCTTACTTGTTCTTGAAGCCTGTAGAAGAGCTGTCTCTCTCTCCTTTGCAATTGTTGTTACAACTATATTCTCTTTCATATTTATCGCACCCTATTTACCTGGGTCATTTGCAGCTAGAAACTTAAGTTTTGAAAGAGTTGTAGAAATAATGTACCTATCCTCCCATGATGGGATTTACGGATTTCTAACAGGAATTTCAAGTAATATTATTTTTGTGTTTATCATCTTTGCAGCAATTATGGTGTATTCAGGTGTAGGAAACTTTTTTATGGATCTTTCAATATTAATAGCGGGCAAATATCGTGGCGGTCCCGCAAAAGTAACGGTACTTTCAAGCGGATTGTTTGGAAGTATAAGTGGAAGTTCTGTGTCCGACATTTATGCAACCGGTAGCTTCTCAGTTCCTTTAATGAAGAGAATTGGTTATCCTGCTCCAAAAGCTGGAGCCATTGAAGCAGTTTCCAGTGCTGGAGGACCTCTCTTGCCACCTGTTATGGGAGCTGGAGCATTTATCATGGCAGAAATGACTGCAACTCCTTATACAGATATTATTAAGATGGCGATTTTAGGTGCGGTTATCTATTATATCGGTGTTATTACAATGGTACACTTTGAAGCCGTTTCAATGGGATTGAAAAGCTCAAAAAACGATTTTGATGTTTCAATAAAAAAAGTACTTGTCCAAATACCATATATTATTCCGTTTATTGTGTTGATTTACTTTTTATTTAATGGATCTTCACCGTCTAATAGTGCCTCCTATGGACTAATTGCTATGATAATCATTTGGTTAATTATGCCAAATAATCGTCTAACATTTAAAAAATTAGTTAAAGGTGCCATATACGCAGCTAGTATGGGTACTGTCATCGTTTCTGCCTTGTCTGGAGCAGGTATTATCGTTTCGGTTATCAACCAAACGGGACTCGCCTTATCTATTGGCAACATGATTACTAGATTATCAGGCGGGCATTTATGGTTAGCATTAATTCTCATTATGTTAACAACATTAGTACTGGGTGCGGGAATTCCGACAACAGCTGCTTATGTTATAACGGCAACTATTTCATCAGCTGCTCTTGCAGCACTTGGTGTTGATACAGTCATAGTGCATCTTTTTATCTTTTACTTTGCTATTATGGCCGATATTACTCCTCCCGTTGGTGTTACTGCATTCTCAGCAGCGAATCTCGCAAATGCTCCACCAATGCAGACAGCTTTACTATCTGTGAAATATGCATTTGCAGGGTTCATCGTCCCATATTTCTTCGTATATCAACCAGCTATCTTAATGAACGGAGCACCGATATATGAAGTAGTATTTACATTTATTTCTATCGTTGTTAGTGTGATTATTTTATCTGCAAGTTTAATAGGAATTATGTTCACGAAGCTCAATATAGTAGAAAGAATCATTCTAGCAATAATTGCCATTACGAATATTACTCCAAATATCTATGTATCTTTAATTTGCATATGCTTAATGGTTGGATATTTCATTTACAACTATTTAAAAAGTAAAAAATTTAATAAAAAAGAAACTAGCTCTTCTGATTACTCACCAGAGGCAACTAGCTAAAATTAAATGAGGTGAAGTTGATGAAAAAAATCTTGATTCTTCTTACAGTTGTTATCTCAGCACTTATTATAACAGCATGTGGTGACAGTACTGGAAAAGACAATAATGCATCAAATGATTCGTCATCAGATACAAAATCCAGTTTAACTTGGGCTTCCGGGGCACAAGGAGGAGGCTGGTACACCACCGCCGGAGGCTTAAGTTCTCTAATTTTAGATGAAACTGGGATAAACATTAGTACCATTCCAGGCGGTTCTCTGCAAAACATGCCTTTTATTGCAACTAACGAAGCACAATTAGCATGGATGCAACCCCCTTTTATTAGTGCAGGATTAAATGGAGAGGATCCATTCGAAGAAAAATTTGAAAATGTATCTATTATCGGAAACGGATTTGGAACAAACCACTTTCATTTTGTTGTAGATGCTTCTATTAAAGCAGATACTGTAGACGAGCTTTTTGCTAATAAAAAAGACCTTAATATTGTCGTAACACCAGTAAACAATTCCGATGAATGGGTTTTTAGAAAGATATTAGATTTTTACGATACAAGTTATGAAGATATTAAAAATGCAGGTGGAAAAGTAAGCCATGGTAGCTATGATGAACAATCAGATGCTTTAAGAAATGGAAACGCTACAGAAGTTTTTGCTCAATTAGCTTTACCAGCTGCATCTATCACAGAGGTTGCCGTTAATAAAGATGTAAAAATCTTGCCAATGTCAGAAGAATTAATCGATTATTTGACAGAATTTGGCCTAGACAAAAATCCTATCCCAGCAGGAACATATGAAAATGTGGTAAATGGTGATGAAGAAATCCCAACTGCTTCCATGGGAAATGTGTTAACAGTTTATAGCGGAATAGATGATGAAACAGTATATCAAATTACCAAAGCAATTAACGAAAACATTGACCAACTTCCTAACATTCATGGATCACTCGAATATTACTCTTTGGAAAATGCAACAAAAAATCTCGTTGGTCCGCTTCATCCAGGGGCAAAAAAGTATTATGAAGAAGTGGGAGAACTGAATGAATAATTTGTAATTCCGCTTTTAAAGGAGCACCATCTCATAGTAAAAGCTACATCTTAGTATAGAGATACTGGAGATGTAGCTTTTTTAAAAACATGACTTAAAAAATTAATTTTAACATCCATTATTATAGTGAGGACCTGAACTATCTCACTACATATCACTTCCTTCCTAAAAGTTCAACAGCCTGATCAAGTTAACAAATAAATATAAACGTTGGAAAGAATGTTCGTTGTTATTCGTATTCTTTCTATCCATCAGGTGCTCATCATTTTTACACTTTATTTATATGGAGAATCGACTTCATAATTCGCTAAATGTCCAATGAGCTCTTCACTATTACACACTACACCAAATGTTTTTCGGCAATTTTCTAGAGTCATTTCATGAAAATCTTCTCCATACGAAGTGGAACAACAATCTTCAACCATAACTACATGGTAATCTTTTGAATAGGCCTCTCTAGCAGTTGCTTCTACACAAACATTCGTTGCTGTTCCAGTACATATAACCGTCTCAATCCCGGAAGCTCTTAACAGCGAATCCAAATTTGTTCCCGTAAATGAGCTATAACGATGTTTATTTATCACTATTTCATTTGGAAGTGGTTTAATTTTATAAAATTCTGCTCCCCACGTACCAGAGATACAATAATTTTGTGGCAAATTATTTCTTTCGTGACGTAACCGGGTTGATTCTGATAAATAAATATCATCGTAAATTGCCTTTATGAAAAATATTGGGACTTCAAGTTCTCTACTTGCATCAATCAATGTCTCTAGTCTAGATACCATCTCTTGAAGTGGTTTCATATCCCTTCCAAGCCTGCCGAAGTATCCCCCATCCTCACAGAAGTCATTTTGAATATCCATAACAAGCAAGGCTGCCGACTGTGGGGTAACCTTGTTAGCTATATTACTTAACATGGAATATCCTCCTTCAATTTAACCCTCTATTATTTTACAGAACTGTCCGACACTAAATCTTGTGGCTGTGATTTATTAGTATATTGTTCTTCATCTCTTTTCCATAACTTAAAATAACTTTGAATATGATCTTCTGAAAAAGAGTTGGTGAATTTACTAACAATAATAACAGTAAGTAGCGTTATTATATTGCTCGATACCCAAGGCATAAATCCAAAAGTTAAACTGGAAGGTAAAATATTAGCTAGTAAGCCAACCATGACGAATAACCCAACAAAACTACCTGCAACAGCTCCAGCTTTTGTAGTTTCTTTCCAAAATAGACCGCAAAGAATCACTGGCAGCAAAGCTAGAATTCCTTGAATGGAAAATGTACCGATCCAAACTACTAAACTAGGTGGATTCATTGCAATAATTCCGGCAATCAACGCAAATACGACTAAGGAAATCCTCCCGACGAGCGTTTGATTTGCATGTGATGCATTTGGATTAATATGTTTTTTATAAATATCTTGGGTGAAAATAGCACTAACCGCTAATAATTGAGATGAAGAAGTCGACATAAGTGCCGAAATAACCCCAATTAAAACAAATGAAGCAATATAAGGATTAAATAGGTGCATAGCAAGTATTGGTAGAACTTGATTCGTATTTTCAATGTCTGGTAATATAGTGACCGCAAACACACCAATTGTGACTGCCGAAAATAATAGTAGAATACATGCGATTGGAAACCACACTGCCTGGGCTTTAAAGGCATTTGTATCTTTACTCATATAAAGTCTGGTAAATGCTTGAGGCCAAATTAAGCCGCCAACTGTACATAGCAAACCGTAACTAATAGCATATTTAAACGTCCAAACTCCATTAGGTCCGGGCATGGTTAATAGTTCAAGAGAATTTAACTTAGAAAGTTCTGTTTCTACATTACTAAATCCAACCGTTCTTAAAATAAGAATTAGCGCAGTCACAACTGCCGTAATCATAATGAAAGCTTGAATTGTGTCATTCCATGCAACGGCTCGAAGGCCACCAAAAAGGGTATATAACACAATAATTGCTAGCATAATCCACATCGCTTGAATATATGTTACCGCTCCCCCAGTTGCAATTTGAATAGTAATTCCACCACCTATTATTTGTAGACCGATAAATGGCGCGAGAAATCCTAATGCACTTATCCAATATATGATCCCTACCGTATTAGACTGAAAACGATGACTTAAAAAATCAGATACTGTAATAAAGTTAAACTTTCTACCTGCCTTCCAAACGCGGGGACCTAAGAAGCCAATTGCAATTCCTAAAAAAGCACATCCAAAAGGTAATCCTAATAGCATTCCATACCCATCTATATAGCCGGATTGGGGCAATCCAAGTAATGCGAAAGCACTCTGTATCGTTGCGAACATCGTTCCAAATAAAACAATCGTACCTAGAGTTCCCCCACCCGAAAAATATTCCTGTGGAGTAGCCTCTGTCCTTTTAAAAGCAATGTACCCTAGGCCAAATACAATGATTAGAAAAACGATACTCATTCCTATAAAAATTTGTACCATTCGTTAATCCCCCTTTATCTTCATTGTTTAAGAATCTTTCCAAAAAAAATGAACAAATAATCTTCCAGTGATGCTTAAAATTACGGTGATAACGATGGTATACCAAACCCAGAATGGTACTCCAATCAGAAGTGGTTCATAGGTTCTCCATCCAAATCCAGGTATATAAGCTAAAAGGAAAATTACAAGAAATAGTAAAAACCAATGAATTTCTTTTAACTTTTTCATATGTCTCCCCTTCTCTGGTCTATATTCCAAACATTAAGACTTTTTAAAAAACAAAACAGTTAATAATTAATTGACGTAAAAGAACCATCCCAAATCATGATAATTTATCCAAAAGAAATATCATATATTTAGGATGGTTAGAACCAGCCAGCTTTACTAATTATGTTCCAATACGATAAGGATTACGAGTTCGATTTAAGCTGGCAACTGCACTTAAACAAGCCATATAAGTAGTTCTTGGATTAATAGGGACTGGTTCATTTTCTAATGTCATTTTAAAACGCCCTGCTTTACCTTTCCAAGAAATTTCATGTGTATTATATTCAATATGTGGATCAGCTACAATACGAATTTTGGTATCGTCAAAACCTATTCCTGCCAAACTAAGGGCTGCAGCTATATTAATGTTTTGCGGAAATTCCTTGACACAATGTCTTGCAGAACCTTCATACAACACGGTTGGTTCCGTCATGTTTTCCAAATCAATATCCATTTTTTCTACATAGGGAATACCCGTCCACGCGATTGGGGCTTTCCTTGTTGTCATCGTAACTGAATCTATCCCAGCTATTAATGCCGCTTGAAGCGCATCTAATCCACCAATCCCTCCTGAAGGAACATGCAAGATACTGTTCCCAATTTTTGCTTCTGAAATTAATTCTTCTAAAACTTCGGTATCAACTAATGTTCCAAGACTTAAAGGTATTAAATCTATTCCAGCTCTTAAAATTTTCGGTCCATATTTCGAAAGTGCCTCATGAGAAGCGGTTTCAACGACAACATTAACATCATAGTTCATTAGCTCCTCTGGATTCGTAATCCATGGAATGTTATATTGTTCAACCTTATCTTTACCTCGCGATTTATTCGTTCTCCCGCAAACAACTACAACCTCCGCGTTATCTACTTCGTTTGACTTAACCGCCTCCAGTACATAACCACCAATTGTGCCACATCCAATAATCCCTATCCTTAATTTTTTTTCCATTTGATCTCCTCCAGTTTCATCTGTTTGCTTTAAACAATACCTAATAACAAACTCTCATCAACAATTTCTCTAACCTTGGAAATTTACAACATATTTATTAATTTTCTTCCTTTTCTTGTTGTTTAAGAACATGAATTTGTTTTTGAGCCATATATACTTCATCAATATGGCGTCTCATTTCTTTTTCCGCACCTGTTTTATCATTTTGATTGATTGCCTCATAAATTCGTCGATGGGCTGTGATTGCTTTTTCTCTTCCTTTTGGAAAAGAAAGTGTTATACTTCTTGCTTCGTATAATTCTTCATTAATTTGCTTTAACATTTCATTTAAAATGGGATTTTTTGCACTATCAGAAATTCCGTAATGAAAATCATAATCCGCTTGAATACGTTCCTTTAAGGATAAGCGCGGATTTTCCATTCTTTTTAAATCTTCTTTCAATCGTTTTATATCCCCACTTGTTGCACGTTCTGCCGCCAATTTAGCTAATTGACACTCGATAATAATTCGTGCTTCATGAAGATATCCTAAGTACTTTTCGTCATCTAGATCGTCTTTTAAAGGTTCGCTTCGCAAATCTTTATTTAAAAAAATTCCCTTTCCTTGGATAATGTTTAGGTAACCTGAATTTTGTAGAACAATCAATGCCTCTCTCAAAGAAGTTCGACTCACATTAAGAATTTCTATTAAATCTCTTTCGGTCGGTAATTTATCACCAGGCACTAGTCCGTCAGCTTGGATTAACACCTTTATTTCTTCTACCACGATTTCAAATAACTTTTTCCTCCTTGCTGTTCTATTCATCTAGTAATCTCCTTTGGCTTCGTATTATCTTCCACTTGCGATACAACAGTAGTTGACGCAAAATTGTCTCTCACCATTAATAAAGGAAGGAAAAAACTCCTGTCTTATTAGCAACTTAACCTATGTTTTCAAAAGCTACTCGATTTTGAGTTAACATAATAGTGTCTTTTAAAGCGGCTGCGGCTGCAGCTTTTGGATCGGATCTTCCACCAATGACTGTCAAATCACCCATCGTATCCGTTACGAAATGAATGCCTTTTTCTGAATTATGAACATTTGCCATTGGATGATCTGCAATTAATTTTTCAGGTTTAACAACCGCTTTGATTTGTCCATTCTCTTTTCTAACTATTCCCATTAACTTAATAACTTGCCCGTTTTTCCTAGCAGATTCAATCTGCTTCTTAGTTACTTCAGTTATCCCTGTTATCTCCACATCTTTAAATGTTAAGTTAGCATTCATAACTGCATTTGCTAATATTAATACTTTGGAGGCTGTATCATAACCTTCTACATCATTTGTCGGATCTGGTTCAGCAATCCCTTTTTCTTGAGCTTTTTTTAAAGCATCTTGATAGGACACTTCATGTTGTGTCATCTGTGTTAAAATGTAATTCGTCGTACCATTAAAAATGCCTTGTATTAACTCAATTTCTGTCCCCGCTAGACTTTGTAAAGCCACATCAACTGTAGGTAACGCCGCGGCTGTTGCGCCGCTCACTTTCAATTCCGCATTATGTTTAGCAGCTATTTGCGCTAATTCATCATAGCTATGGACCAAGGCTCCTTTACTTACAAAAACAACATGCACTCCTTGCCCTAATGCCTTTTTGGCATATTCCAAACTCAATCCACCAGTTTCTACATCGCTTACCCCCGCTTCTATCACGACATCCACCTTAACCCTATCTAATATCCCGCTTCCTAAAACACCTAATTCTCCTTTTTCTGGATATAAACCAATTTTCCTTTGTTTTTCTTTAACCTCAATTATTTGATCAATATCTAGTCCCGTTTCATCAATGGCTACACCCGTTGAATCGGCTACACCAACAATAGATAGCTCAATGTTATATCGATTCTTTAAATCTGATTTTTTCTCTTGAATTAACTCAAGAAATTTCAATCCGACTGTTCCACATCCTAATAAAGCTAAGTTTATAACCACAACTATCACATCCATTATTAATTTTTAAACAATTCCTTTAAAACGGGATTGCTACATATTCTAAAATAATGATCTTTTTGAATCTTATTCTTCATAGGGTATTTCTTGTTCATCAAAGTATTTTATAGCCCCAGGATGGAAAGGAAGACCTTTAATATTTTCTACATTTTCCGGCGTCACATATTTGGAAACGACATGTACATCCTGCAAAAACGGATTATTTTCAAGTATGGTTTTCACAATATCATAGGCAGTTTCTTCAGGTAATTCCGAATTAGAGGTAAGCGCAATCCATACCGCAAAAGTTTGAACATCTTCTTCTAATGAGTTATAAGCATCTTTAGGAATAACATCTTTCATAAAATATTCAAACTCATTTGTGAACTTTTCTATTTCTTCATCAGAAAAAGAAATAAACTTGATGTCATGTGTCGTTTCTAAATCAGTGATAAAAGGAGCCGGTGCTGCAGTATTTACTATCGCTGCATCTATGTCCCCATTTCTGAAAGCATTTGTTGTTTCTGCAAAAGATAAATATTCTGGTTTTATATCCTCTTTCAATGACATGCCCATTTGTTCAAAAAGCATTTCATTTGTAGCTAATACTCCACTTCCAGGCTCACCTACTGAAACTGTTTTTCCTTTTAGATCTGAAAATGATTTTATATCTGAATCCTCTAAGGTGACAATTTGAATCAAATTTGGATACATTGGTGTTAAAGCAACCATATCAATAGGCTCTTCAAATTGATCTCTTCCATTAATAGCATTTAAAGCCACGTCCATTTGCATAACAGCAAGTTCTACACTATGTTCATTAATTAGCTTTGCATTCTCTACTGATCCACCAGTTATCTCAGCAACCGTATTTAAGTGATTATGTTCCTTATTCAAAAGGTCGGAAAATCCAGCTGCCATCACATAGAATGTTCCCGCAGCTCCTGCGCTTGCAATCGATATATTACTCGTTTCAATTATATTACCATCATCTCCATCAGTGCTCTCCGTCCCATTGCCACAAGCTGTTACAAATATTGCAATCACAGCAATCGTAAGCACAAGTGCTAAATTTTTATACATAATGATTCCCCCCCTATTAATTTACAGCGAATGATAAAGCTATTTACTGAGCAACCTTTTCTGTATTAATCACCTTCTTTCTACTACTCCATTGAAAGGTAAGTACTATTAAGAAACCAATAAATCCTAAAATACTAACGAATTCATTTGGCGTTATCAGTAAAAATGCTGAGATAATTAATAAAATGCGCTGAATAGTTGTTGTTTTAACTATTAGCCAGCCCGCCAGACCTGCACCTAACAATACAGCTCCAAACAGTCCTGTAATTCCTGAAATAAATATTTCAAACTTTCCTCCTAATCCTAAAATTGCCGGATTATAAACAAACATATATGGAATGATGAATCCAGAAAGCCCTAACAAGACTGCGTTCCATGCTGTTTTCCAAAAATCTGAATTAGCAATACTAGATGCGGCAAATACTGCTAGAGCTACGGGTGGAGTGATCATTGATATAGCCCCGAAGTAAAAAACAAACATATGTGCAGGCAAAGGCTCAACACCAATTCGTATTAAAGCTGGAGCTCCAAGAACTGCTAAAATTAAATAAGCTGGCGTTGTTGGTAAACCCATTCCTAAAAGCATACTAGCAAGCATTAGCATAACTAAAATAAGGAGTAAATTTACATCTGCAAAACTAATAATTAATGAGGAGAATTTTAATCCTATACCTGTTAAGTTAACAACTCCTACAACAATACCCGCACATGCAGTTGATGCAATCACGACAAGAGAAGACCTTACAGCTTCGATGACTGCTTCTTTAAATGCATGTAAGGGTTTTTTGGTAATAAATGCTCCAATAAATATGGTAATTAAAACGGCATAAACTGCAGATTTCATGACTGACAATTGTGCAATGAGCAAAAAATATGTAAGTGCAATGATTGGTAGAAAGTATATAAATTTGGACAAAAGCATTTTCTTTAACGGTGGTAACTTACTTGTGTCACTCCCAGTAAGTCCTTCTGCATGTGCTTTAAAATGAACCATACCAAACAATGCTCCATAGTAAATAAGCGCGGGAATTATAGCACCAAGAGCTACTTGATAATAAGGAATACCGATTATCTCGGCCATGATAAATGCCGATGCTCCCATTAAAGGGGGCATAAATTGTCCTCCTGTTGATGCAACAGCTTCTACACCACCTGCAAATTCTTTTCTGTAACCAATTGATCTCATTAGTGGAATCGTAACAGTACCGGTACCCGAAACGTTGGCAACTGCACTTCCAGATATACTTCCAAATAATCCACTGGCTACTACAGCTGCTTTGGCCGGACCACCAGGAGACCTGCCAACTAGCTTTGTTGATAAGTCAATATAATATTGTGCTATCCCAGTAACTTTCAATAATGCACCAAATAAAATAAACAAGTAGATAAATTCAGCAGATACACCAAGTGGAATACCAAATATTCCTTCAGTAGTTAAAGAAATTTGATTAATTACTCGGGAAACATCATAGCCACGATGTCCAAATGAACCAGGAATATAATTTCCAAACAATGCGTAAGCAATAAAAACAATAGCTATTCCAGTTAGCACTTTTCCAGCTGTTCGACGTGTAAAATCAATAATTAATACTATAATTATGAATCCAGCAATTAGATCCATTGTATTTGGGGACCCAAACCGATAAACAATTGCATCAAATTCTAAAATAAAATACAACGAAGTAAGAATAGTTAATAAACAGACGATTAAATACCAGGCATTTTTTAATTTACTTTTTGATTGATCTATAAAAATTAAATATCCAATAATAAGTCCAAAAGCTAAGTGGATATCTCTCTGCAACAAAGCAGTAAAGGGACCGAAAAACGCTGTGTATAAATGAAATAAAGCCATAATAATAGCTAAGATAGTTATTAGTATTTTTATATATTTCGAAGGCTTCTTAATCAAATCGCCACACTCCTTTTTACAAATGTAAAAATAATTCTCTGTCCAAAATATTTTAGAATGTTTATAATTTCACAATCAATAACAAAAAAATGTAGTTAAATATCTGGTTTATTTTAATTTTCTATTTAAATATGTAATCAACATTAATAATAGCGCTTTCATTTTTTAATAGTAAATATCTAATAACGTTTCATTATTTATTATGTACATTTGTCAGAAAATTAGGAATCTTAATTTAAACTTATACTATCATAGTATGAATTTTGGCGTCAATCACTCTTTTTCTTCAGTTTTTTCAACTTTCATCCTTGCCTTCGAAGTATTTCTGTATTGATTTACTTTACATTTTTTGAAGAAACACCCATCGTTATTTGAATTTCAACAGGTGCATTGCCAGGTAATGAAGGAACGCCTATTGCAGCCCTACTCCCAATACCTTTGCTTCCTAGTTCTTCAAATAAATATTCAGAGGCAAAATCTGCTAGACTTGAATGTGCTTGGAATGTTTCATCACTATTCACATAAACAGTAAGTGAAAGGACCTGTGCTATGACCTCTTCATATGTGAGGGTATTCTTAGCAGCAGTAATTGCATTAGCAACCGCTTGTCTTACTGCTGCCTTGTAGTTTGTGATAGACTCTCCTGTTTGTACTTTTCCAATTTGAATAAGTACTCCATTTTTTCTTGGTGTCATTCCGGCTGTATAAATGATATTCCCAAAACGGGTGGCGGGCACATATTCACCTTGAGGAATAGGATTGTTATTATTTGACGTGTTCATTCTGATATGCCTCCACAACCTGAATGACTCGCTCTATCGCACTCACTGCTGCTTTATGATCTTGAGAAAAGTTTACCCGAAAGCTATCCGTAAACTGTGGTCCGAATTCAGTACCTGGCGTCACGATAACATTAGCTTGAAGCCTTAATATTTTTACGAACTCATTGATTGGCATATCCAATTGAGTAATTCTTGGAAAAAGATAACTACCAGCTTCTGTAAGTCTAACGTTAAATCCATTTGCTTCCTGTAATTTAGATACTAGATCGTCACGAATTGCTTGGTGTTCCAAAATCCGCTCTTCCATCCAGCCTTTAGGTTCCGAAAACCATGTTTTTAAAACAGCTTGGCTATACCCACCCGCACGAAGTGATACAATAGCTTGCAGCTTTTCCATTCGATCAATTATTTTAGCCGACCCAAATGCAACTCCTAACCTATATCCACTAAGCGATTCTGTTTTTGATGGTCCAATAATGGTGATGACATTTTCAGGATTAACAATATCCTGTGCACACAAATGTGTAAAAGTTCTTTTTTCAAATATTTGCCTTGAATACAATTGGTCGACGATTACTGTTGCCCCATATCTTTCTGCAAGTTCCGCAATTTTAAGAATTTCATCCTTAGAATAAATAACGCCTACAGGATTATTGGGATTAGAGAATAAAAATAGTTTAACACCCTGTTTAAAAGCCTCTTCTAACTGGGTTAAATCCAATCCTGCTGAAGCATCATTTTCAAAATAATCCATCTGAATGGGAACAATTTCACCATCAAAGAATTCGACTAATTTCCGATTAGCGAAATAATCTGGTTCGACAATTGCAACCTTATCACCTTTAGCCACCGTGGATCCCATTGCAAGAAAAAGTGCACCTTGTGTTCCAGGAGTAATGATAAAATTCTTATCAGCATTAATTTTTGCACCAGTAAAATTAGAAAGCTTTTTAGCCACGTTTTCTCGGATATCCATACTCCCACGATATTCGGTATAAGCCTGCTTTCCTCCAATATGAACTCCTTCAATAAACACATCCAAGGAACCTGGAATAGGCTTGAATGCATCTACATCACCATGTGAGAAGTCAACTGGTGTGCCAGGTATTTTATCAAAACGCAGTTTAATTTCATTCGTATTTTGTCTTACTTCTTGTCCGGGTGCATATTCAGCACCAAGTTTTAAAAACTTTTCTTCTATTAAACTCATTTTTCGATACACCCTTTTCATTTTTATAGTTTTGCATATTTTTTGATTATTCTTTATAGTTATAATAGTATCTCTTGTAATTCGGTAACGCCAATAGGAAAATATTATAACGATATATATAATTCTTTATATGATTAAAAGTAGTACAACAATCAATCAGAATTCTCTTCATCTAGGTATGTATCACAACAAAGGGAGCGAGGATCAATTTATGTTAAAAAACATGGATTATGTTCATGCGGTATATGTACATAAAAGTTTTTCTAAAGCGGCTGAAAAACTTTATATTTCTCAACCTGCACTTAGCGCAACAATTAAAAGAGTCGAAGAGGAAATTGGTCTTCCTATTTTTGATAGGAGCAGTAATCCGATTCAATTAACACAAGCAGGAAAATATTATATTGAATCAATTGAATCAATCATGAATATAGAAAACAAGATGAGATCTTATTTTAATAGGTTGTTAGATAACAACCGTGGGACAATTAATGTAGGGGCTGCTTCCTTTTATTGTACGTATATTCTCCCGACAATCATACAAGAGTTTAAGGTAGAATACCCTGATTATACTGTAAATCTATTGGAAGCAAATGCCGATGAGTTGATGAAATGTTTACATTCAGGAATTGTCGATATAGTAATAGACGTTGAGAAAAAAGGAATTCCAAGAGCATTTGATTCTCTTATTTGGTCAAAGGAAAATTTATTACTTGCAGTTCCTTCATCTTACGATATAAATAACCAATTAAAAAAATACCGTCTAACTTTCGATGACATTGCGAGTGGGAATTACTTAAATAAAAAACATCCAAAAGTGGATGTGAGAATGTTTAAAAATGAAAATTTTCTTTTGTTAAAACAAGGAAATGATATGTACGAGAGGAGCTTAAACATATGTAAGAATGCAGACTTCACCCCGAAAGTCACCATATACTTAGACCAAATGCTTACAGCCTATAATATTGCTCGAAAGGGTAAAGGAATTGCCTTTGTCAGAGCTGGAGTAACTCGCTATTTAGAAACAACAAACGAATTATACTTTTATAAAATAAATGATGAGAATGCTTATCAGAATATTATGTTATATTATAAAAAAACGGACCCACTTTCAACAGTAGGAATGGATTTTATTACGTTCTTAAATAATAAAGAGCATGATAAAACTTCATAAATAAAACTGATAGTGGGTTCAGATTAAAGGAACGCTCTTTTGTATACATCACCAAGCATATTTTCGACAAGACCTTTTAAGCAAATTTTGTACTACTACGAAATAATAGAGCGTTCTTTCTTTAAAATTTCTACCCTTATTTATTTGCCATTACTATTTTTTGCGTTATCTCTAAGAATTCTTCTATCTCTTCTATGCTATTACAATGTAATGGTGATACTCTAATGACACCATCCAATCCAAACGATTCCAACATTCTTTTTGAATAAATACTTGATGCAACACGTTCATAAACTATTATGTTTTCAGCTTCATATTGTTTTACTGCTTCTTTATAATCTAAACCATCTATGCTTATTGCGATGATCAAATCCCTTTTAGACAAGTCTTCATAATCTAAGTGAACAGTAACCCCTTGAATACTTCTTAACCCCTTCACTTTATCTGTTCCATTTAACATGTTTTCAAGAAGCGCTCTTTCATGTAATGAAATTCGTGTCATTCCTTCTACATATAAGCTTCTTCTATCCACTTCTTTTGAAAACTTACTACCTATCCAACACACATAGTCTGTAATCTCACTTATTGCAGCAAAATGTCCTGTGGCTGAACCACCTAGTTCCAGATCACCATCTTCTTTTCCATATAAACGATGATGGGGAAGTTTTGCAGCTCTGTCGGAAAGGTAAGCAATACCACTCCCTTTTACACCGAAAAATTTATAAGGAGCAAAATTCGTTGCATCTATAGGAGTATTTTCAATGTCAATAATCCCATGCGGAGCATGTTGTACCGCGTCAACAATAATATATAAATCTGGTTTTATTTTTCTTGCTTCATCTACAATTGTTTCGATATCTAAAATAGCTCCCGATATATTTGACGCATAAATAACGCTTAATAGGCATGTTTCATTATCAATTTGCTTTACTATTTCTTCAACGTCCACTCCCCCAGTTACCCGATTTGTTTTTGCGATTCGCAATTCTTTTCCAAATTTATTCGCATAAAATTTCGCTGCATCATATGCTGAAGGATGCTCTAATGCAGTAGTCACTATATTGGTTCCTTCAATGTTTTCAGCTATCACACCAGTAATATCAAAAATTGCTTGAGAAGCGGTGAGGTAGGTTTTGATACTGCCATTTTTCGCATTAAATATCGTCCGAATATCGCGTTCACCTTTCTGTTCAACATTTACTAAATATTTTGCGGTTTCATGTTCACGCAAAGGGTGATCGGGAATCAAATCATACTTCGCAAATTCCTCATTTGCGCTTTTTAACTTAAGAGATCCTCCTGCATTGTCAAAAAACAATCTTTTATTCTGTTTTAGAGGATCAATATCGATATATGCAAATCTTCCTCTAATTTCCGACAATAATTCTTCACTAAATAATGCTTCGGTTTTTAGTTTAACCATTGTTTTATATCCTCCAATTATAATACGGTTTAAACTAATAGTAATACTACTTTATCTTTAACTCCAATACGAAAAAGTTTATAATGATATACATTTTTCTCTATATGATGCTTAACTTATCCCAGTATAATATATAAAATACAGCTATGAATGTTACAAATATATAAAGAACAAAAAAGGAATTCAGTATCAAAC